>NZ_JADPZX010000001.1:1530208-1836250 GCF_015712165.1 Streptomyces spinoverrucosus | reverse complement strand
CGGCGTTCGTCGTCGTCACCGCCACAGCGGCACCGCCGTGCCCAGCCCCTGGGCGAGGGCGAGTTGCGCGAACCGGTGGCCCAGGGCGATGTCGGTGACGACCAGCCCGCTGTTGTACGCGAAGATCCGCTGCCCCGGATCCGTCCGCCCGTCCGCCCGCCCCGCGAGCACCTCGGGGAACTCGGCGTCCGCATCACGCAGATGACCGTCGGCGTCCGCCATGTCGGTGCCGGTGACCTTCATCTGCGCGGCGCTGGTGGCGACGACCCGGTCGGCGCGGTGCAGGGTGGAGGGGGCGATGCCGTAGCCGACGAGCACGCACAGGGCCGCCGGCTTCAGCCACTCCGCCTCGACGGAGGCCGGGGTGTTCGGGCCGGCGGTGGCGAGCACGATGTCGGCGTCCTCGGCGGCCGCCCGCAGATCGGTCACGACCTCCAACTCCCGTTGTGGGAAGTGGGTTTCGAGCTGTTCCCGCACCGCGCGGATGCCCTCCGGATGCGTGCCGGACAGCATCAGCCGCTCCAGGTCCGGCCGGGTCGTCAGCAGGAACGGCAGCGCGAGCCGCCCCTGCGTGCCGGTGCCGATGACGAGGGCGCTGCGGCTGCCCGGCGCGGCGAGTTCGCGGGCCAGCAGCGCGGAGACCGCGGGGGTGCGCAGGGCGCCGACCCGGCCGCAGTCCATCATCGCCACCGGCAGGCCGGTCTCGTCGTCGTAGAGGGTGAGCGTCGTGTAGTAGTGCTGCTTGTCGCGGTCCTCGTGCAGGCCGTACTTGTACGACGTCTTGATCGCGACGACTCCGCGCACCCCGTCCCGGCCGAGCATCGCGTACGCCACCGAGTGGCCGTCCTCGGGTTGCACGGTGAGTTTGCGCGGGTTGTCGGAGCGGCCCTCGGCGAGCGTGCCGTACGCCTGCTCGACGACGGAGACGACATCGGTGAGGCCGATCTCGATGCCGGCGACGTCGCTGGTGCTGAGGATCCGCAGTGTGGAGCTGTCGCCGTTGCCTGTGTCGGTCATACGTAAGCCTCCAGAACCTTCTGGCCGTAACCGTGTTCGAACCGTTCTTCCGGCGGACGGGTCCGACGCCCCGGAACGCGTACGGAGGAACGTTTCAGCCAGCGGTCCGTACCGTCGTACCTGGCCTTGAAAGGGACCCTGCCGTGCACCACGAGGTCGTTGTCGACGACCAGTACCTGGCCGGGTTCGAGGCTCACCGCCACCGAGACGCGGGAGAGTTCCTCCGCCAGGCGGCCGTACGCGGCGCGGTGTTCGGCCGAGGCCCGGTCCAGAGGCGTGTAGGCGGGGTCGAAGCGCAGGGTCGGGCCGTCCTGCGACTCCCACAGCGTCGGCACGGGCGGCGCCTCACCCTCGTACGCCCGCGCCTCCTCGTAGGCGTCGTCGGGCAGGATCGGCAGCTCCGGGCGACTGAGCAACTCCGTGTCGCTGTCGGTTAGTTGAACCCGGCGCACACTGGCCGCCGTGGTCGCGACCGCGTCGGGGTTGCGCAGGCAGGCGAGCAGCAGCAGATGGGCGCGGCCGGGGTGGAAGGCGTCCTCGGTGTGCGGGCTGAGCAGCACGCTGCTGCTGGCGCCGGTCTGTTCGGCCTCGTGTCCGGGCGAGGGCACGATGTTGTGCACGAACCGGCCGTCCTGCTGGCCCTCCCAGGCGATCGGGACGCCCATCAGCGCCGAGATCAGCAGCAGCGCGACGTCGTGCACGGCGCCCGCGTCACCGGCGCTCGACCAGTGGTCGGGCGTCGGGGCGAGCGTGGCGTCGTCGACATCCAGACCGTCCAGCACGAAGAGGCCGTCGGGTGTGTCGGAGGGGCGGCAGGCGTGGTGTAACTCCTCGCCCAACGAGGCGGCGACCGCGGGGACTTGGTCGAGAAGTCCGGGGTGGCTGGGCGAACCGGCGAAGGCGGTGAGCAGGGTCTCGGCGGCGGTGGTCAGCTCGGCGACCGAGGCAGGGGTGAGCGTGCGTACGGGGAAAGTTCCCGTCTGCATGTAAACCGTCCGTTCGGGTGCGGGGGGTTGATGCGGGACGCGCACGTGTGGTCGGCACGGCGTCCCGGTGTGAACGGGCACAGATATGAAGCTTTGCGGGGCGGGTCACGGAATGTGTCCGGCCCGTTGCCGAGCTGAAACATAGTCAACGCGCAAGTCACAGGCAAGGCTTACCTAAGTTTGTTCTTTCTCACTCCGTGCGCCCTTGTGCGCCCCCTGTGAGGCAGGGTAGGCAAACCTCAGCAAGCGAACGCCCTGCGAAAACGAGGACGACGTGGACCTGACGAGACGTCAACTGCTGTGGGCCGGCGGCGCCATCAGCGCGGCCACCCTGCTCACCGGCTGCGGCGGCAGTGACGACGACACAGCCGGGTCCGCACCCGGCGCCACCGCCAAGCCCCGCCGTGGCGGCACCCTCCGGGTCGGTGCCCTCGGCCGCGCGGGCGCCATCACCCGCGACCCGCACGGCAGCCAGGCCAACGAGAGCGACTACCTCATCATCAGCCTCGTATACGACACGCTGACCGTGCCCGGCACCAAGCCGAACACCATGCCGCGGCTGGCGGCCCGCTGGCAGCCGTCCGAGGACCTGAAGACCTGGCGGTTCACCATCGCCAAGGGCGCGAAGTTCCACGACGGCTCACCGGTCACCGCCGACGACGTAGTCTTCTCGCTGCGCCGACTGCGCGGCACCCCGTCCGGCGCCTCCCGGCTGCCCGGCATCCAGGCCGAGAACATCACGGCCGACGGCGACGACACCGTCGTCCTCGTCTCCGACTACGCCAACGCCGAACTCCCGCTGCTGCTGCGGCTCACCACCTTCGTCGTCCCCAAGGACACGGCCGACAAGGACATCGCCAAGGCGCCCGGCACCGGCCCCTTCAAGCTGGACTGGTTCCGCGGCGGCAACGCGCGCCTGGTGCGCAACGACGACTGGTACGGCGGCGACGTGTACCTCGACGCCATCGAGGTGAAGATCTTCGAGAGCCCGCAGGCGATGGCCAACGCCCTGCTGTCGGGCCAGATAGACCTCGCCTCCAACGTCGGCGCGGTCGCCGCCCGAACGGCCAAGGGCCGCGGCGACATCCAGACGATCCGCCGCCCCAACGACATGGCGATGCCGATTGTCATGCGCACCGCCGACGGCCCGTTCGCCGACCCCAAGGTCCGCGAGGCGCTCCGCCTGGCCGTCGACCGCGAGGCCATGGTCGAGCAGGTCCTCTCCGGCTACGGCAGCGTCGCCAACGACATCCTCGGCACCGGCGACCCCGCCTACGCCAAGGACATCCCCCAGCGAGGACGGGACCTGGCGCGGGCCAAGCAGCTGCTGAAGGAAGCCCGGTTCGACACCTCGAAGACGTACGAGCTGCTCACCACCGAGGACATCGCCGGGCTCGCCGAGTCGGCGACCCTCTTCGCCTCCCAGGTCCGCGAGGCCGGGGTGAAGGTCAAGGTGGTCAAGCAGGAGTCGGCGACCTTCTGGGACAAGACCTGGCTGAAGGGCGACCTCTACACCACCTACTGGGGCACCAACGACTCCGTGGTCTTCTTCGCCAGCAAGACCATGGTCTCCGAAAGCGGCACCAACGAGGCCGGCTGGCAGGACAAGGCCTTCGACACCGCGTACGAGAAGGCGATCGGCACCGCCGACGCGGCCGAGCGGGCCGGGCTGCTGAAGGAGGTCCAGCGCATCGAGCACGAGAGCTCGGGCTACCTGCTGTGGGGGATGGCCGACGGCATCGACCTCGCCGCGCCCGCCGTCCAGGGGCTGCCCACGCTGCCCGGCTACGGACGCGTGCTGCTCGAACGGGCATGGCTGGCCCGTTGACCGCCGACACCACCACCGCGCCGGTCCGCAAGCCCGGACCGGCGCGGCACGTCGCCGTGACCGTGCTCGCCCGCACCGGCGTCGTCCTGCTGAAACGCGCTGTCCTGCTGGCTGTCCTGCTGGCGCTGGTGTTCGTCACCGTCGAGCTGCTGCCGGGCGACGCCGCCACCGCCACCTCCGAGCGCGGCGAGAGCGCGGCCGACGTCGAGCGGCGCCGCGAACTGCTCGGCCTCGACCGGCCGGTCCTGGAACGCTTCTGGGACTGGATGTCCGGCCTGCCCACCGGCGACCTCGGCACCTCGGCGCGCGGCGAACGCGTCACCGACCTGCTGTCCAGCGCGTTCCCCAACACCCTGCTGCTCGGCGGCATCGCCCTGCTGCTGACCGCCGTGCTCTCCCTCGCCCTCGGCTGCTGGGCGGCGCTCAGGCCGGGCGGACGCGTGGACCGGGCGGTGTCCGGCTCGGCGACCGCCGTGCTCGCGCTGCCCGAGTTCGTGGTGGCGGTGGCGCTGGTCCTCGTCTTCTCCCTGTGGACCGGCTGGCTGCCCGCGGTCACCCTCACCGACGCCGACGGATCCCCCGACTCCTGGACCATGCTCGTGCTGCCCGCCCTCGCCCTGACCATCCCGCAGGCCGGCTGGAACACCCGGATCGTGCGGGCCGCCCTCGCCGACGAGGCCCGCGCCCCGCACGTGGAGACCGCCGTCCTCGACGGCCTCCCACCGCACCGGGTCCTCAGCCACCACGTCCTGCCCGGCGCGCTGCCCACCATCGCGGCGGGCCTGGCCACCTCCACCGGCATGCTGCTGGGCGGCGCCGTGGTGGTGGAGACCATCTTCAACTACCCCGGCATCGGCTCGGTGCTGGCCTCCGCGGTCACCGACCGCGACAGCCCGGTCATCGCCGGGGTCACGGCCCTCGCGGGCGCGGTCATCACCGTCGTACTCCTGCTGGCGGATCTCATACGTGACTGGATGGCGGGAGGCCGCCGATGAACCCTCGTACGCGTGGCACCGTCATACGGGTGGTTCCGGCGCTGCTCCTTGTCGCCGTCGCCCTGGCCGGACCCTGGCTCGCGCCGCACGCCGTCGACGCCCCGGTCACCGCGCCGTACGCCGAGCCCGGCGCCGACGCCGTCCTCGGTGGCGACCAGCTCGGCCGGGACGTGCTCAGCAGACTGCTCGCCGGAGGCCGCGAACTGGTCCTGTCCTCCCTGCTGGTGGCGTTCCTCGTCACCGGCACCGCCGCCGTCCTGGGTGCCGTCGGGGCCGTACGACCCCTGGTCGGCAGGATCGTCGAGCGGATCGCGGACGTGCTGATGCTGCTGCCCGCCGTGCTCGGCATCCTGCTGGTCACCCTGTCCTGGCCGGGCGGCGGCCGGCTCGCCGTGATCGCCGCGGCGGTCGCGCTGGGCGTTCCGTACGCCGTGCGGCTCGCGGCCGGCGCGGCGGCCCCGGTCGCCGCCACCGGGTACGTCGAGTCCGCGGCGGCGGGCGGAGAACGCCTGTGGTACCTCGTCCTGCGCGAGATCCTGCCCAACCTGCGCGCCACCCTGCTCGCCCTGTTCGGCCTGCGTTTCGTGGCCGCCGTGTACCTGGTGGCGACGGCGGGCTTCCTCCAGGTCGGGCCGCAACCACCCGCCGCCGACTGGGCGTTGATGATCCGCGAGAACTCGCCCGGGCTGCTGCTCAACCCGTGGGCCGTGGTCGCCCCCAGCTTCGCCATCGGCCTGCTCGCGCTCAGCGTCAACCTCGCGGCGGCCGCGCTCGCCCCGCAGACCGGCCGGAAGGCGGTACCCGTCCTGTGAGCCACAACCCCGACCGGTACGACAAGCCTTCCGGCCCGCCCGGCGACCGGCCCGTCGTCGAGGTCACCGACCTGACCGTCGCCGCCCCCGACGGCCGGCTGCTCCTGGAGCACGCGGCCCTCACCCTCCGCCCGGCCCGCGTGGTCGCGCTGACCGGCCCCTCCGGCTCCGGCAAGACCACCCTGCTGCGCGCGGTCATGGGCCTGCTGCCGCCGGGCACCACCCGCAGAGAGGGCCGGGTCGAGGTGCTCGGCCAGGACGTCTTCGCCCTGTCCGAACGGGAGCTGAGGGCGCTGCGGAGCAGGGGGTTGGCGTACGTCGGGCAGGACCCGGGGTCCGGCCTGAACCCCAGGATGCGGGTGCGGTCGCTGATCCGGGAACTGTCCGTCGACCGCGCCGCCGACACCGTCGGCGCCCTCCTCACGGAGGTCCGCCTCCCCGACACCGACGGCGCCGGGGGCCGCCTGTCGGCCCGCCGTCCCTCGGCGCTCTCCGGCGGGCAGCAACGCCGCGTCGCCCTCGCCCGGGCCCTGGCCCGCCGCCCCGACGTCCTGCTCCTGGACGAACCGACGGCCGGGCTGCACCCCGAACTCCGCGCGGAAATAGGCGAGTTGCTGCGACACCTGGCCCGCGAGCACCATCTGGCCGTCGCCCTGTCCTGCCACGATCCCGAGCTGGTGGAGCGGATCGCGGACGAGGTCGTGGAACTGGGCGTGCACCTGCCCGCGCCTCGGAAGCCGGTGCCGTCGGCCACGGCGGAGCGCAGATCGCCGGCCGGGGCAGCCGCGGTGCTCGAAGTCCGGGACCTACGCGTGGAGTTCGGCGGCAGCCCGGTGCTGGACGGCGTCGACCTGACCGTCTCCGCCGGATCGGCCACCGGAATCGTCGGCGCCTCCGGCTCCGGCAAGACCACGCTGGTACGAGCGGTCGTCGGCCTCCAGCCGATCAGTTCGGGGACGATACGGCTGGACGGTACGCCCCTGAACACCGGCCTGCGCGGTCGCGACCGCGAGCGGCGGCGCCGGCTCCAGCTGGTCACGCAGAATCCGCTCGGCGCGCTCAATCCGAGCCGTACCGTCGGGAGCGCGGTCGGCAGGCCGCTGCGGCTGCACCGGCGCTGTCCGGCCGCCGACATCCCCGGGCGGGTGGCCGACCTCCTCGAACAGGTCGGCCTGCCGCCCGCGTTCGCCGACCGCTATCCGCACGAGCTGTCCGGCGGCCAGCGCCAGCGCATCGCCATCGCCCGGGCGCTCGCGGCGGACCCGGACGTGCTGATCTGCGACGAGGTGACGTCCGCGCTGGACACGGACACCGCCGAGGCGATCATGGACCTGCTGACCCGGCTCCGCGACCAGCACGGCACGGCGCTCGTGCTGATCAGCCACGACCTGCCCCTCATCGCCGACCGCACGGAGACGGTGACGGTGCTGGACGGCGGGCGGGTGGTGGAGGCGGGGCGCACGACGGACGTCTTCACGACGTCGGAGCACGCGGCGACCCGGGCGTTGCTGGGGGAGAGGCGGCGCGTGCTGGACTGAACTCGCGGGCAGGGCTGGTCGGGGGTGGGCCGAATGTCGGGCCATCTTCGGATGGATGTTCACACGAGGAGAGGTCCGCTGCTTCCCTGGCGTTGTGACGCTACGTGGAGGGAGGGCCCGTGGACGTCGGTGACGCCACCGCTGCCCTGGTCGCGGTCGCGGGAGTCGTCGGGACGTTGCTGTCCGCGCTGTTGACGCAGCGCGCGGCGGACCGCGGTCGGCGACGTGAGCAGGAGCGGGCCGAACAGGTGTGGGAACGGCGCAGTGAGGCCCAGGAGCTGCGGTCGTGCTACGTGGCGCTCAACACCTCGGCCAGGCAGTATCTGGCGGCGCTCACGGACCAGTTGCACGCGCTGGGGCGCGACGAGGACGCTCGGTCCGTGCGGCAGCGGCTGACCGAGGCGCGGGACCACCACCGGGACGTGTACGCGGAGGCTCAGATGCGGATGCCGGAGCATGTGCTCGGCATCGCGGGCGACGTCAGCCGTGACCTCGGCACGGTGTACGGAATGGTCCGGCGTCTGGACGACGGAGTCCCGCGACCGGGGGACTCGCCGCCGGCCGCACAGCGGAGGATCGACGCGCTGTGGGACCGGCTGAGGGAGATGCGGCGGCAGATGCGGGCGGACCTGGGCGAGTCCCGGGCGGATTTGGGGCGTTGAGCGGCGGAAACGCTGGATCTTGTCGCCCCGGGCCCGACGGATCGGCATAGTGACGGTGATCCCAACTCCCAAGGGCCGTACGGGGGTCGGGGACCGGTCGAGGCGGGCAACCCGGAAAGGCAGGACGCCGGTGAGCGACGAGGAGAGCGGCGGTGTACAGGGGCTGCGCGCGTGGGCGGCGGACGCCACGGGGCGGGTCAGAAGCCTGCTGCCCGCCCTGGGGGCCGCTCCTGCCCCGCCGCGGGTGTATGACGCGTCGATCACCGAACTCGGCGAACTGGAAAGGCTGCTGGGTCACGATCCAGGACTGCGCAGCACGGTGAACGTGTGGCTGGCAGCCGCGCTGGCCCAGCGGCGGTTCGCCGGGGGCGGCGCGCCCGACGACCGGGTGCGCGCGGAGTCGCTGTTACGGGACGTACGGGACCCCGGGACGGCACTGGGAGCGGCGGCGACCGAGGAGGACCGGCGGTGGGCGGCGCTGTTTCTGCTGCCGCTCGTCTCGCCGTGGCAGTTCCAGCCGGGGTTCGGGGAGGCAGTCGATCTCTCGGCCTACCTCGAGTGGGTCTCGCGGGCGGGGTACGCCGGGATGGCGAACGTCGCGGTGGAGATGGACGGGCTGATGGCGGATGTGGTGGAACTGCCGCTGCCGTCCGAGTTCCTGGACCAGCTGCGGCGGTTGCGCGGGTTCTACGCGGCACCCGACAGGGCGGGACTCTCCGACCTGCTCACGGGCATCCTGCCCGCGGGGGATCCCTACGCGGATCAGCTGCGGCACATGATGGAACGGATGTGGGGCATGGCCGGCCCACCCACAGACACACCGGCACCTGCCCCGCCCCACCCCAGCACCCCCGCCCCCGAACCCCCCACGGCCTCGAAGGGACGGGCGCACCCCGAGCCGCCCACGGACTCCGAGCCGCCCACGGGCTCCGAGGGCCCGGCGGTTCCGAAGCGGCCCCCTGGCTCCGAGGGGCCGGTGGAACCAGAGCCGCCCGCGGACCGAGAGGGTCGGATGGACTTTGAGCCGCCCACGGACCCCGAGGGGCGGGTGGACTCCGAGCCGCACGCGCACTCCGAGGGTTCGGCGGATCCGAAGCCGCCCACGGACTCCGAGGGCCGGGCGGCTCCGAAGCCGCCCACCGACCCCGAGCGGCTCACGGGCCGAGAGCGGCCGGTGGAACCAGAGCAGCCCACGGACCGAGGGAGGCGGATGGGCTCCGAGCCGCCCACGGACTCCGAGGGCCCGGCGGCTCCGAAGCCGCCCACCGACCCCGAGCGGCCCACGGGCCGAGAGCGGCCGGTAGACCCAGAGCAGCCCACGGACCGAGAGGGGCGGATGGACTTTGAGCCGCCCACGGACTCCGAGGGCCCGGCGGCTCCGAAGCCGCCCACGGACCCCGAGCCGCCCACCGGCCCCGCTCTCACCGCCGACGGACTCCGTCGCCTCGCCGCCGCCATGGACGCCGTGCACGCCACCACGTACGGCCTCGACGACGTGCTGAAGAGCGAGGATCCCCATCGGGCGGTCAACGAGCTGCTCCGCCGGCTGCGCTCCGTTCAGGACCAGCCGCCCCCCGGGCCGGACCCGACCTCCGCCCTGGAGAGCCTCAGGGCGCTCCTGCTCAACATCAGTCCCGGCGCCGGTGGCGCGCACCAGGACCGGTTGGCCGGGCGGGCCCACATGGACGCGATCCTTCACTACTTCGGGAATCTCCAGGGTTCGCTGCCCCCCGGAATCGGGGATCCCGCCGTCCTGGGCCGCGCGCTGCAGCTGTACAGCCGGGTGATGGACGCGGGGGAGGCGGAGGACGTCCAGGCGCTGCGTGACCTGGTGGACGAGGCCGAGGCCCTGGAGAAGGCCGTCCCGGAAGGCCATTCGTTCCGTTTCGTGGTCCTGCTGTCCCTGGGTGCGGCCTATGGCAGGCTCGGCGTCGCCACCCAGGACAACGAGTTGCTCCTGCGCAGTCTGCCGTACCTGGAGAAGGGGGCGTCCGGCGTGCGGGAGAGCGGACTCCCGTTCGCCCGCGAGATGCCCCTGCCCCGGATCCCGCACTTCGACCTGCTGCGCGCCGCCCTCACCGAGGACCGCACGGCTCCGCTGCCGGAGCACGTTCCGCCGCCGCCCGGGGCCTCGACGGAGGAGCTGCACACCGCGGCCCTCTCCCTGGGCGTGCGCTACTCCCTCACCCGTGACCGCGCGGAGCTCGGCACACTGATCGACGAGCTGGAGCGGGTCCGTGACGGCGTCCGGGAGGGGAGGGCGCCGCGGATCGCCGCCGACGCGCTGTGGCAACTGGCCCAGGCGTACCGCGAGCGCGGGGTCCGCAACGACGACGTGAAGGACATCGCGGCCCTGGAAGCCGCCAAGGAGTCGCTGACGGCGCTCGCCGCCGACGTCCTGCTCCAGGCCGGCGCGGAGCACGGCCTGCTGACGGCGCGTTCGGGAGCGAGCAGGGGAGTCCAGGCGGCCCTGTGGGCGGCCTCGCAGGGACGGCTGCACGAGACGGTGGCCGCCCTGGAACTGGGCCGGGCCCTGGTGCTGCAAGCGGCGTCCACCTCGTCGGCGGTGCCCGAACTCCTCGACGCGGGCGGGTACCACGAACTCGCCGAGGCGTGGCGGACGGTCGGCGCGAGCCAGGGACCAGGGACGGCCGACGAGGGCGGCGTCCCCGGCGAGCTGCCGAGCAGGCTGCGCCGCCAGGCCCTCGAAGCCCTCGGCTACCGGCGTGCGGACGGCCTGCTCGCCACGCCCACGCTGAGCGAACTCGCCGACGGGCTCGCCGAGAGCGGCGCGGACGCGCTCGTCTATCTGGTTCCCGGCGACGACGCGGACGCCGGTGTGGTGCTCGTGCTGGCTCCGCGACTCGGCGTCCGGATGTGGGTGCAGTCGCTCCTGTCCGGCGCCGAGAACGGCCCGCTGGAGCGCTACCTCGACGCCACCGACGTGCGCGACGCCGCCGCACGCGACGGCCGCCGGAGCGACCCGTCCGCCGAACAGGCATGGGAAGAGGCCCTCACGGCCCTGTGCGACTGGGCCCACCAGGTGATCGGCCCCGTCCTCGCCGATGTGGAGGAGCGGCTCGCGGCCGACGGCGACCGCGCCGACGGGCCGCTCAGGCTCGTCCTGGTGCCCTGCGGGCGACTGGGCATCGTCCCCTGGCACGCCGCGCGCCTGCCGGACGACGCGCCCCACGACTACCTGTGCCAGACCGCCGTGGTCAGCTACGCGGCGTCCGGCAGCCAGTTCCTGCGGACCGTGGGACGCGCGCCGAGGGATCCGGCGGCAGCCCCCGTCCTGCTGGCCGACCCGAACCTGGGCCTCACGCATGCCGAGGTCGAGGTCACCGCCCTTCGGGACGCCTTCTACCGGCGGGCCCGGATGTGCGGCGGGCTCTTCGGGGTGCCCGACGAGGAGCTGGTTCCCGGCACCCCCGACGACGTCCTCGCGTTCCTCGCCGACGGGGCCTCGCTGCTCCACGTGGCCTCGCACGGATCGGCGGGGACCCGCCCCACCGTCTCGGCCCTGCATCTCGCCGCCCCCGAGCCCGCGGGAGACCAGCCCGTCGGCGACGAAAGCACGGCGCCGGACCCGGGCCACCTGACAGTGACCCGGCTCCTGGACCGCCCCGACACCCAACTTGGCGCCGACGACGGCCCGTTGGTTGTGCTGAGTGCCTGCCAGACCGACCTCAGCACCCGCGACCACGACGAGGCGCTGACCCTCACCACGGCGTTCGTCGCGGGCGGGGCACGGGACGTCGTCGGATCACGGTGGACGACCCAGGACAGCGCGTCGGCGCTGCTGATGGCGGTGTTCCACCACCATCTGACCGTCGAGGGGATGAGCCCCGTGGACGCGCTCAGGGCCGCGCAGCTGTGGATGCTCGACCCGCGGCGCGAGAACCCGGGCTCGCTCAGCGGTGAGCTGCTGCGGCGGATGGAACGACCGGACCTCGACCGGATCGCACTCTGGGCCGCCTTCATCCACCAGGGACACCCGGGTCCGGCCGAGACGAGGACAGGAACAGAAGGGGGGAACGCGTGAACGACAACGGTACGAGCGAGGACGGCACAAGTCCGGCGGAGCGGCTGCTCGCCCTGATCGGCGAGCACCGGGACACCGTCCGCGAGGCGCTCGACGACGAACAGCACGCGCTGCTGCTCACCCGGCTCGGCGCCCTCGCCGCCGTGGCACCGGACGACGACAGGGCGGTCCGCAAGGCACTCCAGGGCGTCCGTCTGGCCCTGCTGCCGCTGCCGTTCGACCATCCGGTGTACGTCGCGCTGGACTCCCTGCGGCTGGTCCAGGCACCGCCCGGCCCGACGACCGTCGCGGGAGCGCGGGACCTGGTGACCCTGCTGGCGAGCCCCTCGTCCGGCCCGGCCCCCGGCACCAGCACCGACCCCGGCCAGGAGCGGCTGCTCCGGGCACCTGCCCTGTCGGCGGCCGAGGCGCGGGCCCGGTGCGGCGGCGCCGCCCCGCCCGCCGAACTGATCAGACTGACGGATCCCCAAGGCGGCGACCGTTACCCCGAGTTCCAGTTCACCGCGGACAGCGGCACCCCGCGCGAGGTCGTCCTCCAGGTCAACCGGCTGCTGCTCGCGGACATCGACCCCTGGGGCGCCGCGGCCTGGTGGCTCAGCGGGAACAGCTGGCTGGGCGGTACACCCGCGTCGCTCCTCGGCCGACTGCCCGACCACCGGTTGGTCGGCGCCGCCACCGCACTGGTGGAGGGCGACTGATGAGCGGCTTCTACCCCATGACGTCGCTGGAACTGCGCCCCGTCCGTCATGTGATCCCCGAAGACACGAGGCTGTGGCGGGTGCACAACGCCAGGTACGCCCCCGACGAGTTCAACCCGACGCTCGCGGACCCCTTCGATCCGCGACAGGGCAGCCGCTTCGACGGGACGGTGCTCGACCCGTATCACAGCCTGTACCTGGCGGACACGGCGACCACGGCGCTCTCGGAGAGCGTGCTGCGCTCACGGCCGTTCGAACGGTCGGAGAGCATGCGGATCATCCCCTACGTCACCGTCCGCGGCCGGTCGCTGAGCGTCCTGCGGACCACGTGCGAGCTGGTCCTGGTGTCCCTGATCGGGGCGACGGACCTGGCAGCCGTCTGTCAGAACACCCTGCTTCTGGAGGACGAGTCCAACTACGTCCAGGCGCGGCACTGGGCGCGGGAGATCCGGGCGCAGGCACCCGACGTGATGGGGCTGATCTGGCAGTCCCGGCACAACCGGCCCCAGCACGTCCTGGTGCTGTTCCACGACCGGTTCGGCCACCACGACGGCAAGCCGTTCGAGGTGCTGCCGGACGACGGCGTCGCGGATCTCGGCTCCAAGGACGGCGTCAGGAGGGCGAACCGGCTTCTGGAACCGCTGCGGGCGAAGGTCTCGGAGCCGGTGTGGACGTGATCGCGCCGTGCCGGACCGTCCCGCTTGTCCTCGGTCGAAGCGTGATGCCATCGTGGTCCGGTGGCACAGCCCTTACCTGACGACACATCACTTCTCGATGAGCTGAAGGAAGTCAGACGCGCGGGACTGGTCCGGCTGCGCGGCCGCGCACTGCCCGCCCTGGAGTCGGCGGCGCAGGCGGTGAACCCGGCCGCGGCCCGGACACCGGGCGCGGCCGTCGAGGCGCTGCTGCGGCGCGCCGTGTCGGACCTGGACGCCGGCACCCTGCGCACCGCCGCCGAGTACACCCTGGGTCTGGCGCAGGGCACCCTGGACTGGCCGGCGTCCTCGCGCCGCGCCAGGGCGGCCTCGGTGTACGGGGTGAGCGTCGAGCGGTTCCGCAAGGAACAGGAGGTGCGGGTCCTCGAACAGGTCGCCGAGCACATCGTGCGGCTGGTGTCGCGGCAGACCGGGAGGCCCGGCGCCGAGGAGGGCGAGTGGAGCGTCGGCACGCACCGGTCCGTCCGGGTCCTGGCCGGCCCCCGCCAGGTGACGCTCACCGTCCACGTCCATCCCGTGGACCTGCTGCGGGACGTGGACGTGGTGGTCGCCCCGGCCAACGTCCATCTCGCGCTGCCCGAGCCGTTCAAGGCGTCGGTCGCGGCGTCGCTGCGCCGGGCGGCCGCCGTGCGGGGCGTGACCGGTGACGTCCTGGACGACCCGGTCCACGACGAACTGCGCAAGTGGGCCGCCCGGCAGGGGACAGCGGGACGCGCGGTGCTGCCCGGCACGGTGGTCGCCACCGGCGCGGGCGCCCTGGCCGGACAGGGAGTGCGGCGGATCTACCACGCCGCGATCGCCGTTCCCCGGGCGGGAACCAACGACTACGACGTGCTGCCGGCCGACGTCACCCGGGCGGCGTCCCGGGCCCTGGCGCTGCTGGCCGAGGAACACGACAGCTACGCGCCGCCGCTGCGCTCGGTGTGCTTCCCGCTGCTCGGCTCGGGGCGCGGCGGGCTGCCGTACCGCGTCAGTCTGGGAGCCGTGTGGGCGGCCGTGGAGGCGGAGTTGGCGCGCGGGGCGCAGTGGGACGTGCACTTCGTGGTGCGCACCCCCGAGGCGGCGGCGGTGGTGGAGCGCCTTCCGGCCTGAATACGCCCGGCTCACGACCGGAGCTCGACCGGGTCACGCGGTGAAATGGAAGAACGCCTCCCGTTCCGTAGGAGCGGATGAGAGGGGCGTGACGGGGGCGCCGCATCGACCGGCCGCCCAAGTTTCCTTTCGACAGCCCAGAGTTGATGGATCGTCATGCAGCGGTGGCGCCCGAGTGGCAGGATGGATGGGCGGGTTCATGGAGGCCGACGCGGTGACGGTCGCGGATCTCCGGCGGTCGGTGTCGTTCCGGCACGGGCCGTGGGCAGGAGGGCCGCCGGAGCCACCGCAGCGTCGGCGGAAATCGGGGGAAGGTGTTGCGGTGGTGGTCGTCTGTCGCTGCCCGGGCGCCGGTTGTGGACCGGGGCGGGGAGCCGGGGGAGTGGACGGGTGAGGGGGGCCTGTGAGGCACAGGCTGCCTGCCCGGTGTGCGCCACCCCGGATCAGCACGGCGACTTCTGCCCGGTGTGCGGATGGCGGCTCCATGACGGCCTGGTGCTGGGAGAGTTGACCGCCCGGGACCTGGAGATCGCCGAGGACGCGCTCCGGTCGGCCGGGCACGCATGGGACATCCGGGCGGCGGCGCTGTCGGGCCGTGCACCCGGCGGCAGCCCACGGGTCGCGGAGGTGACCAGGGGCGGTCCGCCGGGGCCGGACGAGGAGGAACGGCCCGGAGCCGGTCCGGCCGACGGCCGGATTCCCTCCGGGCGCGGCGAACTCCTCGACGACCTCCACCGCGGCCGCGTCAAGGAACTGTCCTTCGTGGAATTCACGGCCGACGGACTCCACATGATCAAGGTGACCGTCGGCGAGGCCGGAATCCCGCTGCACAACGACGCCGGATTCATGCCATGGCGTTCGCTCGTGCCGGAGTTCGACTCCGACGAGGATGTGCGGCGCTTCCAGCTCGCGGGCGGGATAGGCACCCTGCGGCCCGTCGACCGCCGGGAATTCGACGCCGCTGTGCTGCGATGGCTCACGGCATGCCTGCCGGCCGTCCCCGACCCTCCGGTCGTCCTGCTGCGGCCTGCGCCCGGATGGGTACTGCTGGAACGCGCGGCAGCCGCCGTGTGGGAGACCTGCGCCCCGCGAGCCGAACTGCACGCGGGCAGCGCGGAACGAGCGGACGGCACGTCGGCCCGCCGTAGCACCGCCGACGCGGTACGCGCTCTCGTGCGTACCCTGCCGCTCCTGGCCGACCACACGCTCCTGTTGGTCGGGGCCGACCGCGACACCGGCACCGTGCACCCCCACAGCCATGTGCTCTTTCCCGCGGGCTCCCGGCTCGGCCCCGGTGAGACCGAGACCGCCGAGGTCACCGTGTACGGCCCGGTCACCGGACGGGACGCCCTGCTCCCCGTGCTGGCCGGCGCGCCCGCCGCCGACGGGACCGGCGCGCCCACCGTGAGCGTGCACCGGATCGAGGTGGGGGCACTGGAACCGGTGCGGCTGACCTTCGTCCTGCGCGGCCCCGGAGAGGTGGACCTCGTCGCCCCACACGGCGATCCGGCCGCCGTCGACGTGCCGGGCCTGCTCGCCGCCCTGCCCCGCCGGGTCGTGAGACCGCCGAGGCTGGAGCTGTTCTTCACCGTCGAACTCAGCGGCGCAGACGCGGCGGAGACCGAGGAACGCCTCACCTTCGTGCGGGACGTGGCCGCCCTGCTGGCCCGGCGGGACCGCGCCGGCACCGCGATCCGGGTCGGAGCCGTCGGCCACTACGACCACACGGTCTACGAGAGCGTCTGGGCCCAGCCGGGCACCCTGCTGCAGGCGCCCGTCTCCGCGCGGCCGCCGGCCATGCTGCCGGCCGCCCTGAACAGATGGTCGCCCGCCCGGCGGCGGCAGGACACGGTGTCGTCCCTGGAGGACGCGCTGCAGACAGTGGCCCTGCTCGCCGCCGACTCCCCGGCCGCAGCCGACGTGCGGCGGGTGGTCCTGATCGTCGCCCGCCGTCCACCCGCACCGGCCCGCCAGGACGGCACCGTCCCGGCCTGCCCGCACGGCGTGGACTGGCGAACGGCCCTCGCCCGACTGCGCTCCCACGGCGTCCAGGTGATGACCCGGGCGGATCCGGGGGCCGGACCGCCGCCGGACGCCCAGGACCGCGAGGCCCGGCTCTACGCCGCCGAGGCCTGGAGAGCCCTCGGCGCCGACGGCGGCTTCCGTCCCGGCGAGGACCCGGCGGCAGCCGTGGCCGACAGCCTCGTCCCGCCCTGGCGGTCGGCGGGCCCGGACTGCCGTCTCGCCTTCGCCGCCCCGCTCGTGTGACCCCGCGTCCCCCTCCGCCCCCGCGTTCCCCGGTACGAGGAGAGTTCATGTCCGATCTCTACGACCCGAACAAGAAGGACTCCGGCGACCCGGCCCCGGCAGGCGCGGCCCCCGGGAACACGGTCCCCGGGCCCCCGCCCGGGGCCCCCGCGACCCCGCCGGGCAGGCCTCCCGCGCAGGCCCCGGCCGGCGGCGGCCCCACGCCGCAGCCCGGACCGGTCCCGGACGCGGTGCCGAACTCGATACCCGAGCCGATTCCGTCCGCCAGGCAGGAGGACGGGACGACCGCCGGCCGCATCCGAATCGGGCTGTGGGGCGCGCCCGGCTCGGGCAAGACGACCTATCTGGCCGCCCTGCCGATCGCCGCCATGCAGTACCAGCGGCACAACAAGGGCAGTTGGAACATCAGCGGCATGACGCAGGAGGCCAACACCTTCCTCACCCAGGGCATGGACCTGCTGACCCGGCGGCGAACCTTCCCCGAGGCCACCATGGGTGTCCAGGGCATGGCCTGGTCCGTCCAGGGACCGGAGGAGAAGGGGAAGCGGTTCCGGTCCCGGCGGCCCAGCTTCGTGCTGGAGATCCAGGACGCGGCCGGAGAGGTGTTCCGGCACGATCATCCCCAGCATGCCCAGCTCGTCGGTCAGCTCGCCCGGTCCCAGGGGCTGATCTACCTCTTCGACCCGATCGGTGACGCCCAGGAGGCCACCGAGAGCTTCACCTATCTCCAGGCGATGCTGACCCAGCTCACCGCGAGGGTCCGGGACCAGGGCCAACTCGTCGACGGCAAGCTTCCGCACCACGTGTCCGTCTGCATCGCCAAGTTCGACCACCCGGAGGTCTTCCGGCCCGCGGTGGAAGCGGGCTGGGCCGTTCAGGACACGGTGGGATCCCGGCTTCCCCGGGTGCCCCGGGAGGACAGCGAGAAGTTCTTCCAGTGGATGTGCGACGACTTCCGCGGAGCCAACGCCCGGCTGGTGCGCGACGCCCTCTACTCCCACTTCGACCCCCGTCGCATCTCCTACTACGCGACCTCCGCCGTCGGCTTCCGGCTGAACCCGCAGCAGGTTTTCGACTACGCGGACTACGTCCAGCCGGTCATGCGGGAGGGAACGCTGCACATTCGTACCTCACCGGTGCCGATCAACGTGCTGGAGCCCCTGATCGACCTGGAGAGCCGGATCCACCGCGACGGCGGCTGGGGCGGCTGGCGCGGAGGAAAACGACGTTGAACGAGAGCCTCGGTGAGGAGCGACTGACCGCGCACTGGGCAGTGCTGGGCAAGCGTCCGGGGCAGACCATGGGCTACGAGTTGCTGCGGAGCAGCCTTCCCAAGGACCGGGCGAGCAGCTACCTCTGGAAGGCCTCCGCCACCGGCGCACCCAGCGGCCGTGACCAGGAGGGCGAACTGCCGTGGCGGGTGTTCCTCGGCAGCGCGGGCACCCACCCGGAACCCGCCTGCGCCTCCGTGGAGACCACCTGGGACGGCTCCACCGACGGCACCGGCCGCCCCAGTTACACCTGGCGGCTGACCCTGCTGGAGTGGGCACAGGCCGGTCGGTCCGCCCTGACCTGGTCCGGGATCGACCGGGCGCTGATGTCGGATCCGCCCGCTCTGCCGGGCGACGAGGCCCCGATGACCGTTGCCGTCCGACCGACCCCGCCCGCCGAACTCGCCGAACTGATCGATCAGTTGGGCTTCGAGTGGGCGGCCGGCGTGGCCGCGCTGCTGCTCGGCAACCGGCAGGTGGCGATCGTGCCGAGACCGGGCGAGCGACTGCCGGACGTCTCCGACCGCGTCCGTGTCCTCGACGCGGTCTGTTCACTCCTGCCGTACGGATGCCGGGCCTGGCTCAGCGCCGCGACCTGGACGGGCCAGGCGGAGCACGACCTCAGACTGTTCTTCGCGTCCGCGGCACGCAGGGGGCAGATCTCGGCGGTGCTCGGCGGAAGCCCGCCGGAGGAGCCGGGGGAGGAGGCCGCCCGGGCCTATCTGGGCGGGCTGCGCAAGCTGCGTGCGAAGACCGGCGACACCACCGCGATCGTGGAGAACCTGCTGACGGCCACGGAACCGGCCGCGGAGCCACGCCCCGGGGCGGCGCTCCGCGTCCTGCGCGAGGCCGACCTGATGGACACGGTGGTCGAGGAGATCCGGTCGGGCGGTGGGGAGGTCGAGGACGTCCGGCGGGTCCTGGAACGGTTTCCGGCCGTGTCCATGGACGAACACCGGCTGGGCGTGCTGACCTTCTTCCTGGTCCACAGCGCGCACCACGGCGACGCGGCCGCGGCGAGGCAGCTGAGCGAGCACTGGACCGAGCGCACCCAACCCCTGCTCGCCCGGGAGGTCCTCGCTGCCGGCACCCCGGCCGAGTCCTTCGAACGGGCCGAGCGCTACCTGGGTGTCCTCCACAACGCCGTCGAGGCCGACCGGCCCGGCAGCTTCGACGCACTGTTCGACGCCCTGGTCGAGTCCCGGGAACCGACGCACGAATGGACCGGGACGCTCATCTACATGGCCGAGAACGAGTGGGGCCGCAGCACGGACCGGGCCGACCGCCTCCTCGTCCGCGAGCCGGCCGTCGGCAAGACATGGCTCGGATACCTGCTGAAGCACAAGGACCGCCGTCTGGCACCGCTGCGCCGCCTGGTGCAGCGGGCGCGGGGCGACATGGCCACCGACGCCATCCCCGGCTGGCTGCGCTTCGCGGCCGTACTGCTCGGCGATTCCCTGGCCCCGGCCACCGCCACCGACGCCGCCGATTTCGCCGATGCCGTCGAGGGAGGCTGGCGGACCACCCTGGACATCGCCCGGGCGGAGCGGCGGCCGGAGGTGCTCGGTCTGATGTGGCCGGGTCTGTGGCGGGCCGCCCACACCGAGCGAGGACTGCGGGAAGCCGTGGAGCGGCTGGTCCCGGTCGAGGAGCCGCCGACGTCAGGGGCCGTGGCAGCGGACGCCGACCTGTTCTGCGGGGCTGTCCAGGGCGGAACCACGCCGGGCATGCCCCGGCTGCAGCGGCTCTCCACGGAGGAGGAACTGGCGGACTACGTGTCCGTTCTGTCCCGCCGGATCCGGTCCGACGGAGAGCTGAGAAGGCTGGCGATCGATGCCCTGCTCGGCGGGGAACTGTCCCGGCGGACGTGGCGCGTGATCGAGCAGACGAACAACGCACTGCCGGGCACCTTCCTGCCCCAGCTGTGCGAGCAACTGCACGGGCGGCTGATCGGACGGGGGAGACCGATCAACGATCTCGACGTCCCCGAGTACCTCATGCAGGAGCTGACGAAGCGGTACGACCTGGGATGGCTGCGGCCGGTGCATGCCTTCCGCAAAGCGGTACGGGACCGGGCGCCGTACCGGGAACTCGCCGGGATCATTCTGGAGGCCCACGCACCTCACGGACCCGGCCGTCTCCCCGCCCAACTGCTGGACGCGATCGCCGCATGGGTCCGCAAGGAGGGAGCGCACGGCCTGGCGCTGGTCGCCCTGTACATGGACGGCATGGCGAAGGACTGGCCGGGGCTGAAGCTGTACACGGCCGTCGCCGGCGAGGACACGGACGGTGAACTGCGCGAGCTGCTGATCAAGTACAGCGAGGACCAGAAGGCGCGGCACGACTGGATCCTGACGGAACTGCGGCGCGGGGGTGGCCGCGCGAGGACGCGTCGGCTGTGGCCCGGGGGATCCTGATGACGACGCCCTCCGCCCCCGCCATCGCCGTCGACGCCGGCACACGCTTCCTCCGTGTCGCGTGGACCCGCGCCGACGGGACACCGGAGTTGGTGCAACTGCCCGGCACCGTGCCCGGAGAGGGGCTGCCCACCCCCGTCGGCGTCCGCGGTGACAGGGAGGCCGCGCTGAACGTGGCCTACGCCGCGTACCGCGAGCACTGCGGTGCGCCCGGACCGGTGGTGCTGGTCGTCCCTCCGGAAGAGCGGGCCGTGCTGCCCGGGGACGGCCCGCTGCCGCGTCCCCGTCTGCTGAGCACGCCGCACGCGGTGCTGGCCCTGCTGCGGCACGCGGAATCCCGGACCGCGTCCCGTTGGCTGGTGTGCGACCTGGGCGCCTCGGCGGCCGAGGTCGCCGAATGCGCCGTCGCCGCAGGGGCCGTGGCCGTGCCCAGAGTCGCCCGGTACGCGCCGGCCGACGACGGCTACGGTGCCGCGTTCGACGCCGCGGTGCTGGCCGGGGCGGGGCTGCCGGTCGACGACCCCGAGAAGCTCCTGGAGCTCGCCCGGGCCATGGACAACAACGGCCGGCGACTCGACGTCGCTCTCGACCGGATGGCGGCCCGGCCCGACCGCGCCGACCGGTTCGCCGACACCGTGGTCTTCGAGGTGGCCGGCCGGGAGATCACCGCAGGCCTGGTGCACCGGGCACTGGACCTGCTCAAGGGCGGCCTCGACGGGGCCCTGGACGGCCTGCCGGGAGTCCGGGGCGCAGCCGACGACCCCGACACACGGGTCGTCGCGGTGGGCGGTCCGGCCCGGTCCGGGGCGCTGCTGCGGCACCTGACCGGTCGTCTGGGCCCGCCGACCCCGCTGCCCGGCGGGACGGACCCCGCTCTGGCCGCGGTGTTCGGGGCCGCCCTGGTCGCCGGTGGACACATCGACCCGCCCGACCGCTGTCCGCATGCCGTGGCCGTGGGCGTCCACCGGACCGTGGCCGGCCGGCCACGGGACGAGGAACTGCTGATCAGCCCGCCCCGGACGCTGGAGCCGGGCGGCGCCACCGTGTTCGCCGAGACCGGCGGGGAACGGGTGCGGATCCGGACCGGACCGGCCCACGGGACCGGCGGACGCGAGGTCCGGATCCTGGTCCACGCGGCGGGGACGGACGCCGCCGCCCCGGTGGGCGTGGTGACGGTCCCTCAGTACGGCGACGGCGCGTACGTCAACGTCGGCGTGCGCGTCGCCACCGACGGCACCGCCTGCCTCGTCCTGCAACCGCTCGGCCGGACCGCGCCCGGCGGACACCCGGCCCAGGACCACCAGCCCGCCGAACCTCCGCCCGAGGAGTTCCCGTTCGGCCTCCTGCCGACCGACCCCCAGCCCGACACTCAGGGAGACCGTACGTGAAGCGAACCGCCTGGCCACCGTGCGCGGTGACCGTACTGCGGCGCGGGGCCGCCGTCGCCGCCGCCCTGCTGGCCGTTCTGTCGGCGGCCACCGTCCCCGCGACGGCCGCCGAGACGCCGACCCGGGACGGGATCTACGAGGAACTCGGTGTGGCCGACCAACCCGTCGACTACGTCGTCCTGGTGGACACGTCCGGGTCGATGGCGGCCGACGGCCGCTACGGCACCGTGCGCTCCACCCTGGGCGTCTTTCTGGACGGGCTGTCCGACACCGACCATGTCGCCCTCATCACCTTCGACGACCGCCCCGACGTGCGCTACATCGGATCCGCCGGGAACCCGGGGAAGATCGTCTCCTCGCTGCCCAAGGCACCCAACCCGACCGGCGGGACCGACATCGGGTCCGCCCTGGACCGGGCCCTGCGCGAACTCGAACGGGCGGACGCCGGGGACATCGCCTCCGTCGTCATGCTGACCGACGGCAAACACGAGCCACCGCGCGGGAGCGACTACCCCAAGGCGTCCGGGGCGTCCTGGGACGACCTGCGGGAGCGGGCCGACGCCCTCGGCAAGCGCACCGAACTCGCCGGGTACGCGCTGCCGCTGGGCAGCGGCGCGACCGGCGCGGACCTGCTCGGCGATGTCGTCGAGAACTCGCTCGTGCTGCGCCCGGAGAGCATCGAGGACCTCAGCGGCTATCTGCGGCGGGCCGGGGACAACACCCGCGCCCGGTCGGCGGCGCTGCTGCTCGCCGAGGACAACGGCAAGGGCGTCACGGCCTCCTGGACGGGCACCGGCGCCCGCGACCTCACCGACGGCTCCGCCACGGCCTCCGTCACGTTCCGGTCGGCCACCCGGCACGTGCCGCTCACGGTGAGCGACATGCGGGTCTCCGTGGACGGAGTCCCGCTGCGGGTGACCGGAGTGCCGAAGCAACTGACCCTGAAACCGGGCGAGTCCCGCGAGTACGCCGTCCGACTCGACGGAGGTCCGCAGGCGGGCGGACTGCCGTACCGCAGGACCGAGGACGGCGGGGCCACCTTGCGGGTGTCCGGCCAGGTGACCTCCCCGTGGCAGCGGGCGCTCGCCCCCGACGTGGACCTGAAGGTCCCGGACCGGGTCGGGGTCACCGGCGATGCCCTGGCGGTGCGGGCCGAGGTCGGCTCGGTGTACTTCCTGCCGGCCGTGTGCGCGGCGCTGGCGGCGGTCCTGGCAGCCGGGTCGCTGTGGTGGCTGCATGTCAACCGGCCTCGGCTGCGGGGGGTGCTGACGGCCGTTCCCGTGTTCGTCGAGGCGATCCCGGAGCGGATCGCGTTGTCCGGGAGGCGGGTGAACTTCAGCCTGCGCGAGGGCGGGCGGGGCACGGTGCACGGCCGGCGTCGCAGGACGCCCGAGGGGTCCCGGGTCGATCTGCTGATCCGCTACACACCGGCCGGCGCGTCCGGACGGCCGAACGAGGTGACCTGCGAGCCGGGCGCCCACGTCGTGGTCGGCGGCCTGTCCTTCACCTATCTGCCGCCCGAGTCGGCGGCCGGCTCCGGCTCCGGGGCCCAGGCCGTCGCGCCGGGTACCGGGCGGCCCTGATGGCTGCCGAGCCGCTGCTCAATGTGGCGGCCACACATGTCGGCACGCGGGCGCTCGGGCCCGGCCTCCGGTCGGTGGTGTGGGTGCAGGGATGCCCGTTCCACTGCGCCGGGTGCGTCGCCCCGGAGTGGATTCCCGACCGTCCCGCGCGGCAGGCCCACCCCGAGGACCTGGCCGCCGAGTTGCTCGCCGATCCCCGGGTCACCGGTCTGACCCTGTCGGGAGGCGAGCCGATGCAGCAGGCGGCCGGACTGGCCCTACTGGTCCGGCGGGCGCGCGAGATCCGGGACGTCTCCGTGATCTGCTTCACCGGCCATCGGCTGGAACGGCTGCGGGACCGGCCCCCGTCGGAGGGCGTACCGGACTTGCTCGCGGTCGTCGATGTGCTGATCGACGGCCTGTACGTGGCCGGTCTCAACGACGGGCGCGGACTGCGCGGCAGCACCAACCAGCGGATCCACCACCTCACCCGGCGGCTGGCGGACAGCGGATACGACTTCGCACACCGGGCCCGCGACGCGGAGATCGCCGTCGACGGCCCGCAGACCCTGCTCATCGGCGTGGCGCCGAAAGGGCTCCCCACAGTGTTCGAAACCGCGGTCGACACGGTTCGCACCCGGATGTCGGCAGCGGACCCCAGCAGCCCCGGTCCAGGAGAGGAAGGGCGGTCATGAGCGGCAGGAAACGCATCTTCATCGACGAGTCGGAGTGGTACAGCCTGCAGCGCAAGGCGCGGCAGCTGCGGGAGGTCAGGCGGGACATCCCACGGCTGTTCGCCGACGTGCGGGCCCAGACCCGGGCCGATGTCGACCGGGCCTTCTCCACGGTGGAGGCGCGGCAGCGCCGCCAGCAGGAGGCGGTCGACACGCTGAGCGACCGGACCCGCCGGCTGGAGGCCGACACCACCCGCAGGCTGCGCGAACAGGCCGACCGCCTGCACCAGGACCTGCGGGAGACCACCGGCCGGATCGAGCAGGACACCCGCCGCCGACTTCAGCAGCAGCAGAAGGAGACCGAGCGCGCCATCGCCGCCCAGCGGGCCGAGACGACCCGGCTCGCCCAGGAGGTGGAAGCGTTCAAGGAAGACCGGGCGCGCGCCGAGGACACCGTGCGCACCTGGCTGGCCGACGCCCGCACCATGGCGGACCTCATCGACGGCGAGCTGCCCCACGACCGGTACGCGCCCGGCCGGCTGGACAGGCTGCGCCGCCGGATCGCCACGGCCGAGGAGACCGCCGCGGACGGCCGCTTCGACGCCGCCCTGGCCGTGGCGCAGGAGACCTTCCACGAGCTGAGCGAGCTACGGGTGGACATCGAGCAGCGGGAGTTGGAGCGCTGCCTCGCCCAGCAGGAGGCGATCGACGCCCTCGTGCAGGTGGAGACCCTGGCCGAGCAGAACCGGCAGCGTCCGGTGGTCGGACCGGACCGCGAGCAGGTCGCCGGATACACGCTGGACGTCGTGTACTGGTCCGAGGGCGAGTACGACCGGGTACGGCAGGACACCGCGGACGCGCTCACCCGGGCCCGTGACCCGCAGACCGGCGTGGACGACCTGCGCGCCCTGCGCGACGAGGAGGCGCCCCGGCTGGAGCGCGGCCTGGGCGAGACCGTGGAGCGGGCCGGGATGCGCCAGCTCACCTCGCAGATGCGGGTGAACCTGGCCGACGTCGTCGCCGGCACACTCGCCGAGATCGCCTCCTACGACCTCGTCGAGGAGGAGTCCGGATACGACGGCGGTGACGTGCGCGCGAAGTTCCGGGCCCTGCTCCGCCACGAGGTCAGCGGCAACGAGATCACGGTCGAGATCGAGCAGGCCGGCAAGGACTCGGACCAGTGCGTGATCCGCGTGGTGTCGCACGACCACGACGTCACCTCCGAGGCCGAACTGCGCAGCCGGGCCGACTCGGTGTACCGGGCGCTGCGGGAGCAGGGCGTGCCCGTCGGACTGGACGCGGCGGCGCCGACGGTCGATACCGGCTCCGCGGTCCCGGGGACCGTCCGTCCCGGCGAGCGGCCGGCAGGCCGGGAGGGCCCCGGCGCGTGATCAGCACCAGCAAGCACGGGAGCCGTCCGCCGGGGACCGAGCGGCTGGACCCCGCGGCCGTCCGCACCGGCGAACCCTTCACCGTCCTGTACGGGCCCGGTGTCGGCGACGTGTTCGTCGACAGCGCCGCCCAGGTGTGCGTCATGGAGCAGGCACTGTGGCGCATGCTGCGTTCTGCGGGATTCGAGCGGATCGTCTTCAGCACCCTGCACCACCCGGTCTATTTCCTGGACCGGGCTTCGTGGGACCTGTCCCGCCGGCCGGTCCGCCGCAGGGAGGGACCGGCCGGCCGACGTGGGCCGCGCCTGATGGAGCACGCAAGCCTTCAGGGGCCCCTCGGCGGAACGCAGCTGCTGGGTTCCGCGCCCCCGTCCCGGGCGGAACCCGCCGCGGACGAGGGCGCGACACCCCGTGCCGCACCGGCGTCCGGGATCGCCGATTCGTTCGCGGTGATGACCCTGGCCGCCCATCTGCGCGGCTCGGGACACCGTACGGCCGTGGTCTTCCCGCACGCGGACGAGTTCCTGCTCCTCAACGAGGCCCCGCGGCAACTCGCCGGAGCCATGGCCGAATGGGCGGCCGACGCCGTCGCGGGGAACCAGTGGATCCTCGTGTTCCGCAGGGCCTCCCTGAACAGTGTGGCCGAGTTCCTGCGGGGGCTCGGGCGCTATCCGCAGCTGGAGAGCTTTGTGAACGAACGCCGGGACGAGCCCACCCGCGGGGGCACCTTCCGGGTCGGGCTTCCGCAGGCGGCGGAACTGGAGCGGCTGGTGCACTCGGTGCGGCTGCGCAGCGGACTTCGGGTCGCGTGGCAGGACCTGGATCGGGTGGTCCGGGGAATGGCCGGCCAGCCCGAGACCGCCCGTGTCTGGCACGGGCGCCTCGAACAGCTGTCGGCGGCCGAGGAGCCGCTCGGCCGCCACTCGGTCCGGCCGTGGTTGGGCGCGGCCCCGTCCGACGAACGGACACCTTGGGACCGACTCGCCGCGATGCCCGGCATGGAGGCGCTGGTGCGCCGTTTCGAGGACATGCGGGCCGAAATGGAGGCGGCCGAGGAACTCGGCGTGCGCGGGCTGGCCGCGGAGGCTGAACCGCCCGCCCGGCACCTGGTGTTCACCGGCAACCCCGGGACCGGGAAGACGACCGTGGCCCGACTGGTCGGCGAAATCTACCGGGACCTCGGTGTACTGAGCCGGGGCCACTGCCGGGAGGCGAAGGTCAATGACCTGGTCGCCGGTTACGTCGGGCAGACCGCCGGACGGACCGACGCGGTGGTGGACCAGGCGCTCGACGGTGTGCTGTTCATCGACGAGGCGTACACGCTCAGCGACCAGCGCGAAGGCTTCGGCAGCGACGCCATCCAGGCGCTGCTCAAGCGGATGGAGGACGACCGCGGCCGACTGGTGGTCATCGTGGCCGGATACCCGGACAAGATGAGGGAGTTCCTCGACGCGAACCCCGGCCTGAGGAGCCGGTTCCCGCTGACGAACATCGTCGAGTTCCGCGACTACGATCCCGGCCTGCTGAACACCATCCTGCTGCGCCGCCTGGCCGAGCACGGCCTGCGCCCCTCGGACGAGACGGCACAGGCGCTGGGGCGGATCGTGGAGGGCATGCACCGCTCCCGGGACGAGACCTTCGGCAACGCCCGGGAGATGCGCACCCTCGCCGACGCGATCCGCACCCGGTGGGCCGTCCGCGTCGGACGGCAGGTGGAACAGCCCGTCACCGTCGACGACATCCCGCAGGAGTACCAGGACCACCTGCACGGACAGGCGCCCGACCTCACCGTACGGCGGCCGAACTCGACCGGCATGTGGGCCTCAAGGGGGCCCTCGGGGCATCGGAACGACTCGTCAACCGGTTGAGGACGCGCCAGGAACGAGGGATGGCGGCCATCGGCCGAGCATCGGCCCGGACGGTCAGGGCTGAGGGCGGGTGATTCTCGTCCTGCCGTCCTGCTCGTCGTCCAGGCGTTGGGCCAGCACGCGGCTGAGCGTGCGGTCGGCGTCGGCGAGCCGCTCCTCGACGGTCTGGCAGAGGATCTGCACCTCTTCGAGAGTGAGGCCCTGCTCCGGTACACGGCTGCCGCTGTCGTCGCCGGCGGCCTCGCGCAGAGCCTGCGCCAGCTCCCGGTCGGCGCGGCCGTGCCGGGCCAGGGACGCGAACACCGGGCCCTGTTCCGTCTGGATGCGCTCCAGCCGCTCCTGGCAGCCGGCGAGTTCGCGGGAGCCCTCACTCAGCTCCTGCTCCGCGGCCGCCAGCGCTCTCTGCGCCGCCGCGGCCCGCTCCAGGGCCTGCCGCGTCCGCGGCGCCAGCACGGCGAGCTGCTGCTCGGTGATCCGCAGCAGGGCGTCGGCCCCCGTGCGCAACTCCCGGTCGACCGCCTCGGGGTCCTGGTCGCGCAGCTCCCGCAGCCGTGTGTCGATGACCTCATGCTGCGCCCGCAGGTCGTCCAGCTCCTCCACCAGCTGCTCCAGCCGCCGCAGTTCGTCGGCCTCCTGCCGCAGCTTCTCGTGCTCCGCCAGGCGGCGGCGCAGCTCCTCCTCCCGGTCCGCGAGCTCTTGGAGAGCCGCGCGTTCCGACGCCACCCGCTCGGCGACCGCGGTGAGTTCAGCCATCAGGTCCCGGGTGGCCCCGCCCATCCGTTCCCCCGGCCGAGCCGCCTCCAACAGCCCGGGCAGCGCCTCGCCCAGGCCACGGGCGTCCGCCAGCGCGTCGTACAGCGCGTACAGGGCCGCCAGGGCTTCGGCCCCGTCGGCTTCGGCCGACGTGCCGCCGTCGGACGCACGGTCGTGTCGGCCGAGCGTGTCGGCGGCCCACCGGACGGCGCACCCCAGCACGTCGAGGGCCAACTCCCGCTCGGTGCGCCCGGAGTCCGCCAACGCGTCCGCGATTTCCTGCCTGCCGTCGCGCACGATGCCCCCTCGTGAACCCTCGGCGGGGCCGATCGGCGCCCCGATGCCGTCCTGGCCGCCAGGTTATCTCCGCGAACCGGAGCCCCGGGGCCACTTGCACGGCGTCGGTCTGCGACCGGCGGAGTCCGTGCTCCCGTCGGGACATGAGCCCGCAGGGGAGACAACCGCTTCACAGGACCAGACTCATCAGGATCTCGTCCCGGTCGTCACCGGGCGCCACACGCAGCGCGCCCGGCCACCGGCCGACCTCGGTCCAGCCCGCCTTGCGGTAGAACTCCTCGAGCCCCAGACCGGACCGCACGGCGAGCTGGAGCCGTTCCAGACCCATGTCGTCGCGCGCGACACCCCTCGCGTGCCGCATGAGGGCGGCACCCACGCCCAGGCCACGGAAGCGGACGTGCGTCTGGACGTGGTTCACCACGCCGCAGTGCGCCACAAGGGGGTGCTCCTCGCGGCGCAGCAGCAGCCAGCCCGCGAGCGCGCCGTCCACGGTCGCAAGGAGCAGTCTGCTCCGGTCCGGGGAGAGGCCACGCGTGATCCTCTCGACCGCCGGCCGGAGCGCGGCCTCGGTCACCGGCGGGAGTGGGCAGTCCATGGGTACGACGGCTCCTCCGGCGTTGATGACCGCCGCCCAGCATGCGGTGAGTTCTCGCCGGACGGCCGCGGTGGCATCCTCGGCCCGGCTGATCTGTGCGGCCATGGGAGTGGGCACAGTCTCATGCGCTGTCACACCCCGTAGCCTGCCAGCCGCGTGAGGTCCCGTGTGCTTCTGTCCCGGCCTGCCCAGAGGCGGGCCGGTCGCCAGGCCCTGCCCCGTGCGTCACCGGCCGGGCGTGAGTCGCCGCTCGGCGTGCTGCTCGGTCGAGCCTTGCGCGGTCGGGGTGACGCGACCGCGGCCGCAGACGCCCTTCAGTTCCACCGTGTGCTCGACCTCGGCGAATCCCATGCTCTCGGCCACGTCCTCCGCCCAGCGTTCCACTGCGTCCGCCTCCACCGCCGTGCTGAAGCCGCAGCCGCGGCAGACGAGACAGTGGCGGTGTCCGTCGGTGGGCCGGGGGCGGTAGAGCCGTTCCCCGGTTCTTCTCCCGTACGACGTCGACCTGCCCGGAGCGGTCCAGGGCGTGGCGCGGCTCTTCCCCGTCCATGAGTGGCCTCCCTGTCCCGTACGTGTACCGGGCCGGACGGTGCCGTGGCTGCGACCACCGTCCGGCCCGGAGTCTTAGTTCCCCGCCACGGCGGTGAGGGGCTCGTGCTCGTGCGCGCAGACCTCGTCGAAGCCGTAGGTGTCCCAGGCGGGGAAGGGGTCGGAAGAGGGGGACCGCTCGCCCTCCCTCATGAGGCAGTCGGCGAGGGCCGCCCGCAGCGGCTCCGCGTCCAGGTGGGTGCCGATGAACACGAGTTCCTGGGCGTAGGGGCTGTCGGTGTCACGCGCGGAGGAGGGCTCGAAGCGTGCCACCGAGCCGGCCTGGGACCACAGTCCCGTCACGTGGGGGCGGCTGGCCAGGGTGAAGAAGCCCTTGGAGCGGAGGATCTGTCCGTGGGCGCCGCTGTCGAGTGCCTCGGTCACGAACGTCCACAGCCGCCCGGGATGGAAGGGCGTCGCGGAGCGGAAGACGGTGGAGGAGATGCCGTACTCCTCTGTCTCGGGGACGTGGTCGCCGTTGAGTTCCCTGACCCAGCCCGGTGCCTGCTGGGCTCGTTCCAGGTCGAAGCGGTTGGCACCCAGGATTTCGCCGACGGGTACGCGGCCCCGCACGGCCGGCACGATGTGGGCGGCGGGGTTGAGGCGGGTCAGGGTGGCCCGCAGCCGGTCGGCTGACGTGGCGTCGACGAGGTCGAGCTTGTTGAGGACGATGACGTCGGCGAACTCGATCTGGTCCATCAGCAGGTCGCTGACCGTGCGTTCGTCGTTCTCGTACTGGTCCAGGCCCCGTTCGGTCAGTTCGTCGCCGGCGGTCAGCTCGGGCAGGAAGCCCGCGGCGTCCACGACCGTGACCATCGTGTCGAGGCGGGCCAGGTCGCCGAGGGTGGCGCCGTCGTCGCGGGCGAAGGCGAAGGTGGCGGCGACGGGCATGGGTTCGGAGATGCCGGAGGACTCGATGAGGAGGTAGTCGAAACGCCCCTCGCGGGCCAGTCGGTCCACTTCTTCCAGCAGGTCGTCGCGCAGGGTGCAGCAGATGCATCCGTTGGTCATCTCGACCAGGCGTTCCTCGGTGCGCGACAGCGCTGCTTCGCCGCCGCGCACCAGGGCGGCGTCGATGTTGACCTCGCTCATGTCATTGACGATGACGGCGACGCGCAGGCCCTCACGGTTGCTGAGGACGTGGTTGAGCAGGGTGGTCTTGCCGGCGCCGAGGAATCCCGACAGGACGGTGACGGGTAGGCGCGGCGAGGGGGTGTGGGTCATGCGGCGGTCAGCCTTCGGGGCGGAGCAGACCGCGCTCGTATGCCTTGGCCAGCCGCTGGGGGACGAGGTACGGCACGCCGTCCACCGTGACCGTCACCAACTGAGGCGTCGTGGCCTTCCATTGCGCGCGACGGTGCCGGGTGTTGCTGCGCGACATCTTGCGTTTGGGTACGGCCATGGGGACCTCCGGTGCGTTCGGTGAGCGAGGCAGAACGATACATGAAAATGGATTTCATTACGACCGTAGCTGTGCTCGGCGTTCCCCGAGGGTGGGCAGGGGTCGTGCTTGACGTGGACCTCCCGCTCCGCGCGGGGTGCGCAAAGTCCCGGAGAAGCCCCAGAAATGCCGCCGCACCCGCTCCTGACCCCCATATGTGGGCCAGGAGCGGGTGCGGCGGCAGCTCTGTCTCAGATGTCCCGGAAGATCTCGATCTGCGCCCCGATCGAGTTGAGTCGCTCGGCCAGATCCTCGTACCCCCGATTGATGACGTACACGTTCCGCAGCACCGACGTCCCCTCCGCCGCCATCATCGCCAGCAGCACGACCACGGCCGGACGCAGGGCCGGCGGGCACATCATCTCGGCCGCGCGCCAGCGGGTCGGGCCCTCCACCAACACCCGGTGCGGGTCGAGGAGTTGCAGTCGGCCCCCGAGGCGGTTCAGGTCCGTCAGATAGATCGCGCGGTTGTCGTACACCCAGTCGTGGATGAGCGTCTTGCCCTGCGCGACCGCCGCGATCGCCGCGAAGAACGGCACGTTGTCGATGTTCAGGCCGGGGAACGGCATGGGGTGGATCTTGTCGATCGGCGCCTCCAGCTTGGAGGGCCGCACGGTGAGGTCCACCAGCCGGGTACGGCCGTTGTCGGCGACGTACTCGGGCGTACGGTCGTGGTCGAGGCCCATCTCCTCCAGGACCGCCAGCTCGATCTCCAGGAACTCGATCGGCACCCGACGCACCGTCAGCTCCGACTCGGTGACCACCGCGGCGGCGAGCAGGCTCATCGCCTCGACCGGGTCCTCGGAGGGGGAGTAGTCCACGTCGACGTCGATGGTCGGCACGCCGTGCACGGTGAGCGTGGTGGTGCCGATGCCCTCGACCTTGACGCCCAGCGCCTCCAGGAAGAAGCAGAGGTCCTGAACCATGTAGTTGGAGGAGGCGTTGCGGATGACGGTCACGCCGTCGTGCCGCGCGGCGGCGAGCAGCGCGTTCTCGGTCACGGTGTCGCCGCGCTCGGTCAGCACGATCGGCCGGTCGGGCCGCACGGACCGGTCGACGACGGCGTGGTACTGACCCTCCGTCGCCGCGATGTCCAGCCCGAACCGGCGCAGCGCGATCATGTGCGGTTCGATGGTCCGCGTACCGAGGTCGCAGCCGCCGGCGTACGGCAGCTTGAAGTGGTCCATGCGGTGCAGCAGCGGACCGAAGAACATGATGATGGAGCGGGTCCGCACGGCGGCCTCGGCGTCGATCGCCGCCATGTCGAGGTCGGCCGGCGGCACGATCTCCAGGTCGACGCCGTCGTTGATCCAGCGGGTGCGGACACCGATGGACCCGAGCACCTCGAGAAGGCGGTACACCTCCTCGATGCGGGCGACCCGACGCAGCACCGTGCGCCCCTTGTTGAGCAGCGAGGCGCACAGCAGTGCCACGCACGCGTTCTTGCTGGTCTTCACATCGATGGCCCCGGACAGCCGGCGACCGCCGACCACCCTGAGATGCATGGGACCCGCGTAGCCCAGAGAGACGATCTCACTGTCGAGAGCTTCACCGATTCGGGCGATCATCTCAAGGCTGATGTTCTGATTGCCGCGCTCGATGCGATTGACGGCGCTCTGGCTGGTTCCGAGCGCCTCGGCAAGCTGCGACTGTGTCCAGCCCCGGTGCTGCCGGGCGTCACGGATGAGCTTGCCGATGCGTACGAGGTAGTCGTCTGCCATGTGGTTGAGGTTATCTCAGATATGAGATGGCGCTTGTTGGGGGGTCCATTCGGGTGATGGGCCGTCAACGCCGCCGTGTCGAACGGGTCCTGCGCCATCCGAAAGGTCCGGGCAAATCCACCGATGTCGTACGACGTCCGGTGCTGCTGCGCGTGTGGCGCGGCCCGTGTTTACCGCCCGTCGTGATGGACCAGGAGCGCCGGTTGATGTTCAGCCGCACCCCGGGCAGGATCTGGAAACTCTTACGGAACGTGAGCGGCATACGCGTCTCCCTCCGGTACGTCGCCGGTCTTCCCGGCTCACCTTCGGTTACCCCGACTTTCCTCACTGATGGCCGGACAGGGGCGCTTCCTTGAAGGGAGATGTGACCAGGAGTCCACCGACGAAGGTGTGGGTGGGCTTGAGGTCGCGCAGGGCGTCGCCGGGGCAGTGGGCGGGGTCCTGGTCCCAGACGGTGAGGTCGGCGAGGCGGCCGGGGGTGAGGGTGCCGCGCAGGTGCTCCTCGCCGCACAGGCGGGCGGCGTTGGTGGTGTGCAGGGTGAGGGCTTCGTCGTAGGTGATGGCGTGCTCGGGGCCCTTGACGCCGATGACGGTCTGCCGGGTCGTCAGGCCCCAGACGGAGCGCATGGCGCCGAACTGGCCGACGGGGAAGTCGGATCCGGCGCTGACCTGGGCGCCCAGATCGATCCAGCCGCGGGCGGGGAAGAGGCGGGCGACGCGTTCCGGGCCCCAGAAGCCTTCCTCCACCTCGGCGGTGTCGTGCAGCAGCGGCTGCTGGATGGTGACGGGGATGCCCAGCGCGACGGCGCGGGCGCGCTGCTCGGGGCCGGCCAGGCCGCCGTGCTCCATCACCAGCGTGCCGGCGGGCAGGCCCGGGTTGCGCTCCAGGACGCGTTCGTAGACGTCCAGGAGAGTGCGGACCGCGCGGTCGCCGTAGGCGTGGGTGCCGACCCGCCGGCCGCGCCGGACCACCGCCTCGACCGCCTCGACCAGCGCGTCGGGCTCCCAGATCAGCGTGCCGGAGTAGGAGTGGTCGCAGGCGTACGGCTCCTCCGTGGCACCGGCCTCCAGGCCGCCGTCGATGCCGAACTTGACGCCCCACACCGACAGCCCCGGGTCGGCGCCGTAACGCCACTCCTCCATGGTGTCGAGCAGGTCCTCCACCTGGGCGGCGCTGGTCATGCCGAGCGCCGAGATCAGCGCCCGCACCCGGACGCCGAGCGCCCCCGCCTCTCGGGCGGCCCGCAGGAGCGCGTAGTCGGCGGGGGAGACCATGCAGTCGCGCACGGTGCCGATACCGGTGGCCGCGTAGTCGTGGGACGCCAGGCGCAGGCCCTCGATGGGCTGGGCCCGGTCCTGGGCCGGGACCAGGCGCTCCACCAGACCCATGGCGTTGTCGATCAGGCGGCCGTCCAGCTTGCCGTCGGCGCCGCGGCCGATGGTGCCGCCCGGCGGTACGGGGGTCTCCTCGGTGATGCCGGCGAGGCGCAGCGCGTAGCTGTTGACGACGTCGTTGTGGCCACCGCGCTTGACCAGGACCGGGTGGCGGTCGGTGGCTTGGTCGAGCTCGGCCGCGGTGGGCATGCGGCGCTCGGCCAGGTTCAGCTCCTGCCAGTTGGTCGTGGTGCGGATCCACTCTCCCTCGGGAGTGACCGCGGCCCGCTGCCGGATCAGGTCCAGGAACTCGGGGATGTTCCGGGCCTGGTGGACGGGCACGTCCTGGGCGCCGAGGGCGGCGAAGATCAGGTGGGTGTGGGTGTCGTCGAAGGCGGGCAGCACGGTGGCACCGGGCAGGTCGTGGACCTCGGTGGCCGCGGTGACCAGGTGGTCGAGGCCGTCCAGGTCGGGGGACAGGGCCAGGACGCGGTCACCGCGAACGGCCAGGGCGCGCTGCGGGGCCTGGCCGGGGACCAGGGTATGCACGGCATTGGCCCGGATCAGCAGATCGGCACCGTGGTCAGTCATCGTCTTCTCCACGCGGTCTCGAAGTGTTTCGGACGAGACCGTTGTACGGGTCGAAGCTGATTCACGTATGTTCGGCGGCTCTGGGCACAGGAAGTACGCCACAGCGGCATTGGCTCATGCAGATTATGCGCCATCCGCTCACAGGCTGCCGGGGCGGACCAGTCCCGTTCGCTTGACGCCGGTCAGGATCGGGGTGACCTCGATGGTGGAGACGTGCTCCAGGGCGCCGATGGTGTCGCTCAGGAAGTGGTAGAGCGCGTTGAGGTCGGCTGCCGCGACGGCCACCAGGAGGTTGGCCGGGCCGGTGGTGGCCGAGGCGAACCGGACCTGGGGATGGCGGCTGAGTTGCCGGCCCGTCTCCTCCATCCCGCCGGGTGACACGGTGATCCACAGGAGGGCCTCGGCGCGGATGCCCAGCCGGGCGAGGTCGACCTCGGTCGCGAGTCTGATGACCTGTCCGCCCACCAGCGCCTCCAGACGGCGGCGGGCGGTGAGGGCGGTGGTGTCGGCGCGGCGCGCGAGGTCGGTGTAGGAGGCTCGCCCGTCCTCGGTCAGCGTCGCGATCAGCTGATGGTCGAGGGGCAGGAGAGCGGGACGGGTGGGTGCGGCGGACATGTCCGGCCGCAGGCTGGTCAGCTCGGCTTCCGTGAGCAGGCCGCCGCTCCAGTCGAAGGCGGCCGGGAAGACCCGTAGCAGGACATGGGAGGTCCACGACTGGACCGCGGGGGTGGCGGGGAGGTCGCGCAGCAGCAGGTTGTTGCGGGCGTCCGGGCCGTCCAGGAACAGGATGGTGCAGATCTCGTCCCCGCCGCCGAGGACGTCCACCCAGACGGTGTCGGGGCGGCGGGCCAGGGTGGCGGCGACGGCCGTGATCCGGTTGGGCTTGCAGCGGATGCGCAGGGCCAGCGGGATCAGATCGGGGAAGTGCACGGGGTTGCGTACGGCTGTGGCACGCAGCGTTCCGTCATGGAACAGCGGCGACGCCCGGCGCACCACCGTGCGCTCCGAGATGCCCAGGACCCGGCCGACCGTGCGCCACGAGGCACGCGGCGCAGCCAGCAGCGCGGCGGTGATCCGGCTGTCTGTTTCATCGAGACGGTGGCGCACTTTTTCCATGCAGCGAGACTCTATGTCCTTCTTTCTCGCTCCATACGTGCGCGCTGGCTCGGAATGCTCGCCCCGCCTGGAAACGAACCACGGCCGAGGACGAGCACGCTCTGGGGCGCGCACTTCGGCTGAGTCGACAGGCCGCGCGAATCTGTGGCGAGCGTCACATCCCAGGGTTCGAACTTCCACCTCCGCCGTGCATCCAGTCCGTGTCGGTCACCAAGCGACTTCGGAGCAGCAATGGGTTACATGCGCGGATTCATCCCCTGGATCGTCGCGGGCGTCGTCTCAGCCTTCGACTGGCGGTGGGGCGCGATCAGTGGTCTCGTCTCGGGGCTGCTGCTCCTGGTGCAGGACCGCCGCCGCCGGGTCGGCCTCGATGCCCTGATCCTGGAGATCAGCACCATCGTGTACTTCGCCGCGGTCGGCGCCGTCGCTCTTGCCAGGCCGGACTCGGCCCTGGCGGACCACACCGACGTCGTCTCCTTCGCCTGGCTCGCCGCCACCGCCTGGGGGACCCTGGCGATCCGCCGCCCCTTCACGCTGGGCATCGCCAAGCGCCAGACACCCCCCGAATACTGGGACATGCCGGAATTCATCCGGGTCAACAACAACATCACCATCGCCTGGGGCGCCGGGTTCTCCTTCATCGGCGTCAGCCTGGCCATCCTCGGGGCACTGGACGCCCCGGCCTGGGCCGGCATCGCCGCCCATGTCGCCGGCCTTGCCGCCCCCGCCGTCTTCACCAAGGTCTACCCGGCCCGCGCCCAGGCCCGCCTGCTGGCCGCCCAGGCCCCCGTCACGGCCGTACCGCAGCACTCACCCGAAGGAGCTGACGCACCATGACCACGGAAGCCAGGAACGTCGTACTCGTCCACGGCGGATTCGTCGACGGATCGGGCTGGAAGGGGGTCTACGACCTCCTGACCGCCGACGGCTACCACGTCACCGTCGTCCAGAACCCCACCCTCTCCCTCAGCGGCGACGTCGCCGCCACCAAGCTGGTCCTCGACGCCCAGGACGGCCCGACCGTCCTCGTCGGACACTCCTACGGCGGCGCGGTGATCTCGGAGGCGGGCAACCACGAGAAGGTGTCGGCCCTCGCGTACATCGCGGCGTTCGCGCCCGACAAGGACGAGTCCGTGAACACGCTCATCGCCGACCCGCCGCCCGGAGCGCCCGTTCCGCCGATCCTGCCGCCCGTCGGCGGGTTCCTCTTCCTCGACCGGGAGAAGTTCGCCGCGTCCTTCGCCGGGGACCTGCCCGAGGGCGAGGCCCGGTTCCTGGCGGACTCCCAGGTGCCCTGGGGCCTGGACGCCCTGGGCGGGACGGTCACCCAGCCCGCCTGGCGGGCCAAGCCGAGCTTCTACCTGGTCGCGACCGACGACCGCATGATCCCGCCCCCCGCGCAGCGTGCCATGGCCGAGCGGGCCGGCGCGACGGTGACCGAGACCGGCGGCAGCCACGCCGTCTACGTGTCCAAGCCCGGTGAGGTCGCCGCGCTCATCAAACAGGCCGCCGCGGGAACCCGCGCATGACGCCCCCTGTGGGTCCCGTGACGCTCACGGGACCCACAGGACACCGGACCAGGAAAGAAGCATGGCGAACGACACAACTCCTCCCCTGTACCTGCGGGGGCGCTTCGCCCCCGTCCCCGACGAGCACACCGCGGCCGATCTCACCGTGCGGGGTTCCCTGCCTCCCGAGCTGGACGGCCGCTATCTGCGCAACGGCCCCAACCCGCTGCCCGGCGAGGACAAGGGCCACTGGTTCATCGGCCCCGGCATGCTCCACGGCATCCGGCTGCGCGAGGGCCGCGCCGAGTGGTACCGCAACCGATGGGTCCGCACACGGGAGTTGGAGGGACACCCGCTCATCCGTGAGGACTTCACCGTCGATCTCACCGCGAACCCCTCCAACACTCACGTGATCCGGCACGCGGGCACCGTGCTCGCCCTGTGCGAGGTGGGGCTCCCCTACTGGGTCACCCCGTCGCTGGAGACCGTGGGGCCGTACGACTTCGCGGGACGGCTGACCACCGCGATGACCGCGCACCCGAAGGAGGACCCGGTCACCGGCGAACTGCACCTGTTCGGCACCGGTTTCGCCCCGCCGTACCTCACCTACCACCGGGTCACCGCGGACGGCGAACTGCTCGACAGCCGGACGGTCGACGTGCCGGGCCCGACGATGATGCACGACTTCGCCATCACCGAGCACCACATCGTCTGGATGGACCTCCCCGTCGTCTTCGACCTCGAACTCGCCGGACGCGGCGGAATGCCCTACCGGTGGGACGACGGCTACGGCGCACGGCTCGGGGTCATGTCCCGAAAGCCCGGCAGCACGGACGTGCGCTGGTACGACGTCGATCCCTGTTACGTCTTCCATGTCGGCAACGCCCACGAGGACGGACACGGGCGGATCGTGCTGGACGCGGTGCGCTACGACCGCGAAGGCTTCCGGCGCAGTTGGACGAACATCGGCGGAACCGCCTCACCGAACGGTCGGGCCGGGGCGCGGGAGCCGCGCAGCCACCAGGCCCCCTCCGTGCTGCACCGCTGGACGCTGGACCCGGTGACAGGCCGCGTCACGGAGTCCCAACTGGACGACCGGGCGGTCGAGTTCCCCACCCACAACGAGACCCTCACCGGGCGCCGGAACCGCTACCTGTACACCGTCTCCGACGAGGGCATCGCCAAGCACGACCTCGCGCGTCACACCACGCACACCCACGCGACGCCCGGCAGCCGCTACGCCGGCGAGGCGGTCTTCGTACCGGCGGCGGACGGCACCGGCGAGGACGAGGGCTGGCTGCTCTCGCTCGTCTCGGACGACGACGGTGCCGCCGGGGAACTGCTCGTCCTCGACGCCGCGGAGCTCTCCGTCCAGGCCGTGGTGGAACTGCCCCACCCGGTCCCGGCCGGCTTCCACGGAAGCTGGCTGCCGGAGCTTTCGGAGCGGCCATGACCGAGGCATGATGCGGTAGCGGCACGTCTCCGGAGGCGTACAGACATGGCACCCCTCATCCCGCCCACCGACGAGGAACTCACCCGCAGAGCCCAGGCCGGCGAGACCGGAGCCCTCGGGCTGCTGCTGGCCCGCCATGAGGCGTCGATGCGCGCGGTGGCGCTGAGTCTGCTCGGGTACGGTCCCGACGCGGAGGACGCGGTGCAGGACGCCGCGCTGACCGCGCTGCGGCGCATCGGCGACGTACGGGACCCCGCGGCCGTGGGAGCGTGGCTGCGGGCGATCGTGCGCAACGCCTCCCGCATGCGCCTGCGCGCCACCCGGGAGACGCCCGGCCTCGACGGCCTCGACCACCTGCGCCTTCGCGACGACGAGCCGTCGCACCCCGAGCGGATCGTCGAGCAGCACGCGATGCGCGACTGGATCTGGGACGCGATGGAGGAACTGCCGCAGCAGCTCCGGCTGGTGCTGATGCTGCGGCACTTCAGCGGCATCACCTCCTACCAGGAGATCGCCGACGCCTGCGAGGTGCCGGTCGGCACGGTACGCAGCCGGCTCCACCAGGCCAGGGGAAAGCTGGCCGAGGTACTGCTGTCGACCGCCGCGCAGGCGCACGACGACGCCTCCGCCGTCACCGAGGACAGCAGGCAGGAGGCGCTGGCGACGCTGGAGAGCGCCATTCGCGGCAGCATCCCCGGCGACATCGCCGAGCTGTGGCCGGCCGAGACCGAACTGCTCGGCACGCTCAGCCGGCCGGGGGAACGCATCCATCCCACCACGGCCATGCGCCAGAACCGGGAGAAGGGCGTGACCCAGCACCTGCGCCACGTGGTGGCCAGCCGGGACATCACCATCTGGGAAATGGACGTCACCAACCCGCCCGGCATCGCCAGCCCGTGCCCGCCGACTCTCGCCTGGCTCATGTTCCGCCGGAACAGAAGGGTTCAGACCCTCCGGGTGATCTTCCCCGAGCCGACATGACAGGGAGGCCGGGCATGACCATCCCTGCCTCATGTACTAGAGTTATCTCGACATCGAGATATCTGCCGAGGTGCAACCGCAGCCGCCACCCGGTAAGGGTTACCTAACTTAGCCTTACCTTAGCGGATCGGCCAAGATGCCGTGGCGGCAGGATCGTGGTGGTACGCGCACATCAATGAAGGAGACTGTCGTGTCGGCGAACAGCTTCGACGCCCGCAGCACGCTGCAGGTGGGCGACGAGTCGTACGAGATCTTCCGCCTGGACAAGGTGGAGGGCTCGGCCCGGCTCCCCTACAGCCTTAAGGTCCTGCTGGAGAACCTGCTCCGCACCGAGGACGGCGCGAACATCACCGCCGACCACATCCGCGCCCTCGGCACCTGGGACTCGCAGGCCCAGCCGTCGCAGGAGATCCAGTTCACGCCGGCCCGCGTCATCATGCAGGACTTCACCGGTGTGCCCTGTGTCGTCGACCTCGCCACCATGCGTGAGGCCGTCAAGGAGCTCGGCGGCGACGCGGCGAAGATCAACCCGCTGGCCCCGGCCGAGCTGGTCATCGACCACTCCGTCATCGCCGACAAGTTCGGCACCAACGACGCCTTCAAGGTGAACGTCGACCTGGAGTACGGCCGCAACAAGGAGCGCTACCAGTTCCTGCGCTGGGGCCAGACCGCCTTCGACGAGTTCAAGGTCGTCCCGCCCGGCACCGGCATCGTCCACCAGGTGAACATCGAGCACCTCGCCCGTGTGGTGATGGTCCGTGACGGCAAGGCCTACCCGGACACCCTGGTCGGCACCGACTCGCACACCACCATGGTCAACGGCCTCGGCGTCCTCGGCTGGGGCGTCGGCGGCATCGAGGCCGAGGCCGCGATGCTCGGCCAGCCGGTCTCGATGCTCATCCCGCGCGTCGTCGGCTTCAAGCTCACGGGCGAGCTCCAGCCCGGCACGACCGCCACCGACCTCGTGCTGACCATCACGGAGATGTTGCGGGGGCACGGCGTCGTCGGCAAGTTCGTCGAGTTCTACGGCGAGGGTGTGGCGGCGACGAGCCTCGCCAACCGCGCCACCATCGGCAACATGTCGCCGGAGTTCGGCTCCACCGCCGCGATCTTCCCGATCGACGACGAGACCATCAAGTACATGCGGCTCACCGGCCGCAGCGAGCAGCAGCTCGCGCTGGTCGAGGCGTACGCCAAGGAGCAGGGTCTGTGGCTGGACCCGGCCGCCGAGCCCGACTTCTCCGAGAAGCTGGAGCTCGACCTCTCCACGGTCGTCCCCTCCATCGCCGGCCCGAAGCGCCCGCAGGACCGCATCGTCCTGGCCAACGCCGCCGAGCAGTTCAAGGTCGACGTACGCAACTACGTCAGCGACGAGTACGAGGCCAGCAAGGAGTCCTTCCCGAGCTCCGACGCGCCCTCGACGATCCCGAACGGCGCCCCGTCCAACCCGGTCACCGTGACCGCCCCCGACGGCACCTCGTACGAGATCGACCACGGTGCCGTGACGGTCGCCGCCATCACCTCCTGCACCAACACCTCCAACCCGTACGTCATGGTCGCCGCCGCCCTGGTGGCCAAGAAGGCGGTCGAGAAGGGCCTGACCCGCAAGCCGTGGGTCAAGACCACCCTCGCCCCGGGTTCGAAGGTCGTCACCGACTACTTCGACAAGGCCGGTCTGACGCCGTACCTCGACAAGGTCGGCTTCAACCTCGTCGGCTACGGCTGCACCACCTGCATCGGCAACTCCGGTCCGCTGCCGGAGGAGGTCTCCAAGGCCGTCAACGACCACGACCTCGCGGTCACCTCGGTCCTCTCCGGCAACCGGAACTTCGAGGGCCGGATCAACCCCGACGTCAAGATGAACTACCTGGCCTCCCCGCCGCTGGTCGTCGCGTACGCCATCGCGGGCTCCATGAAGGTGGACATCACGCGCGACGCCCTGGGCACCGACCAGGACGGCAACCCGGTCTTCCTGAAGGACATCTGGCCCTCCGAGGCCGAGGTCAACGACGTCGTCGCCAACGCCATCGGCGAGGACATGTTCTCCAAGTCCTACAGCGACGTCTTCGCGGGCGACGCCCAGTGGCAGGCGCTGCCGATCCCGACCGGCAACACCTTCGAGTGGGACGCCGAGTCGACGTACGTCCGCAAGCCCCCGTACTTCGAGGGCATGGCGATGGAGCCGGCCCCGGTCCAGGACATCGCCGGCGCGCGCGTGCTGGCCAAGCTGGGCGACTCGGTCACCACCGACCACATCTCCCCGGCCGGCGCGATCAAGGCCGACACCCCCGCCGGCAAGTACCTCACGGAGCACGGCGTCAAGCGCGCCGACTTCAACTCCTACGGCTCCCGCCGAGGCAACCACGAGGTCATGATCCGCGGTACGTTCGCCAACATCCGCCTGCGCAACCAGATCGCGCCGGGCACCGAGGGCGGCTACACCCGCGACTTCACCCAGGACGGCGGTCCGGTGTCGTTCATCTACGACGCCTCCCGCAACTACATCGAGCAGGGCATCCCGCTCGTCGTGCTCGCGGGCAAGGAGTACGGCTCCGGCTCGTCGCGCGACTGGGCGGCCAAGGGCACGGCCCTGCTCGGCGTCAAGGCCGTCGTCGCCGAGTCGTACGAGCGCATCCACCGCTCCAACCTCATCGGCATGGGCGTCCTGCCGCTGCAGTTCCCGGAGGGCCAGTCGGCGGCCTCCCTCGGTCTGACCGGTGAGGAGACCTTCTCCATCTCCGGCGTCACCGAGCTGAACGACGGCAGCACGCCGCGCACGGTCAAGGTCACCACCGACACGGGCGTCGAGTTCGACGCGGTCGTCCGTATCGACACCCCCGGTGAGGCCGACTACTATCGCAACGGCGGCATCATGCAGTACGTGCTGCGCAGCCTGATCCGCAAGTAACGGATCCGGTACGGCGACCCGGCCGCACCCCCGGTCAACGGGGGTGCGGCCTTCGTCGTGCCCCCGCAGCGAGCCGCGAGCGGTTTACAAGCGAGCCGCTCCGCGCTAGCTTCCGAAACAGGTGGGTGGGAGCGCTCCCATAGGCGGGCGGACCGGAACCTGTCGCGCCGGGTCCGCTCCCGCCCCTCATCACCGACATCCGAGGAATGATCTCTGACGACCTTTCAGTGAAGGGACGTAGATCTGTCATGTCCGCGACATTCTCTGAGCCGCCAACCCTCGCGCGGCGATTACCACGCCGGACCTTCCGCCCCACCGCCCTCCTCCTGGTCCTCCTCTCCCTGCTCGCGACGATCCCCGCCCTCGGCCTGATCGTCGTCAGCTCCGGCAGCCCGGCAACGGCCCACGGCACGCCCATGAAACCGGGCAGCAGAACGTTCCTGTGCTGGCAGGACGGACTCACCGACACCGGTGAGATCAAGCCGGTCAACCCGGCCTGCAAGGCGGCGCAGCAGGTCAGCGGGACGACCCCGTTCTACAACTGGTTCTCCGTGCTGCGCTCGGACGGCGCCGGCCGCACCCGCGGCTTCGTACCCGACGGCGAGCTGTGCAGCGGCGGCAACACCAACTTCACCGGCTTCAACACACCCAGCGACGACTGGCCGCTCACCCACCTCACCTCGGGCGCGACCGTCGACTTCTCCTACAACGCCTGGGCCGCGCACCCGGGTTGGTTCCACGTCTACATCACCAAGGACGGCTTCGACCCGACCCGGACCCTCACCTGGGACGACATGGAGGAACAGCCGTTCCTCAGCGTCGACCACCCGCCGCTCAACGGCAGCCCGGGCACGGTCGAGGCCAACTACTCCTGGACCGGGAAACTCCCTGACGACAAGTCGGGGCGCCACATCGTCTACATGGTCTGGCAGCGCTCCGACAGCCAGGAGACCTTCTACTCCTGCTCGGACGTCGTCTTCGACGGCGGCAACGGCGAGGTGACCGGTATCAAGGACCCCGGCAACCCGCCGACCGAGCCCCCGCCCGGCACCTGCACGGCCACCCGCAGGACCACCGGCAGCTGGAACGGCGGCCACCAGTCCGAGGTCACCGTCACCAACACCGGTGACGTCCCGATGCTCGGCTGGATGGTCGACTGGACGCTGCCCGGCGGCCAGAAGGTGGAAAGCCTGTGGAACGGCAGTCCGACCTACAACGGCCAGGCCGTGATGGTCCACAACGCCGGCTGGAACGGATCACTGGACCCCGGCCAGAGCACCACATTCGGATACGTCGTCTCCGGCTCCGGCGGCGACACCACGACGACCCTGCCCTGCCGGGTCGGCTGACCCGACGCCGCCCCGTGCGGACCCGGTGGTCGCCGATCCGACGTCCTCCGGGACCGCGAGAGCTTCGGCTGTCACAGAACCGGCGGCTGTCCTGTCCTGCTGGTGTGCGCTCCGGCGCACCGGGTCCGGCGGGTGCCGCCGTGATCCGTTCGTCAAGCCGCATCAGCGAATGGAGACAGTAATGAGGATCGTGGTCGTCGGCGGTACGGGGCTCATCGGCTCACAGGTGGTCGCGCTACTGCGTGACAACGGTCACGAGGCCGTGGCCGCCACTCCCTCCACGGGCGTCGACGCCGTCACCGGTCAGGGCCTGGCACAGGCCCTCAAGGGCGCGGACGTGGTCGTGGACGTGTCGAACTCCCCGTCCTTCGAGACCGAGGCGGCGCTGGACTTCTTCACCCGCTCGGCGCAGAACCTGTTCGAGGCCGAGAAGGAGGCGGGTGTACGCCACCACGTCACGCTCTCCATCGTCGGCGTCGACCAGGTACCGGACTACGGCTACTACCAGGCCAAGGTCGCCCAGGAGGACGCCGTGCGGGACAGCGGCGTCCCCTACAGCATCGTGCGCGCCACCCAGTTCTTCGAGTTCATCGCCCCGGTGATGGACATGTCCACCCAGGGTGCGGAGGTGCACCTGCCCTCCCTGCGGCTGCGGCCCATCGCCTCCGCCGATGTCGCCGCCGCCGTCGCCGACGCGGCGCAGGGTGAACCGTCGAACGGCGTGCGCGGCATCGCGGGCCCCGAGGTCCACCGGCTCGACCGACTCGGTGAGATCACCCTGGCGGCGAAGCCGGACGGCCGCTCGGTCGTCGTCGACGAGGCCGCCGGCCCGTTCGGGGGCATGCCCGACGGGGTACTCATCGGCGACGACACGGTGCACACCGTGTCCACCCGCTACGAGGACTGGCTCAAGCAGAACTGACCGGCGCAGTGGTCTGCGCACCCAGCGGGTGCGCAGACCGTTCGCCGCCGCGACTGTTCGCTACGGCCGGCCGGTGAGCCTGTGTGCCGACCGCTCGTACGCCCTCAGCTTCTCGGGCGTCAGGACCCAGTAGAGCCCGTCGATACCGTCCGGCCCTGTCGTGATGCTCACCAGAGCGACAGTGCGCCCGTCCCTGCCGAGCGCCAGGCACGGCCGGCCGTTGGCCTCGACCACGCCGTACTCGGCGCCGGGGAAGAACTTCTGGGCGAAGGCGCTGATCCTGGCCACGCGCTCGGGTCCCACGACCTCCAGCCGTGCCACGCCGCGCATACCGTTGCCGTCCGCGTACGCGACGACGTCGGCCGACAGCACGTTCTCCAGCGCGGCGACGTCTCCGTGCCGTGCGGCGGCGACGAAGGCTTCGAGCAGACGCCGGTGCTGTGCCGTGTCGACGGGTTCCCGGCGCTCGGCGGACAGGCGCTTGCGGGCCCGGCTGACGATCTGCCGCGCATTGGCCTGGCTCAGCCGCAGGATGCCCGCGATGTCGCCGTACGCGTAGTCGAACGCCTCCCGCAGCACATAGGCCGCCCGCTCCACGGGATTCAGCTTCTGCAACATCAGCAGCACGGCGAGCTCCAGCGCCTCGCCGCGCTCCGCGCCGACCTGCGGATCCACACTGGTGTCCACCGGCTCCGGCAGCCACGGCCCCACGTAGGCCTCCCGGCGAACCCGCGCCGACTGGGCCACGTTGATCGCCAGACGTGTGGTGATCTTCGCCAGGAACGCCCCGGGCTCCAGTACGGCGCTCCGGTCGGCGTCCTGCCACCGCATCCACACGTCCTGCACCACGTCCTCGGCCTCGGACACGCTGCCCAGGATGCGGTAGGCGATACCGAACAGCCGTGGCCGCAGCCGCTGGAACGCGTCCGCCGCTTCGCTCAGCGAGTCGTCGCCGAGCGGCTCCCGCTCGTCCATGGTGCCGATGCCTCCGCAGGTCGACCGCCGTGCCCTCGGGCGGGCGCACCTCCGACGCAAGGACGGCCCGCTCGCTGTGATCCTATGGCGATCGCGCCGGGAGGACAGCGAACGCAAGCGGCGCCTCCCGCCGGGAAACGCGGGAGGCGCCGCAGGGGACCACGGTCTCCTTACCGGCCGAGCAACTCGACCTCCGAGAGCGTGGCCTCCCCACCGTTGAGGACCAGCCGGTATTTCACATACTCACCGGCCCGCGCCACGGAGAACGCCCGCGTCTGCCGGTCCCACCTGAAGGACTCCCCGGCACGTTCGTCCAGCGTCCGCCATCTCCTGCCGTCCGCCGATCCCTGGAGCTGCCACCCGGTCGGGGCCTTCGCGTGGTCGGACGAGGTCAGCGTGTACTGCACCGCTTTCGCCCGCCCCGACACCGGCAGCTCCACGGACGTCACACTCGCGGCCGTCGCCGACGTGTTGTCGAAGAGGGCACCCTCGCCCGTGATCATGTCCGATCGCGGCGTCGGCACCTTGTCGTCCCGGGTGACGGACACCGGTGCCGCGTTCTTGCCCGTGCCCCACTTCGACGGCCTCGGCCCCATGTCGAACTCCAGCACCCCGCCCTTGGCGAGCAACGAGTGCGGAAGCGCAGTCGACGACCAGCTGCGGCCGTTGACCTTGAGGCCCTGCACATAGACGTTCTTCGCGCTGTTCTTCGGTGCCCGGACCACCAGGTCCCGGCCGTTCTCCAGATGGACCGTCGCCTTGGTGAACAGCGGTGAGCCGACCGCGTACTCGCCGCTGCCCATCACCAGCGGGTAGAAGCCGAGCGCGGAGAAGAGGAACCAGGCCGACTGCTCGCCGTTGTCCTCGTCACCGTGGTAGCCCTGGCCGATCTCGCTGCCGGTGTAGAGGCGGGAGAGCACCTCGCGGACGTTCTTCTGTGTCTTCCAGGGCTGTCCGGCCGCGTCGTACATGTAGATCGCGTGGTGGGCGACCTGGTTGGAGTGCCCGTACATGCCCATCCGGACGTCCCGCGCCTCCGTCATCTCGTGGATGACACCGCCGTACGAGCCGACGAACTCGGGCGAGGCCGTCTCCGGCGTCGCGAAGTACTCGTCGAGCTTGTCCGCGAGCCCGCCGCGGCCGCCGTACAGGTTGGCGAGCCCCCGGCTGTCCTGCGGGGCCGTGAAGGCGTAGCCCCAGCCGTTGGTCTCGGTGTAGTCGTAGCCCCACACGCGCGGGTCGTACTTCGAGGACTCCACCCGCCAGTCGCCCTGGGCGTCGCGGCCCTGGAAGAAACCGGCCTTGGCATCGAAGAGGTTCACATAGTGCCGGGCCCGGTCGAGGAAGTACTCCGACTCGTCCCGGTAGCGCTTCTCACCCGTCTCCCGGTACAGCTTCTGGCCCATCATCGCGATGCCGTAGTCGTTGAGGTAGCCCTCCAGCGCCCACGACAGGCCCTCGTGCGTGTCGGTGCTGGTGTAGCCGAGGAAGGGCGAGGTCGCCATGCCCTTGCGGCCCACGCCCGACGACGGCGGCACGACGGTGGCGTTCTTCACCGCCGCGTCGTACGCCGCCTTCTCGTCGAAGTCGACGCCCTTGACGGAGGCGTCCGCGAAGGCGACGTCCGAGGAGGTGCCGGTCATCAGGTCGGCGTACCCCGGCGACGACCAGCGTGAGGTCCAGCCGCCGTCCTTGTACTGCTGCACGAAGCCGTCCACCATCTCGCCCGCCTGGCGGGGCGTCAGCAGCGAGTACGCCGGCCAGGTCGTCCGGTACGTGTCCCAGAAACCGTTGTTGACGTACACCTTGCCTTCGACGATCTTCGCGCCGGTGTGGGTCGGGGTGTCCGGGCCCGGCATCGGGGAGAACGGGGAGGCGTACTTGTACGTGGACCCGACCTTCTCGAAGCCGGAGTTGGGGTACAGGTACAGCCGGTACAGGCTGGAGTACAGCGTGGTCAGCTGGTCCGGCGTCGCGCCCTCGACCTCGACCTTGCCGAGCAGCCGGTCCCACAGCCGTTGCGCCTTCGCCTGCACCGCGTCGAAGGAGGTGCCCTCCGGGATCTCCTGGCGCAGGTTGTCCTTGGCCTGGTCGACGCTGATCAGCGAGGTCGCCAGGCGCAGCGTGACCGTGCGGTCGGCGCCCGCGTCGAAACGCAGGTGACCCTTCACCCCGCTCGACGAGCCCTCCGTCACCGGCTTGTCGAACGTGCCGTAGACGAACAACCGGGTGGCACCGGTCGACAGGCCCGACTTCACGTCCGAGTAGCCGGTCACCACACCGGTCTCCGTGTCCAGGCTCAGGCCCGCCTGGTCGGTCACGTTGTCGAACAGGACGCTCGCGTCGTCGCCGGGGTAGGTGAACCGGAGCATCGCCGCGTGGTCCGTCGGGGTCATCTCGGCCTTGAGACCGTTCTCGAACCGCACGCCGTAGTAGTGCGGCCGCGCGACCTCGTTCTCGTGCCTGAAGGCCAGGGCCCGCGCCGTCCGCCCCATGTCCGGGGTGCCGGCGGCGGCGGACGGCATCACCTGGAAGGTCTGCCGGTCGCCCATCCAGGGGCTCGGCTCATGACTGGCGCTGAACGCCTGGATCGTCGGCAGGTTGTCGGCGTTGTTGGCGCGGGCGTAGTCGTACAGCCAGCTGAGCGAGCCCGCGTTGGTCACCGGCGTCCAGAAGTTGAACCCGTGCGGCACGGCGGTCGCGGGGAAGTTGTTGCCGCGCGAGAAACCGCCGCTGGAGTTGGTGCCGCGCGTGGTGACCGCGTAGTCCGACAGGTGCGCCTTCGGCTTCTCGGGGGCCTTCACGGCCAGGGACACGTCGTCCACCCAGCCGCGGAACTTCGCCGGGCCGGCGGGGGAGTCGTAGGCCACCAGGATCCGGTCGACGGTCTTGCCGGACGCCACCGAGCCGATCCGGGAGACGACGTTGTTCCACTGGTTGACGTACAGCACCTTGGCCTCGCCCTGTCCGCGCGGGGAGAGCCGGAAGCCGTGCTGGTCGGTCGCGCCGAGGTCACTCAGGTGGGTGCCGTCGGTGAAGGCGAGGTCGACGGAGACGTTCGTGGCGTCGTAGTCCCGGTCCCCGTCCGCCATCGACGGGAAGATCCGGTACGACAGCTCGGTGTCGCGGCCGACGGCCACGTCGACGTCGAAGATCTTGTTGTACGAGTACGCCCGGCCGTCCGCGGTGTGCCGGCCGGCGTACCGCAGCGCCCGCTTGCCGGTGAAGCCGGCGCCCGCCTTCGCGGTGGGCGAGCCGCTCGGGCCGCGGTCGACGAGGGAGAGCATGTCCTGCGGGACCGGACCGTCGCTGCCGCCCGTGGAGAACTGGACGTCCGCCAGCTGCAGGATGCCTCCGCCGTTGTTCTTGGTGACGTCCAGCCGGTAGTGCCGGAACTCGGCGGCGGCGGTCTCCGCGATGTCGTACGTCTTCGTCTGGAAACGCTCCGAGAAGCCCTCACCGGTGCGGCTGTCGAGCGTCTTCCAGTCCTTGCCGTCGATGGAGCCCTGAAGGGTCCAGTCGACCGGGTCGCGTTCGTCGTGGTCGTTGGCCGAAGTAAGGGCATACCGGGCGAGTTTCACTGGTTCGTCCAAGTCGAACTCGACCCAGCCCGTGGCCGTGAACGTCAGCCACTTGGTGCTCGGCTCGGTGTCGACGAGGTTCTCCTTGACCTCCCCGCCGCCGGTGTTCTCGCCGCTCGCCCGGACGTCGGTGACGTGGTCGGTGACATTGCCCGGAATGCCGCTGCTGTAGCCGCCGTCCACGCCGGCGGCCCGCTTGCTGCCGTCCGGTGCGGTGTCGACGGTGTTCAGCCAGTCCGGTGCGGGCTCCCCGGTCTCGAACGAGGACGTGAACTCCCGGTCGGCCGCGGGTGCCTCCGGCAGGGCGACGGCCACGCCCTGTGAGCCGACGGCCATGACAAAGGCGGCCGCTGACACGACCGCCGTACTCCATCTGTGCCGAACTCTGTGCCGCAACGCCAACACACTCCCTGCCACGTTCTGGACAACGTTGTCAAATACCGTGAGCAAGGACCAGTAGTGGCCCAAGTGGTCGATGCTGTCAAGGGTGTTGCTCGCGTCGTTCGAGGCCTATGTCGCGGATTTTTCCGGCAAGGCGCCCACAGGCGACTCATATTTCCGCGAGGTCTCAACTCGGAAAAGACCGACGGCGAACCTTGCATTCGATCTTGCTCCGTTGGCGGGAAGTGGACTATACCTGTCGGCGTCCGCGTAACCGTTCGACAATGGCCCGGGCGCAGGTGGTTGCTATGCCTGAACGCACCAACCACGAGTCTCTCCAGGCCCCGGCCCATCGAGTACGAAGCACTTCCCGCACGACTTGTACGTCCTAGCTTGGCCCGACTGCGGTGCCGGGGAGGTTCCGGTTCACCGCCTGAGTCCTGAAGGCGAGGACTTGAGCGTGACTCCGCCCACCGCTGAAGCAGCGAGCTTCCTGCGTCGCCGACTAGGGCCTGTTGCGAAAGTGGCCTCGTCGCCCGGAGCGCGGCAGAGGCCACTTTCGCAACAGGCCCTAGGGGGCGCAGAGGGCCAGCCCGGCCCTGTTGAGGATGTTCAATGCGCCGACATGGTCCGCGTTGGCGGCGAAGCCACACGCTGCGCACTTGAACTCCGCTTGGCTGGCGCGGTTCTCCTTTGCGACGTGCCCACACTCGGGACAGGTGCGGGAGGTGTTGTGGGCGTCCACTGGGATCACGCGGCGACCGGCGCTCTCAGCCTTGCTCGCCAGGATTCCGAGGAACAACCCCCAACCCGCGTCCATGATGCTGCGATTCAGCCCAGCTTTGGGGGCAGCCTTGTTCGGAAGGAAGCCACCATCGCGATTGGGGTCGGGCTTGGGCGCAGGCCTCTTGGTCTTGCCCGCCGCGTTCAGTCTCTCGTGGGCGATCACTTCGTGCTTTTGCACGAGTGCGTTCGCTGTCTTGTGGTGATGGTCGAGCCGTTGACGTCGGACCTTCGTATGCAGCTTGGCGACCTTCCGAGCCGCACCGCGATGCTTGGGGAAGGTGTCCAGAAGCGTGACGTGATTGCCGTTCGAGTCGGTGAAGAAATGCACTGTGCCCATGTCGATGCCGACGATCGATCCTGTGGCCGGAAGCGGCTCGGCAGGCACATCGTCACAGGCGAGAATCACGTACCAACGACGGCCTTCCCGCTTGACGCTCACCGTTTTCACCCGACCGAGTACGGGTCGATGCCGGTGGACCCGGACATGTCCGACGCCTTGCAGGCGTACTCGGGTCTGCGGGTCCCGCGGGGTGGAATCCCAACGGCAGCCGTCGCCGTTCTTCGGGAACTCAACCGTATCGAAGTGTCCTGTGCCTCTGAACCTGGGGTATCCGGCCTTCTCGCCTTTCTTGATGCGACTGAAGAAGGCGGCGGACGCTTTGTTCAGCCGGCGAAGCGTTGCCTGCTGAGAGGAGAACGACCAGCGTGCCTGCTCGGGGTCGAAGGCGCGGATCTCCGAAAGCTGGGCGGACTGCTGCCCGTAGCTGATGCTCTTCTTCGACGCGTGCCGGTAGGCGTCGCGTCTTTCCTGAAGTGCAGCGTTGTAGAGGTGGCAGTGGTCCCGGAGCGTCTGTTCCTGACGCTGGGTGGGACGGAGAAGGAATTTGTAGCTGCGTCTCACGAGATCACCTCCTGGCCCTCCGTCAGGGGACGTTCTCACTGCGTATCGATGTATTGCTGCACTGTCTTCGCCGAGACGGAGCCGGCCGAGGCGGCGAAGTACGACGACGACCACAGTGTGGGCAGGCGGCTCTTGAGATGCGGGAATTCTTCCCGCAGTACGCGGGAGGTGAAGCCTTTGAACTGGTCGGCCACATGTGAGGCCGACGCCTTCGGATCGTGCTTGACGAACAGATGGACGTGGTCGGGCAAAACATCGAGCGCCACGATGTGCCACCCCCGTTCGTCGGCCTTCCGCTCGATCAGTTCACGAAGACGTTCCGCGACGCGGTCATCGAGGACTGGTCTGCGGTACTTCGAGCACCACACCACATGCAGCCCGAGGTCGTACACGCCACCAGAGAACCGGCGAGCCTTCTTTGGTCGCACACACGTGATCAATATGCACATGCCGCAGGTCTATTGCGGGTCATCTCCGGGAGAATCGCCGGAGTGATGTTGCGGCGCTTCGTACCGCACGGCCAGGGATTCGATTCCACCGCCGGCCAAAGCCGGTGGTCTCCTTGAAAGTAGGTCTGATGGGATCCACTTCCGACGTCCGTAGCAGCTCAGAGGGTGTAGGCCGCCGCGATGTGATCAAGCGCTCTGCCGCGCTCGGCCTGATCTCCGTACCGACGATGAGCTTCTTGTCCGCGTGTGCCAGCGGCGGGGGAAGCGACAACGGGGACAAGGCCGAAGAAGGCAAGAAGACCGCGAAGAACCCGCTCGGCGTCAATGACACCGCGCCGATGGAGTTCGTGCTGTTCGACGGCGGCTTCGGCAAGGAGTACGCCGAGGACGCCGTGAGAATCTACGAGCAGAACTTCCCCAAGGCGGACGTGAAGTTCTCCGCCACCCAGAAGATCCAGTCCACGCTCCAGCCCCGCTTCAACCAGGGCACCCCGCCCGACCTCGTCGACAACTCGGGCGCCGAGCAGATGGACATGGGCATCCTCTCCAGCAAGAACCAGCTCGCCGACCTCACTCCGCTGCTGGACGCCCCGTCGTACGACGACCCGAACAAGAAGGTCCGCGACACGCTGCGCCCCGGAATCGTGGAGATGGGCCAGCTGGACGGCGATCCGGTCTGGATCCTGTACTACGCCTACACGGTGTACGGCGTCTGGTACTCACAGAAGGCCCTGGACTCGCTCGACGAGCAGTACCCCGAGACCTGGGACCAGATGCTCGCGGTCTGCGAGAAGGCCAAGAAGAAGGGCATGGCGGGCTGGACGTACGCGGGCAAGTACCCGTACTACATCCCCTTCTCGCTCTACCCGATGATCGGCAAGGTCGGCGGTGTGGAGGTCCTCGACGCCATCGACAACCTGGAGCCGAACGCCTGGAAGCACCCGGCGGTCAAGGCGTGCTTCGACGCCTACTACGAGCTCTACGAGAAGGGCTACATCCTCAAGGGCACCCCGGGGCTGGACCACATCCAGTCACAGACCGCGTGGGCTCAGGGCAAGGCGCTGTTCATCCCGAACGGCTCCTGGGTGGAGAACGAGTCGGCGAACGTCATCCCGAAGGACTTCGACCTCGCCGTCTCCGCGCCGACCGGCATCGACAGCTCCGACAAGCTGCCCTTCGGCACGATCTGGGCTTCCGGCGGCGAGCCGTTCATCGTCCCGGCCAAGGCGAAGAACACCGCGGGAGGTATGGAGCAGCTGCGCATCATGCTGAGCGAGGCGAGCTCCAAGAACTTCACCAGCAAGGTCAAGTCGCTGACCGCGTACAACGGCGGCACCGACGGCATCACCCTCACCCCGGGTCTGAAGTCCGGTGTCGCAGCGCTGGACAAGGCCGGGGAGAACGTGGTGAATCCGCGGTTGCAGGACTGGTACGTGCAGCTGCAGAAGGAGAAGATCGGCGTGTCCGCTCTCGGCGAGATGATGGCCGGGCGTCTCACCCCGGCCGAGGCCATCAAGAAGATCCAAAGCTTCGCCGACGAGACCGCCAAGGACACGTCGATCAAGCACTACAAGCACCAGTAGGTCCGGTGAGGATCCGTCACCAGCGGTCGCACCCGCGCGCAGATCGGGGTCGATAGCAATGCAGCACGGCAAGTACCGGTTCATCGTGGGGTTTCTCGCACTGCCCGTGGGGCTGTACGCGCTCTTCGTCGTCTGGCCGTTCATCCAGTCCATCTACTACTCGTTCACGGACTGGACCGGTCTGAGCCCCGAATTCAAGATGGTCGGCTTCGACAACTACGAGCGGATGCTCGACGACGACATCTTCTGGAAGTCGTTGCAGCACAGTCTGTTGCTCGCGTTGTTGCTGCCGTTGGTGACGATCGGGTTCGCGCTGTTCCTCGCCTTCATGATCAATGTGGGCGGACGGCGCAGAAAAGGCGGCCCGGTGGTCATCGGTGTCCGCGGTTCCTCGTTCTACAAGATCGTCTATTTCTTCCCGCAAGTGCTGTCGATCGCGATCGTCGCGCTACTGTTCGCCTTCGCGTACAACCCGGATAGTGGCGCGATCAACTCCGTCCTGCGCGGGATCGGGCTCGACAGCGTTCAGCCGCTCTGGCTGGGCGACCCCAACCTCGCCTTGTGGGCCGTGATGGCGGTGATCGTCTGGTCCACGGTCGGCTTCTTCGTGGTCCTGTTCTCGGCCGGCATGGCCTCCATTCCGGCCGATCTGTACGAGGCCGCACTGCTCGACGGCGCCGGCCGCGCCACCACCTTCTTCCGGGTCACCCTGCCGCTGCTGTGGGACACCGTGCAGTCCGGCTGGGTCTACATGGGCATCCTCGCCCTCGGCGCCGAGTCCTTCGCGGTCGTACACATCATGACGACCGGGCCGGGCGGCCCCGACTACTCGACCACGGTCATGGTCCTGTACGTGTACCAGAAAGCGTTCCGTGACGGGCAGGCCGCGTATGCCACCACCATCGGCGTGGCCCTGCTCATCGTCACGCTGGCCTTCGCCGCGGTCGTCATGCGGCTGGGACGGCGCGAACGGCTGGAGTTCTGACAGATGAAGACGACCGAGACCACCGCTCCCGTACCGGCCGAGTCCGGTAGGCCCGTGACCAAGGCCGGCGTTCCGGACGAAATGCCGTCCAGGGAGAAGAAAGAGGGCACCGTCCTCAACGTCTTCTCGCACGGCATCCTCGTCATCTGGGCGTTCATGGTCGTCATGCCGCTGCTGTGGGCGGTGATGACGTCCTTCAAGGACGACAGCTCCATTTTCGGCTCGCCCTGGTCGCTGCCGGACGAACTGCACTTCTCGAACTGGTCGCGGGCGTGGACCGAGGCCAACATGAGCGACTACTTCCTCAACACCATTCTGGTGGTGGGGGGTTCGCTGATCGGCACCCTGGTGCTCGGTTCGATGGCGGCGTACGTGCTCGCCCGCTTCGAATTTCCGGGCAACCGCTTCATCTACTTCCTGTTCATCGGCGGCATGAGCTTCCCGATCATGCTGGCGCTGGTCCCGCTGTTCTACGTCGTGAACAACATGGGCCTGCTGAACACCATCCACGGCCTGATCCTGGTCTACATCGCGTACTCGCTGCCGTTCACCGTGTTCTTCCTGACGGCGTTCTTCCGCACGCTGCCGACCTCGGTGGCCGAGGCGGCCTTCGTCGACGGCGCTTCCCACTCGCGTACGTTCTTCCAGATCATGCTGCCGATGGCCAAGCCGGGCCTGATCAGCGTCGGCATCTTCAACTTCCTGGGTCAGTGGAACCAGTACATGCTGCCCACGGTCCTCAACACCGACCCGGACAAGCGGGTTCTCACCCAGGGCCTGGTACAGCTCGCCGTCAGCCAGGGCTACAAGGGCGACTGGTCCGGACTGTTCGCCGGTCTGGTGATGGCGATGCTGCCGGTGTTGGCGGCCTATGTTGTCTTCCAGCGTCAGGTCGTGCAGGGGCTGACGGCGGGGGCGCTGAAGTGACGCGCCGAGCGAGCCTGAAGTAAATGGGGTAGCACTCCGTAACAGATCGCACGCACACCGCTTCCGCCCTCGGGAGCGGTGTCCGTGCTGTGCGTGAGGTCCCCGAAACTGTTCAACCTCTTGACGGGAGGCACCCCGTACGGCTCAGCTTAGAGTTCACTAGTTGGACATAGACGGGGCCTCATCGAAGCGGTCCCGCGCGCAGGAGGTCGTCGTGGAGACTCCAGGGTCGCAGTCGTCGCTGCACCGAGCCAACCTGGAGCGGGTGGTCCGAGCCGTACGTCTGGCCGGATCCCTCACCCAGGCCGAGATCGCGAGGACGACCGGTCTGTCCGCGGCGACGGTCTCCAACATCGTCCGTGAGCTCAAGGATGGCGGAACGGTCGAGGTCACGCCCACGTCGGCGGGCGGCCGCCGGGCCCGCAGCGTCTCGCTCAGCGGCGACGCCGGCATCGTCATCGGCGTCGACTTCGGGCACACCCACCTGCGCGTCGCGGTCGGGAACCTCGCCCACCAGGTGCTCGCCGAGGAGGCCGAGCCGCTGGACGTCGACGCCTCCGCGTCGCAGGGCTTCGACCGGGCCGAAGAGCTGGTCAACCGGCTGATCGCGGCGACCGGGGTGGACCGGGCCAAGATCGCCGGGGTGGGCCTGGGCGTGCCCGGCCCGATCGACGTGGAGTCCGGGACGCTGGGCTCTACCGCCATCCTGCCCGGCTGGACGGGCGCCCGGCCCGCCGAGGAGCTGCGGGGGCGGCTCGGCGTACCGGTGCACGTGGACAACGACGCCAACCTGGGCGCCCTCGGCGAGCTGGTGTGGGGCAGCGGCAAGGGTGTGCGGGACCTGGCGTACATCAAGGTCGCCAGTGGTGTCGGCGCGGGCCTGGTGATCGACGGGAAGATCTACCGGGGTCCCGGCGGCACCGCCGGAGAAATCGGACATATTACACTCGATGAATCCGGCCCCGTCTGTCGTTGCGGAAACCGGGGCTGCCTGGAGACCTTCGCGGCCGCCCGCTATGTGCTCCCGCTGCTCCAGTCCAGTCACGGCAACGACCTGACCATGGAGGGCGTCGTACGGCTGGCGCGGGACGGAGACCCGGGCTGCCGTCGGGTGATCGCCGACGTCGGCCGCCACATCGGCAGTGGAGTCGCCAACCTGTGCAACCTGCTGAACCCGAGCAGAGTGGTCCTGGGCGGAGATCTCGCCGAGGCCGGAGAGCTGGTACTCGGGCCTATCCGGGAGTCCGTCGGCCGCTACGCCATCCCCAGTGCCGCGCGCCAACTGTCCGTCCTTCCAGGGGCGCTTGGCGGCCGTGCGGAGGTGCTCGGGGCGCTCGCCCTCGCCCTGAGCGAGATGGGCGATTCGACACTTTTGGACGGCAGCGCCGCCGGGGCGCTTCCGGCCGTTGCACCTGCCTTCACTTAGAGAACGTATGGCACCGTTGCCAACCCGTTAAGGATTTACTTCTTGACGTCGCACGTGTGGCCGAGTTGACTTCCAGCCACCTCGGCCGCAACGACGCGGCCTCGTCAGGGAGGTTATGAAGTGAACACGCGTATGCGTCGTGCCGCCGTTGCCATCGCCGCCGGTGCGATGGCTGTCTCGCTCGCCGCCTGTGGCAGCGCTGAGGAAGCGGGCGGCGACACCGACGCCACCGGCTCCGCCGCCGCCAAGGGTGACAACATCAAGGTCGGCCTCCTCCTTCCGGAGAACAAGACCGCGCGTTACGAGAAGTTCGACCGGCCGCTGATCGAGAAGAAGATCAAGGAGCTGACGAACAACAAGGCGGAGATCCAGTACAACAACGCCCGCCAGGACGCCAACCTCCAGGCGCAGCAGGTCGACACGATGATCACCAACAAGGTGGACGTGCTGATCCTGGACGCCGTGGACGCCAAGGCGATCAAGAACTCCGTGCAGAAGGCCGCGGACGCGGGCATCAAGGTCGTCGCCTACGACCGCCTGGCCGAGGGACCGATCAGCGCCTACACCTCGTTCGACAACGAGGAGGTCGGCAGGACCCAGGGTGAGGCCCTGCTGAAGGCCCTGGGCGCCAAGGCCAAGGACAGCCAGATCGTCATGATGAACGGCTCGTCCACCGACCCCAACGCCAAGCAGTTCAAGGATGGCGCGCACTCCGTCCTCGACGGCAAGGTGAAGATCGGCCGCGAGTTCGACACCAAGGAATGGTCGCCGGACAACGCCAACGCCAACATGGAGGCGGCGATCACGGCGCTCGGCAAGGACAAGATCGCCGGTGTCTACTCCGCCAACGACGGCATGGCGGGCGGCATCATCACCGCCCTGAAGGCCGCCGGCATCGCCGACATCCCGGTCACCGGCCAGGACGCCGAGCTCGCCGCCGTGCAGCGCATCCTCAGCGACGAGCAGTACATGAGCGTCTACAAGTCCTACCCGCAGGAGGCCGAGGTCGCCGCCGAGATGGCAGTCGCCCTGGCCAAGGGTGAGGACCTGGGCGCCATCGCCAAGGACAAGGTCTCCAGCGGCAGCGCCAAGGACGTCCCGTCGGTCCTGGTCCCGGTCGTCTCCCTGACCAAGGACAGCATCAACGACACCGTGATCAAGGACGGCATCTACACCGCCGACGAGATCTGCACCGGCAGCTACAAGTCGGCCTGCGAGAAGGCCGGCATCGGCGGCTGACACGGTCCCGGTCCACTCCAAGTACGGGAACCCGCTCCGGAGTTCCCGTACCGGACCGCCGTACCACAGACTCCTCCGGCGCCCCGCGTCACACACAGCCCCGCAAGCTCGTAGCGGGGCGCCGGACGGAACATCCCCGCGGGTATCCCCCGCCCACCCACCCAGCATTTCTGCACAACCTCCCGCCGGGTCAGGCGGCGAAGGAGATGGTTCACGTGTCCGCTACGCCCGTGCTGGCGTTGCGCGGGGTCTCCAAGCGGTTCGGTGCCGTTCAGGCGCTCACCGACGTAGAGCTTGAGGTCCACGCCGGTGAGGTGGTCGCCCTGGTCGGCGACAACGGCGCCGGAAAGTCCACGCTGGTCAAGACGATCGCCGGCGTGCACCCCATCGATGACGGTGTCATCGAGTGGGAAGGCAAGGCCGTTTCGATCAACAGGCCGCACGACGCCCAGGCCCTGGGCATCGCGACCGTCTACCAGGACCTCGCGCTGTGCGACAACATCGACGTCGTCGGAAACCTGTTCCTCGGCCGTGAGCTGAGGAAGTGGGGCGTCCTCGACGAGGTCGAAATGGAGCGCCGCTCCCGCGAGTTGCTGCAGACGCTCTCGATCCGCATCCCCAGCGTCCGCATCCCGATCGCCTCGCTCTCCGGCGGTCAGCGCCAGACCGTGGCCATCGCACGCTCGATGCTCGGCGAGCCCAAGCTCGTCATCCTCGACGAGCCGACCGCCGCCCTCGGCGTCGAGCAGACCGCCCAGGTCCTCGACCTGGTGGAGCGGCTGCGCGAGCGCGACCACGCGGTCATCCTCATCAGCCACAACATGGCCGACGTCAAGGCCGTCGCCGACAAGGTGGCGGTACTGCGCCTCGGCCGCAACAACGGCGTCTTCGAGGTCAAGACGACCTCGCAGGAGGAGATCATCTCCGCCATCACCGGCGCCACCGAAAACGCCGTGACCCGCCGTGCGGCGCGCACGAACGGGGAGGTTTCCAAGTGAGCATCGACAAGACCTCCACGTCGGCGGCGGACGAACACGCCGTCGAGAACCCCGAGGCGGCCGCGGCCGCCGTGACCGCGGTCGACCCCCGGCTGCTCGTGCGCGAGCGCGGCCTCGCGGGCTACCTCGGTGAGTTCAAGCGCAAGATGAAGGCGGGTGAGCTGGGCTCCATCCCGGTCATCATCGGCCTGATCGTCATCTGCGTCGTCTTCCAGAGCCTGAACTCCGCGTTCCTGTCCGCGCAGAACATCAGTGACATCACCGTCACGATGGTCGGCACCGGCATGATCTCGGTCGGCATCGTCTTCGTGCTGCTGCTCGGCGAGATCGACCTGTCCGTCGGCTCCGTCAGCGGCGCGTCCAGCGCCATCGCGGCCGTGCTCGCGGTGAACCAGGGCTGGCCCGAGTGGGTGGCGGTGCTCTTCGCGGTCGGCGCGGGCGCCCTCATCGGCGCGGCGCACGGCTTCTTCTTCGCGGTCCTCGGCGCTCCGGCGTTCGCGGTCACCCTGGCCGGTCTGCTCTTCTGGCTGGGCTTCATGCTCCAGACGCTGGGCGAGAACGGCACGATCAACCTCGACAGCGACGGCTTCATCGGCCAGCTGACGACGTACTTCTTCACCGATATCGCCGCCGCGTACGGCCTGGCGGCCGTGGTGACCGGCATCTTCTTCGTCACGTCGTTCCTGGGGAACCGGCGGCGTGAGGCGGCCGGTGTTCCTTCGCGGCCGCTGAGCGACACGCTGCTGCGGACGGTGCTGCTCGCGGTGGTATCCTTCGCCGCGGCGTTCATGTACAACCAGTACAAGGGTCTGCCGCTGGCGACCGTGATCTTCCTGGTGTTCCTGGTGGGCACGGACTTCGTGCTGCGCCGGACCTCGTACGGCCGCAAGGTCTTCGCGCTCGGTGGCAGTGTCGAGGCGTCGCGGCGCGCGGGTATCAACGTCACGGCGGTACGGATCTCCGTGTTCGCGATCTCCGGTGGGTTCGCGGCGATCGGTGGTCTGTTCCTGGCGTCGAAGATCGCGTCGGCGAACCAGAGCGCCGGTACCGGTGATCTGCTGATGAACGCGATCGCGGCGGCCGTGATCGGTGGTACGTCGCTGTTCGGTGGGCGTGGGCGTACGTGGAACGCGCTGCTGGGTGTGCTGGTGATTGTTTCCATCCAGTACGGGTTGCAGCTGGAGTCCATCGCCGAGCCGGTGAAGTACATGATCACTGCGGGTGTGCTGTTGACCACGGTGGTTATTGACTCCATCACGCGGCGGACGCAGAAGACCGCTGGTCGAGCGTAGGGCTGCGCCGTAGGGGTGCGGTGGATCGCTGGGTGCGGGCCGTGTGTGGCTTGTCGCGCCCACGCGGCGGAGCCGCACATTGATACAGCCCCGCGCCCCTGAGGGCGTGCAGTCCCGCTCCTTTCGAACATGTGCCCGGCGCCAATGGCGGTGCCGGGCACAGTCGTGTCGTAGAAAGGGTCTCTCCTGGGTAGAGCCGAACGCGTGACGTACGACCCAGTGCCCTGGCGTCGGGGGCCGGGGCGGAACATTAGACTCGTCGAGCCCGGCAACAGCTCGAACAGCTCTACTGCAAGGAGGCACGGGTGCCGCTGCTGACCCGCATCACGGGACCGCGCGATCTGGATCGGCTCACCCTGGAGGAGCTGGACCAGCTGGCGCAGGAGATCCGGACCTTCCTTGTCGAGGCCGTCTCCAAGACCGGCGGCCACCTCGGCCCCAACCTCGGCGTGGTCGAGCTGACCATCGCCCTGCACCGTGTGTTCGACTCGCCGAAGGACAAGGTGCTGTGGGACACGGGTCACCAGGCCTACGTCCACAAGCTGCTCACCGGTCGGCAGGACTTCTCCCGGCTGAAGATGAAGGGCGGCTTGTCCGGCTACCCCTCGCAGGCCGAGTCCGAGCACGACGTCATCGAGAACAGCCACGCCTCCACGGTCCTCGGCTGGGCCGACGGCCTGGCGAAGGCCAACCAGCTGCGCAAACGCGACGACCACGTGGTCGCCGTGATCGGTGACGGGGCGCTCACCGGCGGTATGGCCTGGGAGGCGCTGAACAACATCGCCGACGCCAAGGACCGCCCGCTCGTCATCGTCGTCAACGACAACGAGCGTTCGTACGCGCCCACGATCGGCGGCCTCGCCAACCACCTCGCGACGCTGCGCACCACCGACGGCTACGAACGTTTCCTGGCCCGGACGAAGGAAGTGCTGGAGCGCACCCCGGTCGTCGGCCGGCCGCTCTACGACACCCTGCACGGCGCCAAGAAGGGGCTGAAGGACTTCATCGCGCCGCAGGGCATGTTCGAGGACCTCGGCCTGAAGTACGTCGGCCCGATCGACGGCCACGACATCGAGGCGCTGGAGTCCGCGCTGGCCCGCGCCAAGCGGTTCGGCGGCCCGGTGATCGTGCACTGCCTCACCGAGAAGGGCCGCGGCTACCAGCCCGCCCTCCAGGACGAGGCCGACCGCTTCCACGCCGTCGGCAAGATCCACCCCGACACGGGCCTGCCGATCGCGTCCTCCGGCGCCGACTGGACCTCCGTCTTCGGCGACGAGATGGTCAAGCTCGGCAAGGAGCGCGAGGACGTCGTCGCCATCACCGCCGCCATGCTCCAGCCCGTCGGCCTGGACCGCTTCGCGAAGATCTTCCCGGAGCGGGTCTACGACGTCGGCATCGCCGAGCAGCACGGCGCCGTCTCCGCGGCGGGCCTCGCCACCGGCGGGGTGCACCCCGTCTTCGCCGTCTACGCCACCTTCCTCAACCGCGCCTTCGACCAGGTCCTGATGGATGTCGCCCTGCACAAGTGCGGGGTGACCTTCGTGCTGGACCGGGCCGGCATCACCGGCACCGACGGCGCCTCCCACAACGGCATGTGGGACATGTCGATCCTCCAGGTCGTCCCGGGCCTCAGGCTCGCCGCCCCGCGCGACGCCGAGCAGGTGCGCGCCCAGCTGCGCGAGGCCGTCGACGTCGACGACGCGCCGACCGTGGTGCGCTTCTCGAAGGGCGCCGTCGGCCCCGCCGTACCGGCCGTCGGCCGGATCGGCGGCATGGACGTACTGCGCGAGCCCGGCACCACCACCCCGGACGTGCTGCTCGTCTCGGTCGGCGCCCTCGCGCCGATGTGCCTGGAGATCGCCTCCCTCCTCGACAAGCAGGGCATCTCCACCACCGTCGTCGACCCGCGCTGGGTCAAGCCCGTCGACGAGGCCATGGCCCCGCTCGCCGAGCGGCACCGCGTGGTCGTCACCGTCGAGGACAACTCCCGCGTCGGCGGCGTCGGATCGAGCGTCGCTCAGGCCCTGCGGGACGCGGGTGTCGACGTACCGCTGCGCGACTTCGGCATCCCGCCGCGCTTCCTCGACCACGCCTCCCGCGCCGAGGTCATGGCGGAGATCGGGCTGACCGCCCCCGACATCGCCCGCCAGGTCACCGGCCTGGTCTCCCGGCTCGACGGGCGGTACGAGCGCAGCGCCGCCGACGAGATCGAGGCCGCGCGCGACTGATCTCCGCGCCACCCGGAACCCCCTGAATGGGCCGGTGCCACCACTCTTCACAGTGGCGGCACCGGCCCATTCGCGTGAGACGGCCCGCGTCGGGGCATACGGACTACGCCCCCTCTCGATCATGTCGAGGACGACAAGCGTGGGAGGTACGCCGTGAGCAGCACCCTCTTCCGGACGAAGAAGGTCGAGCAGTCCATCCTCGATACCGAGGAGCCAGAGCACGCGCTCAAGAAATCCCTGTCCGCCCTGGACCTGACGGTCTTCGGCGTCGGTGTGATCATCGGCACCGGCATCTTCGTCCTCACCGGCGCGGTCGCGAAGAACAACGCCGGACCGGCCGTCGCGCTGTCCTTCGTCGCGGCCGGCGTCGTCTGCGCCCTCGCCGCGCTGTGCTACGCCGAGTTCGCCTCCACCGTCCCGGTGGCCGGTTCCGCGTACACCTTCTCGTACGCCTCCCTGGGCGAACTGCCCGCCTGGATCATCGGCTGGGACCTCGTCCTGGAGTTCGCGCTCGGCACGGCGGTGGTCGCCGTCGGCTGGTCGGGGTACATCGCCTCGCTGCTGGAGAACGCGGGCTGGCAGATGCCGGAGGCGCTCGGGACCCGGGAGGGCGCCGACGGCTTCGGCTTCGACATCCTCGCCGCCGCCCTGGTGCTGGTGCTCACCGCCATCCTCGTGGTCGGCATGAAGCTCTCGGCGCGCGTCACGTCCGTCGTCGTCGCCATCAAGGTGACCGTCGTCCTCGTCGTGATCATCGCCGGCGCCTTCTTCATCACCGGCAGCAACTACGACCCGTTCATCCCCGAGCCGCAGCCCGTGGGCGCCGGACGCAGTCTGGACGCACCCCTCATCCAGCTGATGTTCGGCTGGGCGCCGGCCAACTTCGGCGTGATGGGCATCTTCACCGCCGCCTCGGTGGTCTTCTTCGCCTTCATCGGCTTCGACATCGTGGCCACCGCCGCCGAGGAGACCAAGAACCCGCAGCGCGACATGCCCCGCGGCATCCTCGGCTCCCTGTTCATCTGCACCGTCCTGTACGTGGCGGTGTCGATCGTCGTCACCGGTATGCAGCACTACAGCGAGCTGTCCGTGGACGCCCCGCTCGCCGACGCCTTCAAGGCCACCGGACATCCCTGGTTCGCGGGCTTCATCAGCTTCGGCGCCGCCGTCGGCCTGACCACCGTCTGCATGATCCTGCTCCTCGGCCAGACCCGTGTCTTCTTCGCGATGAGCCGTGACGGACTGCTGCCGCGCTTCTTCTCCCGCGTCCACCCACGCTTCAGGACCCCGCACCGGCCCACCATCCTGCTCGGCGTGCTCATCGCGATCCTCGCGGGCTTCACGCCCCTTCAGGAACTCGCCGAGCTGGTGAACATCGGCACCCTGTTCGCCTTCGTGGTCGTCGCGATCAGCGTGATCATCCTCCGCAAGACCCGCCCCGACCTGCACCGCGCCTTCCGCACCCCCTGGGTGCCGGTGCTTCCGATCGTGTCCGTGCTGGCCTCGCTGTGGCTGATGCTGAACCTGCCCGCCGAGACCTGGGTCCGGTTCGCCATCTGGATGGCGATCGGCATCGTCGTCTACTTCCTGTACGGCCGCTCCCACAGCCGCCTCGGCCGCCACGAGGAGACCACGGTCGAGGAGGTCATCAAGCCCGACCGCGGCGACGCGGGGTGAGCGTCCCGTTCTGAACACCCGGCCTCGTATGTCCCGTTTCAGTGGGACATACGGGGCCGGATAGCGTTCGGCCCATGTCTGTCGAGCCCCTCGCCCCACCACGCTCCGTAGCCGCACCGCGGGTGGCGCACGGCTACTGGACCCGGCTGCTGCCCCTGCTCGCCGCGCTGGCCTGCGTCACCCGCGTCCCCTCCTTCGTACGGCCGCTGTGGAACCCCGACGAGGGCTACCTCGCCGTACAGGCACGGATGCTGGCGCACGGCGGCGAGCTGTACGAGACGGTCGTGGACCGCAAGCCGCCCCTGGTGCCGTGGCTGTACGAGGGGGCCTTCGCGCTGGCCGGGTCCGAGTCGCTCGCCCCGGTCCGGGTGCTGGCGGTGCTCGCGCAGCTGCTCACGGCCGTTCTGCTGGCCTCGTTGGCGCGTCGGCGGTGGGGCGACGGCGCGGGCCGCACCGCCGGCGTGCTGTACCTGCTGGTGTCCGTCGGGCTCAACCCCGAGGACGCGCAGGCCGCCGGGTTCGAGGTGTTCATGCTGCCGTGCACGGCCGCCGCGATGTGGTGCGCGGACCGGCGCCGCTGGGCCGCGGCGGGCGCGGCCGTCGCCGGGGCCTTCCTCGTCAAGCAGACGGGAGCGGCCGTACTCCTTCCGGTGATCTGGCTGTACGTCCGTACGGGCGGTGGTTCGCGGGGTGGGCTGCTGTGGCTCGCGGCGGGGGTCGTCGTGCCGGTGCTGTGCGCGGCCCTGGTCACCGATCCGGCGGGCTTCCTCTTCTGGACGGTGACCGGATCGCGGGCGTACGCCTCCTTCACCGGCTCCGAACTGCACGTCCTGGCCCGGGGACTGGCCAACACCGCGATCCTCGCCGTCGGGTGCGCGGGGCTGCTGCCGCCGGTGGTGCGGGTGCTGCGCGTGGCCCGCACCGGGGCGGGGGAGCTGTGGCTGTGGCTGGCCGCGTCGGCCGGGGCGGTGCTGGCCGGGTGCCACTTCTTCGGCCACTACTACCTGCAACTCCTTCCGCCGCTCGCCCTGTTGGCGACGGCCGCCCTACAGATCCTGCCCCGCGACCGCCTGGTGACCGCCGTCCTCGTCTCGGCCTGCTGCTGCGGCCTCTTCCTCGCCTGGGGCCTGCTCGCCCCACGCCCCGAACTCGCCCACGTCCAGCGCCTCGCCGAGGCCACCGCCCGCCGCACCGAACCCGGCGACCGCGTCCTCGTCTGGGGCATGCACCCGGAGACGTACTGGCTCGCCGACCGCACCCCCGCCAGCCGCTACCTCACCGCCGGCCTCCTCACCAACTACAGCGGCGGCCGGGACGGCCCCCAGGTCGGCGAGAAGTACGGCGTCGCGGGCGCCTGGCCGACCTTCCGCACGGAACTCGACACCCACGCCCCGGCCCTGATCGTCGACGACTCGCGCGGCAAGCCGTACGCACCGAAGCGGGTGCCGAGCCTCAGGAAGGTGCTGCGGGCGGGATACGAGGAGGTGGGGGAGGTGGACGGGGCGGTGTTGTACGCGCCGGTGGTGGGCGGTGGTGGCGGGCCCTGAGGGTGCACCGTCCGTGGAGCCGCCAACGGTGATGGCACGCCCTGCCCGTGTACCGTCCGTGGCCCCGCCGGCGGTGGTGGCGGGCCCTGAGGGTGCACCGTCCGTGGTCCCGCCAACGGTGATGGCGCCCCTCCCCGTTGTACCGTCCGTGGCCCCGCCGGCGGTGGTGGCACCCCTAGCGGTGCACCGTCCGTGGTCCCGCCACCTCCGCGCCCAGTTCCGTCACCCGGCGCCTGAGTTCGCGGTCGGCCGTGACGACCAGGCAGGGGCGGTCGCCGGCCTCGGTGACCAGTTCGACCATGCGGTCGTCGCCGCTGCCGGGAGCCGCGTCCACGCGCACGCCCGGCACGGAATCCACGCCGCGGGCCGCACCCTCCACCACGAGGACGATGTCCACGGGCCCCGCGTGGCCGGGCAGGCCGTCCGCCGCCAGCCGGTCGCGCAGGCGTTCGGCCGCGCCGTGCCGGTCGCGCCACCAGCCGTCGGGTACCGAGCCGACCACGTTGGCGGCGTCGACGATGACCAGGAGCGGGGCAGTCATGTCACCCAGGGTCGCACGAGCCGCCGAGGGGAACCCGGGGGATGCCCGATTAAAGTAGGAGCGTGTCAATGGTCCCTGCGGTGAACGGCGACTGGCTGATACGAGGCCGCGACGGGCGGCTCAGCGCCTACGGCCCCAGCGGCGAGGCCGTCCATTGCCGGGCCGAGCGCCATGCGGGCGGGGCCTGGCTGCCGTCCCGCACGGTGGGCGGCGAACAACGGCTGCTGCCCGGCGTCGCGGTCGGCCAGGGAGCCGACGGTTACGCGCACCTCGTCGCCTGGCGGCCCACCCCGGGCGGTGAGGCGGGCCTCGTGCACTCCACGCACTTCCGCCCGCACCTCGCCCCGCTGGACTGGCTTGCGATCGGCCATCCCAACAAGAAGGGCGAGCGGACCGGGATGCCCGCCGTGGCCGTGGACGCCGAGGGGCGCGCCTACCTCTTCGTACGCAACCGCGGCAAGGGCGTGTCGACCACCAACCAGAAGGAGCGCGGCGGCTGGAACGGCTGGCACGACCTGAAGGGCTCCCAGGTGGACGAGGAACTCGTCGCCGTCACGGGGGAGTCGGGCCGGGTGGAGGTGTACGCCACCAACCCCGACGGCATCCTGCGCTGGCTCCAGCAGGAGCCGGGCGCGCGTCCGGTCGCCGCCGACCCGCTGCCGGTGCGGGTGGCGCCGGGTTCGCTGAGCGCGCTGCCCACCTCGAAGGAGTACGCGACGCTGTTCTTCGCGGACCCCGACGGCATGGTGTACGCCTGGCGTCCCGACGGTGACCCGATCGCGCTGATCGCCGCGGCCGGGCCCGGGCCGGTGGCGGTGCTGCGCTGTGTGCTGGAAGGCCACGACTGCACCCTGCTCGCCCAGCGTTCGACCTCCGGACGGGTGGCCTTCGCGGCGTACCCCACCGAGCAGGAGTCGGCGGGCCTGTGGTGGACCGAGTCCGGGCCCGAGCTGCCGGAGGGCTCGCGGGTCGCCCTGGCGGAGGACGCCGAGGGCCGCGTCGTCGCCGCGACGGCCACACCGGACGGCGAACTGCGCCTGGCCCGGCAGAAGGACGAGCCGGGGCTGGCGCTGGCGGCGTGGCAGGTGGCCTGAGGAGCCCCGCGTCCGCAGGGGCGTACACACCGCCGCCATGCCCTGTTCATCGAACGCTCATCCTATGATGGGCCAGCTCGGCCTCCCGTACACAGGTTCGGGATGGGCAGTCAGCCGCGCCGAGGGTCAGGGAAAGGGCAGGTCACGTCATGCGGACCGGATCCGGGCGCGGCGCCGTCCGAGGCAGAACGAGAGCGGTCGTCGGCACCGAGGAGGCCGGCACCCCAGGCCACGCGGCCCAGTACACCCCGTCCGGCCGGTGGCTCGCCCTCGGCAAGGACGGCCGGCTGACCGCCTACGCCCGCACCGACGCGGGGCTGCTGCGCTGGACCGAGCTGCGGCCGGGCGGCCCGGCCTGGACCGGCCCCGAGTTCTTCGCGATACCCGGCCTCACCCATCTGTCGGTGGCTCAGGGCGCCGACAGCTACGTGCACTTTCTCGGGCGGCGCGAGGTCCGCAAGGGCGACGGGCCGCCCGTCGTCGACGTCGTGCACGCCATCCAGTACCAGACCGGCAGGCCGGTCACCGAGTGGCGGTCGCTGGGCAACCCGCACCAGGACCGGGAGAAGGCGGCGCGCTTCGGGGTCCCCGTGGCCGCGGTCAGCGCCTCGGGCCGGGTGTACGTCTTCGCGCGCAACGCCGGAGGCGGAGTGATGCTGCGCCGGGAGGCCCCCACCGGGAAGTGGGAGGCGTGGCGCGACCTCAAGGGCAGCCGGGTGCAGGACGGGCTCGCCGTCGTCGCCCACGCCTCCGGCCGCATCGAGCTGCTGGCCGGCGGTGAGCAGGACGCCATGTGGTGGCGCCAGTCCGAGGCCGACGGCGACTTCCGGCAGGAGCCGAACATCCCGCTGCGGGTGGCGCCGGGCACGGCGGCGGTGCTGGAGACGGGCCCGGACCGGGCGACGTACTTCTGGGCCGACCCGGAAGGCGGCGGGCTCCTTGCCCACCGTCCCGGCGGCTGGGCGCTCCCCCTCGGCGGCGCGCCCGCCGGGGACCCGGTGACGGCGCTGCGCGCGGTGCTCGACGGCTACGACTGCACCGTACTGGCCCACCGCGACCTTGACGGGCACGTCATGCTCGCCGCGTACGGCACGGAGAACGAGCAGGCCGGCGTGTGGTGGTCCCCGACCGGCGAACGCTGCGTCGGCGCCCCGGCGCTGGCGCTCGACGGCCACGGCCGGGTGGTCGTCGCGATGCTGGGCGACGACGGCGCCTTGCACGTGGCCCGTCAGACGGGCGAGCCGGGTCTGTCACTGGCTCCGTCGGTGCGCGTCTAGGTGTGCTGTCCCGGGACGTTGGTGACGGGCGACACGCCTTGAGTGGTCCTTGAACGGGCCGAGGGAGCCGGCGCACGTTCCCTCGGGCTCAACGGCCTCCCGCGGCCGGCGACTTCTTCGCCGACTCCGGGATCTCCTCGTCCTTGCGCACGGCCTCCCACAGCTCGTCCGCCTGCGGCTGGGCCGCCACCACGCGGTTCGGGTCCTGGGCGTCGTACTGCACCGGCAGCATGATCGTCTCCATGGTCGACGGGTCGACCCCGTTCATGCTGCGGCCGAACTCGGCGAGCCTGGTGAGGGAGGCGAGGCCGGAGTCGGTGGTGAGGGACTCGGTGAGCGTGTCGGCGACGCGGTAGGTCTTGGTGGGGCTGCCCAGCAGGTCCTGCTTCTTGATCTCGGAGAGCAGCGCGACCAGGAACTGCTGCTGGAGCCCGATCCGCCCGAGGTCGCTGCCGTCCCCGACACCGTGCCGGGTGCGGACGAACTGCAGGGCCTGCGTGCCGTCCAGGCGGTGCGTGCCGGCGCTGAGGTCGAGGCCGCTGGAGGTGTCGTGGATGTCCTCCTCGACGGTGACCGGCACGCCGCCGATCGCGTCCACGAGCCCCTTGAAGCCCGCGAAGTCGATCTCCACGAAGTGGTCCATGCGGACCCCGGACATCTGCTCCACGGTCTTGACCACACAGGCCGGACCGGCCTGCGCGTACACGGAGTTGAACATCACGCGCCGCGCCGAGGGCAGCGCGGAGCCGTCCCGCCCGGTGCACTCGGGCCGGGTCACGAGGGTGTCGCGGGGGATGCTGATGGCGACGGCCTCGCGCCGGCCCTCGGGTATGTGCAGCACCAGCGCGGTGTCGGAGCGGGCGCCGGAGACCTGGCCGCCGCCGAGGTCGGCATTGGCGCCGGAGCGCGAGTCGGAGCCCAGGACCAGCAGGTTCTGTCCCGACGTGGGCAGTTTCTCGGGCCGGTCGTCGCCGAGCGCGCGGTCGAGGTCGACGCCCTCGATGTTGCCGTCGAGGTCGCGGTAGAGCCAGTAGGCGGTGCCGCCCGCGGCCAGCACGACGAGGACCAGGCACAGCAGGACCCAGCGCCACACCCGGCGGCGTCTCCTGGGCGGCCGTGCGGCGCGGCGTCCCGACGGTGCGCGCCTCGATCCGCGGGAGCCCGTCATGGTCGGGGCGTGGGTCATGCGTGGGTCCTCTCACTGAGCGGCTCGAACTGGGGAGGCCCATGCCTCCGTCACTCAACAGATGTCTGACGTTCAACTGTCGCTCATGGTTGTGTGTGTTCTGTGTCATGACTGATTGCAGTTGACAGCTATCCGGAGGCTTGGTGATGATGTGCCCGGCCTGTGAAGGTTGAACATTTGGCGTGAATGAGGCGTCGGTCAGGTGACCGACGCCTGACCGGTCGCGGATTCGAGCCGGGGGGCGCGAGGGCGAGCGACCAACAAAAGGGAGGGTGGCTGTGCTGCTGCGTGCGTCGGCCCGTCAAGGGACGGCTGCGTGACGACCGTTTCCGATCACGCCGTCCAGCAGGTTCCCGGTGCGGCCGGCCGTGTGCCGTCGCCGCGCGCCACGGGACCGAACCCGGCCGAGTCCGCCGCCACCACGCTCACCGCCGAGCACGGCGACGTCTACGTCGAGCCGGGCCTCACCCCGCTGGGCGCCCGCGAGGCCAACCGCTCCGCGCTCACCGCACTCCTCGACACGGCCGGCATCGGCCACTTCGCGGTGCGCGGCACCTCGGACCACGGCACGGTCGTCGCCGTCGCCGAGGAGGACCGCGAGCGGGTCCTGGCGGCGGTGTTCCGCGGGCTGGGCCAGTACCCGGGCCACCTGAGCGTCGTCGACCCCGACGCGCCCCGGCCCGCCCGCCCGGTCTCCTCCCGCGATCCCCGGGCCTGGCGCGAGGTGTCCGCCGCGCGCGTGCTGCAGATCAGCTGGTACCGCACCGACCCGGACCGGCACCTCCTGCTCGGTCACGAGTACGGCTGCGCCATCGAGTTCTGGCAGCGGCACGGCAGCCACCTGGTCGCGCCCCGCGCCAACCGCGCCACCTGGGCGGTCGCCGCCGACGGCGGCAACGTCCTGGGCGCCGCCCGGCTGTTCAGCCGGTTCGTCTCCGACTGGACGCCGCGCCACCTGGCGCCCGCGCTGGCCACCCGCCCCGAGTTCCTGGTGCACTGCGCCGACGACATCGCCTTCCCGGTCGACGCCGTCTACACCTGGGTCGACGGCAACGACCCCGCCTGGCAGCGGCGCAAGGCGCAGGCCAAGGGCGAGGTCTACCACGCCGAGTCGGCCAGCGACGCCCGCTTCATCAGCCGGGACGAACTGCGCTACTCGGTGCGCTCGCTGCACCTGTTCGCGCCCTGGATCCGCAACATCTACATCGTCACCGACGACCAGGTCCCGGCCTGGCTGGTCGAGGGCCTGCCCGGGCTGCGCATCGCCACGCACCGGGAGATCTTCCGCAACCCGGACGACCTGCCGACGTTCAACTCGCACTCGATCGAAAGCCAGTTGCACCACATCGAGGGCCTGGCCGAGCACTTCCTGTACTTCAACGACGACATGTTCATGGGCCGCCCGGTGGCCCCGCACGCCTTCTTCACGCCCACCGGAACGGCCCGTTACTTCCCGTCCCGCAACCGCATTCCGCAGGGCCCGGTCGTGGCGACCGACAGCCCGGTCGACGCGGCGTGCAAGAACAACCGCGCGCTCCTGGAGGAACGTTTCGGCAGGGTGATCACCCAGCCGATGGAGCACATCCCCTACGCCCTGCGCCGCTCGGCGATGGAGGAGGCCGAGCGGGACTTCCCCGAGGCCTGGTCGCGCACCTCGGCCAGCCGGTTCCGGGCGATGACCGACCTGTCGCCCACCTCGTCGTTCGCGCTCTACTACGCGGCGCTCACCGGCCGGGCCCAGCCGGGCTCGATGCCCTTCACCTACCTCCAGCTCGCGGTCCCCGACTTGGCCGACCGGCTCGGGCGGCTCCTCGACGGGCGGGACCAGGACACCTTCTGCCTCAACGACGCCTTCTCCACACCGGAGGACATCGAGGCACAGCAGGAGTTGCTGGACGGCTTCCTCAACGCCTACTTCCCGACGCCGAGTCCGTACGAGCGGTGAGATCCGGTCCCCGCAGGGGGACGACCCCGCCTTCCACCGTGATGACACCCCAGCCCCCGCGAGGGGCCACCCTGCCCTTCCCACGACCCATGAAACGGAGTTCATGACGTGCCGGACCCGACGTCCTTGAACTCCGCGGCGCACGTCTACCAGCGCCTCGTCCCGCAGCCCGTCCGCTCCGCCGCCGCGACCACCGTCCCCGCGGGCGTACGCCGTAAGGTCAAGCGGCAGCTGGCCCGTACCCTCAGCCGCCGCGAGGCCCGGCTGCACCGCCGGGCGCTGCGCCAGGTGCGGCGCGCCGAGCTCGGCCAGTCGGAGCGGCGGGTCACCGCACCCGACGGCCGCATCGGGCACGTGCACACCGGGCTCACCGTCGACCTGGCCCGCCGCCTCGACCACGACCTGGTCACGCACGCGCTGGACGCCGCCGAGATCCCCTGGTTCGCGGTGCCCGCGCTGGACGACCGGCGGATCTGCCTGGCCGTGGACGTCAAGGACAAGGGCCCCGTCCGCCGCGTCCTGCGCGCGCTCCTTGAGGAGCACACCGGGTACGTCGTCTCCGTCTCGCCCGCACTGGGCGACACCCGCGAGATCCCGGGCAGCCACGTCAAGGCGTGGAAGCACTACGGCAAGACCCGGGTGATCCGGCTGACCTGGCTGCGCACCGACCCCACCGAGAACCTCTGGGTCGGCGAGGACCAGGGCATCGAGATCGAGTTCTGGACCACCAACACCGACCTGCCCACCGAACGCCTGATCGGCCCGCGCCCCAACCGGGTCCAGCGGGCGGTGCCCAGCGACGCGCTCGGCATCGAGATCGGCCTCGACCGGCTGTCCGGCTACTGCGACATCGACGGCGACTGCGAGCCGACGGTCACGCTGGAGAGCTTCGACGTGGTCCGGCTGGAGGAGATCACCTTCCCCGTGGACGCCGTCCTGGTCTTCCGGCACGCCACGCCGTGGGGCGAGCGGCTGCTGCGCGCCGCACTGCGCTCCGTGCACCAGTACGCCCCCTGGGTGGACGTCGTGCACGTCGTCGCCGAGGCCGAGCCGCCGGCCTGGCTCGACGCCGGTGACCGGCTCAGCGTGGTACGCGCCCGGCCGGGTGCCGAGTGGCACCTGCACCAACTGCCCGACGTCGCGGACCACTTCCTGCTGCTGCGCCCGGGTGCCCTGCTCGGCCGCCCGGTGCGGCCCTTCGACTACTTCACGCCGACCGGGTCGGCCCGCCCCCGGCGCGGTCCCTGGAGCGCGCAGGAGTCCTTCGCGCCGTGGACCCGTGCCGCGTACTCCGCCACCGGCCGGGTCACCGCCCACGGCTACGCGCACGGACCCCAGCCGCTGCGCACCGAGACCCTCGCCCGGCTCGCCGCGACCGGCACCGCGCACCTGCCGCTGCCCGACGCCCAGCACCTGCCCGCCGTACCCGGCACCCACCCGCTGGACGGCATGGTCCACCACTTCGGGTACGTCTCCGGTGTCGCCGACCCCTCCGGCGAGGCGTCCGTCGCCCTGCACGCGGCGCTGCCCGGCATCGGCAACCACCTGGAGCGGCTGCTGGTCCGGCGCGACACGCAGCAGATGCAGATCACCGGCCTCGGCACCGAAGAGGCGCGTGCCCGGGGCGGCGTCAAGGCGGTCGGGCGTTTCCTGGCGCGCTACTACCCGGTGCCCAGCGTCTTCGAGCGCGACCACGCCGACTTGGGCGAGGCGGGCCGCCAGTCGTGAGTATGAGCAACCCCGAGGCTTCCGCCGCGGTCGGGGCGTACCGCACCCTCGTCCCCGCCGGCCTCAGACGCCGGATCGCGCGCCGCGTCCCGCTGCGGCTTCGGCAGATGCTGAAGCAGCTGCTGCGCCGCCTGCACACCCTCACTTTCGGGGCCCGGCTGCTGCGCTCGGTGCAGGCCCGCCGCCGCTGGCCGCACCTGTTCGGGCCGGGGGAGCGGCTCGCCGCGCTCGCCGGGCCGGGCACGCGGATCGCTCTCGTCCGGCCCACGGTCTCACCGCTGGGACTGCGCGAGGCCAACCTCGAACTCGTCGTCACCGCGCTTCAGGAGGCCGGCGTCGACTACTTCGCGATCCGCGGCACCTGCGACTTCCGCTCCTGCCTCGCCGTCGCCGAGGCCGACCGCGACCGCGCCCGGCAGGCACTTCAGCGCTGCGCCGGGCACAGCCCCGTCTACCTCACGGCCTGTCGCGGCGAGAGTGCCCAGGGTCGGCCGGTGCCGGCCGACTCGGCACGCGGCCGCCGCCTCGCCCGCGAGGCCGCCGTGCTGCGGGTCGGCATGGTGTGGAGCGACCCGGCCGGCACCCTGGTGCTGGGCCTGGAGCACGGCTGCGACATCGAGTTCTGGCAGCAGAGCGAGGGCCGCCTGGTGGCGCCGCGCCCCAACCGCGTCACCGAGGACGTCGCCCTCGACGAGCCCCGCATCACCGTCCCCGTCAGCCGCCTCACCGGCTTCGCCGCCCTGCACACCCGCCGCACCCGAGCGGTGCGCACCATCCGGCCCTGCGCCGAGCCCCTCCCCGAGGACGTCCGCTTCCCGATCGACGTCGTCTACACCTGGGTCGACGGCAGCGACCCCGAGTGGCAGCGGCGGCGCGGCGCCTACGGCGACGGCGGCTACCACACCGAGTCCGCCAACGCGGCCCGCTACATCAGCCGCGACGAACTGCGCTACTCACTGCGCGCGCTGGAGCAGAACGCGCCCTGGGTGCGCCATGTCTACGTGGTGACGGACCGGCAGCGCCCGGCCTGGCTCAACGACGCCCACCCGCGCCTGACCGTCGTCGACCACTCCGAGATCTTCGACGACCCGCAGGCGCTGCCCACCTTCAACTCGCACGCCATCGAGAGCCGGCTGCACCACATCAAGGGCCTGGCCGAGCACTTCCTGTACTTCAACGACGACATGTTCCTCGGCTGCCCGGTGACCCCGCAGGACTTCTTCCTGTCCAACGGCATGACCCGCACCTTCTTCTCCCCGTCCCAGGTGCCCCGCTGGGACCGCACGCCGGTCGACCGCCCCGTCGACGCGGCCGGCAAGAACAACCGGCGGCTGCTCCTGGAGCACTTCGGCAGCGCCATCGTGCAGAAGCTGCGGCACGCCCCCTACGCGCTGCGCCGCAGCGTGCTGCACGAGATCGAACGTGAGTACGCCGAGGCGCACCGGCAGACGTCGTACAGCCGCTTCCGCAGCGCCACCGACATCTCCATCCCGTCGTCGCTCTACCACTACTACGCCTACTTCACCGGCCGGGCGGTGCCGTCGAACATCTCGTTCGCCTATCTCGACCTGGCCCGGCCGGAGATCCGGCGGCGGCTCGGCATCCTGCTGGCCCGCCGCGACCGGCAGGCGTTCTGCATCAACGACACCCTCTCCGACGGCCGGGACGTGGACCGCCAGACGGCGATGCTGCGCGACTTCCTCCAGGCCTACTACCCCGTGCCCAGTCCCTTCGAGCGGAAGGAGCGTGAGGTCCGGTGAAGATCTCCTTCCTGATCAACAACATCTACGGCATCGGGGGCACCAACCGCACGGTGATCAACCTCGCCGAGGCGCTGTCCGTGCGGCACGAGGTGGAGATCGTGTCGGTGTTCCGGCGCGCCAACACCACCAAGTTCGAGATCTCCCCGCGCGTCACCGTGCGCGCCCTGGTCGACCTGCGCCCCGGCTCCGCCGACCGCGGCGCCGCCGGCAGCGACGAACCCAGCGAAGTGGTGCCGCGCCAGGAGGAGTTCTACGCCCAGTACAGCCGCTTCACCGACGGCCGGATCATCCGCGAGCTGCAGAAGACGTCCGCCGACGTCGTCGTCGGCACCCGGCCCAGCCTCAACCTGTTCGTCGCCGCCCACACACGGGACGGCGCCCTGCGCGTCGCCCAGGAGCACATGACGCACCTGGCCATCCCACCGGCGGTGCGCGCCGAGATGGCCCGCGTCTACCCCCGCCTGGACGCGATCACCACGGTCACCGAGGCCGACGCCCGCTCCTTCATGGAGAACACACCGATCCCCGGCATCCCCGTCGTCGGCATCCCCAACAGCGTCCCGCAGCCGTCCGTCACCCCCTCCGACTGCACCCGCAAGGTCGTGGTCAGCGCCGGCCGCATGCACCACATCAAGCGCTACGACCTGCTGATCCGCGCCTTCGGACAACTCGCCGACGAGTTCCCCGACTGGCAGCTGCGCATCTACGGCGACGGCGGCGAGGCCGCCAAACTGCGCGCCCTGGTCACCGAACTCGGCCTGACCGGACGGGCGTTGCTGATGGGCGGCTTCTCGCCCATCGAGTCCGAGTGGGCCAAGGGCTCCATCGCCGCCGTCACCTCCAGCGCCGAGTCCTTCGGCATGACCCTCGTCGAGGCGATGCGCTGCGGACTGCCCGTCGTCTCCACCGACTGCCCCGTCGGCCCCCGCGAGATCCTCACCGACGGCGAGGACGGCTTCCTCGTACCCAACGGCGAGGTCGACGGCATCGCCTGGGGCCTGCGCCGCCTGATGGCCGACGAGGCGCTGCGCCGTGGCATGGGCGCCGCCGCGCTGCACAACGCCGCCCGCTACGACCCGGCGGCCGTCGCCGGCGAGTACCTGGACCTCTTCGAGGACGCCGCCCGCCGCCGCGCCGCCGCCCACCGCGGCTACCGCGCCCCCGCCGCACCCCGCAAGGCCGGCTCCGCCCCGCTCACCGTGCCGCCCGTCTCCGTCGGCGCGGCCACCGTCGACGTCACCGCCGACGACGGAGGCTGGCTCCGCTTCAGCGCCGACGCGCCCGGCGAGGGCCGCAAGCGCCGCCAGTTCGTGCTGCGGCACAAGCCCTCCGACGGCGACCGCCGCCCCGACCTGCCGCTGCGCACCCAGCGCAAGGACCTCGACAACGGCGGCACCCGCTACACCGCCGCCCTCACCCCGTCCGCCCTCGACGACCTCGGCGACGGACGCTGGCAGGTGACCCTGCAGACCGGCAAGGCGTCCCCCGTCCATCTGAAGGCCGGCATCCGCGACACCCGCGCCCTCATCGACGCCCGCGCCCGCATCGTCGCCCGCCCGCCGTCCGGCCCCGTCGGCTGGAACCTGCCCTACGCCCAGCCGGGCGGCCGTCTGATGCTGCGCACCGTGCTGCGCGAGGAGCACGCCGAGTGCACCGGCGTCGAGGTCGCCGACGGCCGCATCGTCCTGCGCGGAGTGCTGTGCGGGGGGCGGCGGATCGAGCCCGGCGCGCTGTTCGTCGCGAGCCGCCGCGGCCGGCACAGCCGGAACATCACCGTGCCCGTCGAGATCCTCGGCCGCCAGGCGTTCCGCGCCGAGGCACCCGTGCGGCAGGTCGTCGACCACCGGCTGGAACGGTGGGAGGACTGGGACTGGTGGCTCCAGCCCGACCCGTTCGACCGCCGCAAGGTGCGCGTCTGCCACCTGCTGGAGGACTTCCCCGACGTCAAGAGCGCCTACGCCTACCCGTCGCTGCCGCTCGCCGGTGACGAGCCCTCCGAGTACGCCGTCGTCCACCCGGCCCGTCCGGTGTGGGTACGGCCGTACTGCTCGGCCTCCGGGGCGATGGCGATGAACGTGGTGGACCGATGACCGAACCGGCCCAGGGAGGCCCGATGACCCGTTCCGTGCTGCACGTCATCGCCCACCAGGACGACGACCTGTACTTCATGAACCCCGACCTGGTGCGCTCCCTCCAGGACGGCGACCGGGTCACCACGGTGGTGCTCACCGCGGGGGAGGGCGACGGCGTCAACGTCGACACCGGCGACCCCCAACGCGCCGCGGCACGACCGGATTTCGCCCGCTACAGCACCGAGCGCGGCTGCGGACTGCGCTCCGCGTACGCCCGGATGACCACCGGCGACCGCGACCACCCCTGGCGGCGCGAGGCCGTTGAGCTCGTGCCCGGCTTCGCCGCCGAACGGTGCACCCTCGACGGTCACGACCACGTGCGCCTGTACTTCCTTCAGCTGCACATGGGCGCGCCCACCGAGCGCGGCATCCGCACCCGGCTGCACGAGCTGTGGGACGGCGCCCTGCGCACCCAGGCCACGCTGCCGGTGCGCGGCGGCACCATCGGCCAGGTCCAGCACGTCACGCGCGAGCAGCTGATCGACGCGCTGACCGCGCTGCTCGCCGACGTCCGCCCCACCACGGTGCGCGCGATGGACCCCGACCCCGAACACGACGGCGGCAAGGAGGAGTACGTCTGCTCCGACCACGTCGACCACACCACCACCGCCCAGTTCACGCTGGCCGCCCTCGCCCGGCACCGCGAGGCCGGGCACTACCCGGTGGTCGAGCACTACCGCGCCTACGCCAACCGCTTCTGGGGCTACAACCTCGACTCGGCCGCGGTGGCGGAGAAGGCCGAGTTCCTGGCGACGTACGCCGGACTGGACGCGCCCGAGCGGTGCGCGCACGGCACCTGTGAGACCTGCGGCGACCGGCAGCTGGGCAGCAACCCGTACCGCAGTACGCACTTGATGAGCACCGCCTCCAGGTACTCGCCGACGACGACCTGGCTGCGCCTCGGTCCTGGTGGTCGGCTCAACGCGTTCGGTGTGCTGGCCGGCCGGCTGGCCTTCTGGACCGAGACCGGCCCGGCCAGCGGTGAGTGGAAGGGCCCGTTCGTGCTCGGCGAGGGCTGGCTGTGCCCGACCCTGGCCGTGACCGGACTGCCGGGCGGTCCGGCCGAGTTGGTGGGCCTGCGCCGCCAGAACGTGGTCGGCAGCGGAGTGACCGTCGACGTCGTCCACACCGTGCAGGACCCCGACGGAGGCGGCTTCAGCGGCTGGCGGACCCTGGAGAACCCCGACTGGGCGCACGGCGACGGACGCCGCCAGCGCGAGGTCGGCGTGCCCACGGCGGCCGTCGACCCGGTCGGGCGACTGCACGTCTTCGTCCGTGACTACGCCCAGGGCATCGGCCTGCGCCGGCGGGACACCACCGGCGCCTGGGGACCCTGGGAGAACCTCGGCGGCAGCTTCGTCCAGGACGCCGGCACCGCCCTCGTCACCGAGCGCGGCACGGTGGAGCTGTACGTGCCGGGCAAGAACTCCGTGTGGCGCTGGCACCAGAGCGAACCCGGCGGCGCGTTCCTGCTCGACGACACGCTTCGGACGGGCCGCGCGGCCACCGGCGGGATCACCGCCGTCGACTCCGGTGACGGCCGCACCTGCCTGTACTTCCGCGAGGCCGGCACCCAGCAGGTCATGGCCTACCGCCAGCACCCCGACGGCCGCTGGCCCGGCTCCGGCGCGGGCCTCGGCGGCCACGGCGGCACCGGCCCCGTCGCCGCCCTGTGGGCCCCCGAACGCGGCGCCCGCGAGGCATATCTGGCCCACCGCGGCAGCCGGGGCCGCCTGGTCGTCTCGCTGCCCGACCGCGACAAGGACGTCTCCGGCACCCATTGGCGCGAGTCCGGCGACATGCTCACCCACGCCCCGGCGATGGCCTACGACGCGGCGGGCGCCGCGACCGTCGCGGTCATCGGCACGGACGGCCGGCTGCGGGTGCGCCGCCAGTTGTCGGCGACGGTGGGGAGTCCACTCGGTCCGTGGCGCTGAAGGGGGTGGCCTGCGGCCGTCCGGTGAGCGATGATCATCCCTGTACGTCCGGATCGGACGTACATTCGATACCGACAGGGGAGGGCGCATGCCACTGGCACGCAGATTGTTCCTGGGGGGCTTCACGGCGGGTGCGGTGACCGTCGCCGTCAGCGGTACGGAAGCGGTGGCCGTCGGCGAGTACACGGACTACACGGCGCCGGCCAACTTCCTCAGCACCTCGACGACGGCCCACACCGTCGCCATCAACCAGAAGGCGACGTCGGGGGAGGCGGTGGCACTCAACGTGACCTCCGCCAACCCGGACACCTCGGCCATGTACCTCAGCGGCAAGGAGACCGGCCGGGGGACGCTGAAGATCTCCCACAACGGGTACGCCGACGGCTCCGACGCGAACGCCTCCGCCCTGTCGATCGACCTCAAGGTCAGCGGTACCGCCGCGCAGGGCATCTACCTGACCGCGACCGACGGCCCGACCAAGGGTGCCCTGCTGGTCCTGCGGAACAACGACGGCCTGGACGACTTCGTGGTCAAGGGCACCGGCCGGACCGGCATCGGCATCGCCCGTGGCGCCACGCCGCAGTCCCAGCTGCACGTGGTCCAGTCGGCCGGCGCCCCGTCCGCCCTGCTCGCCGAGGGCGCGGTACGCCTCGCGGACGTCGCCTCGGCCCCGACCAACGCGCCCGCCTCGGCCGGCGGCGGTTCCCTCTACGCCCAGAACGGCGCCCTGTACTGGAAGGGCGGCAACGGCACCGTCACCCAGGTCGCACCGGCGTAAAGGGCGTTGAGATGCAACTGACCCCGGAAGAACTCGTCGCCGAGTTCCACGACGCCGTCATGGAGCTGTACTTCGCCCGCAAGCGCATCGCCGTCCTGGAGGCGGAGAACGCCGAGCTGAAGGCCAGGCTGGATGCCGCGGCACAGACCGACGCATGACAGAGGGCCTCCGCCGACCCGGCGGAGGCCCTCTCGCGCGTCAGGCGGTTACGCCGGGACGCTCGCGACCCCTGCCTCCAGGAACCGCTTCCCGTTCACCCGCTCGGAGACGCCCTCGCGGTCCAGGTACGGCGTGATGCCGCCCAGGTGGAAGGGCCAGCCGGCGCCGGTGATCAGGCACAGGTCGATGTCCTGCGCCTCGGCGACGACGCCCTCGTCGAGCATGAGCCCGATCTCCTGCGCCACCGCGTCCAGCACCCGCGCCCGCACCTGCTCCTCGGTGAGGACGGTGTCTCCCTGCTTCAGCAGCGCGGCGACCTCCGGGTCCAGCTCGGGCTTGCCGCTGTCGTAGACGTAGAAGCCGCGCTTGCCCGCCTCGACGACCGCCTTCAGGTTCGGGGAGACCGTGAAGCGGTCCGGGAACGCCTTATTGAGCGTCTCGGAGACGTGCAGGCCGATCGCCGGGCCGACCAGCTCCAGCAGCACCAGCGGCGACATCGGCAGACCCAGCGGCTCGACCGCCTTCTCCGCCACGTCCACCGGCGTGCCCTCGTCGATGACGTTCTGGATCTCGCCCATGAAGCGGGTCAGGATGCGGTTCACGACGAACGCCGGGGCGTCCTTGGTGAGCACCGCGGTCTTCTTCAGCTTCTTGGCGACGGCGAACGCCGTGGCCAGCGAGGCGTCGTCGGTCTTCTCGCCGCGGACGATCTCCAGAAGCGGCAGCACCGCGACCGGGTTGAAGAAGTGGAAGCCCACGACCCGCTCGGGGTTCTTAAGCTTCGAGGCCATCTCCGACACCGACAGCGAGGAGGTGTTGGTGGCGAGGATCGCGTGCGCCGGGGCGACCGCCTCGACCTCCGCGAACACCTGCTGCTTGACGCCCATCTCCTCGAACACGGCCTCGATGATGAAGTCCGCGTCCGCGAAGCCCTCGGCCTTGTCCAGGACACCGGTCACCAGCGCCTTGAGGCGGTTGGCCTTGTCCTGGTTGATGCGGCCCTTGCCGAGCAGCTTGTCGATCTCGGCATGGACGTAGCCCACACCCTTGTCGACGCGCTCCTGGTCGATGTCGGTCAGCACGACCGGCACCTCCAGGCGGCGCAGGAACAGCAGCGCGAGCTGGGAGGCCATCAGACCGGCGCCGACGACGCCGACCTTGGTGACCGGACGCGCCAGGTTCTTGTCCGGGGCGCCCGCCGGGCGCTTGCCGCGCTTCTGCACCAGGTTGAACGCGTAGATGCCGGCGCGCAGTTCGCCACCCATGATCAGGTCGGCGAGCGCCTTGTCCTCGGCGTCGTAGCCCTGCTGGAGGTCGCCGTTCTTGGCGGCGGCGATGATGTCCAGGGCGCGGTAGGCGGCCGGGGCGGCGCCGTGCACCTTGCCGTCGGCGATGAAACGGCCCTTGGCGACGGCCTGGTCCCAGGCCTCGCCGCGGTCGATCACCGGGCGGTCGATCTGAATCTCGCCCTTGAGGACGGACGCCGTCCAGATGAGCGACTGCTCCAGGAAGTCGGCGCCCTCGAAGATCGCGTCGGCGATGCCGAGCTCGTGGACCTGCTTGCCCTTGAGCTGCTTGTTCTGGTTGAGGCTGTTCTCGATGATCACCGAGACGGCCTTCTCGGGGCCGATCAGGTTCGGCAGCAGGGTGCAGCCGCCCCAGCCGGGCACCAGGCCGAGGAAGACCTCGGGGAGCGAGAAGGCGGGGATGGCCGCGGACACCGTGCGGTACGTGCAGTGCAGACCGACCTCGACGCCGCCGCCCATCGCGGCGCCGTTGTAGTACGCGAACGTCGGCACCGCGAGGCCCGCGAGGCGCTTGAAGACGTCGTGGCCGCCCTTGCCGATGGCGTAGGCGTGGTCCCACTCCTTGAGCAGCTCGACGCCCTTGAGGTCGGCGCCGACGGCGAAGATGAACGGCTTGCCGGTGATGCCGACGCCGACGATGTCGCCGTCCGCCGCCTCCTTCTCGACCTGGTCGACGGCGGCGTTGAGGTTCGCCAGCGACTGCGGGCCGAAGGTGGTCGGCTTGGTGTGGTCCAGGCCGTTGTCCAGGGTGATCAGGGCGAAGCGCCCGGCACCCTGGGGGAGGTCGAAGTGGCGTACGTGCGCCTGCGTGACGACCTCGTCCGGGAACAGGTCCGAGGCCTGCTTCAGAAGCTCGGCGGTGGTGCTCACTTGTCCCCCTCGAAGTGCGGGTTCTCCCAGATGACCGTCGCGCCCATGCCGAAGCCGACGCACATGGTGGTCAGGCCGTAGCGGACGTGCGGCTGCTCCTCGAACTGGCGGGCCAGCTGCGTCATCAGGCGGACGCCGGAGGAGGCCAGCGGGTGGCCGAAGGCGATGGCGCCGCCGTACTGGTTGACGCGCTCGTCGTCGTCCGCGATGCCGTAGTGGTCGAGGAAGGCCAGGACCTGGACGGCGAAGGCCTCGTTGATCTCGAAGAGGTTGATGTCCTCGATGGACAGGCCCGCCTTGGCGAGGGCCTTCTCGGTGGCCGGGATCGGGCCGTAGCCCATGACCTCCGGCTCGACGCCCGCGAAGGCGTAGGAGACCAGGCGCATCTTGACCGGCAGGCCGTGCTCGCGCGCGAAGTCCTCGGAGGCGATGATCGAGGCGGTGGCGCCGTCGTTCAGACCGGCCGCGTTACCGGCGGTGACCCGGCCGTGCACGCGGAACGGGGTCTTCAGCCCGGACAGGTTCTCCAGGGTGGTCCCCGGCCGCATCGGCTCGTCCGCGGTCACGAGACCCCAGCCGGTCTCGCCGCCCTCGGGGTTGGTGCGGCGCACGGAGATCGGCACCAGGTCCTGCTGGATCTTGCCGTTGGCGTACGCCTTGGCGGCCTTCTCCTGGGAGCGCACCGCGTACTCGTCGGCGCGCAGCTTGGTGATGTGCGGGTAGCGGTCGTGCAGGTTCTCGGCGGTCATGCCCATGAACAGCGCCGACTCGTCGACCAGCTTCTCGCTCACGAACCGCGGGTTCGGGTCCACGCCCTCGCCCATCGGGTGGCGGCCCATGTGCTCGACACCACCGGCGATGACGGCGTCGTACGCACCGAAGGCGATCGAACCGGCCGTGGTGGTCACGGCGGTCAGCGCGCCGGCGCACATCCGGTCGATGGAGTAGCCGGGCACCGACTGCGGCAGGCCCGCGAGGATGCCGGCGGTACGGCCGATGGTCAGGCCCTGGTCACCGATCTGCGTGGTCGCGGCGATGGCGACCTCGTCGATCTTCTTGGGGTCGAGACCGGGGTTGCGGCGCAGCAGCTCCCGGATCGCCTTCACGACAAGGTCGTCGGCGCGGGTCTCGTGGTAGATGCCCTTCGGACCCGCCTTGCCGAACGGGGTGCGGACGCCGTCGACGAAGACGACGTCCCTGACGGTACGAGGCACGATGGCTCTCCTCCAGGGTGCGGGACGCTGAGCGCTTGCTCATACTCATGCTACTTATGAGTAACGTAGCTGCACAGTCCCGGTCGGTCGAGCGGCGAAGGTCACATCGAATCCGGCGCTGCGGTGAGCGCCCCAAGGGGCGCGGGGCTGTATCGATATGCGGCTCCGCCGCGCGTGCGCGAGCAACCCACCACGACCCGCAGCCACAAACGGCACTCACCGACACGGCGCCGCCGTGGACCCTCTCGGTGCCGGCACCGGAGTGCCGCCACAAGCAGCGACCGCGTGGCCCGGGCCCCCGCCTCCCCCGAGAAGTCGGTCGCCACCTGCCACGCCCCGGCCAGCCCCACCATTCCCGCCACCTCGTCGAACGCGGCCGCGCGAATCGCCGTGTGCCCGAGACCCGCCGCGCCGCCGACCCGGGCGATCCGCCGGTGCCCGAGCGCGGCCAGATAGCGCACCCCCTCCGTGACGGCGGTGGCGTCGTCGGCCCACACGGAGGTCAGGCCCGCGGTCAGCGACGGATGCCCGACGGCCACCACCGGCAGCCCCAGCCGCTCCGCCACCGCCACCCGGGGGTCGTCGGCCTGGAAGTCCACCAGGATCGACCCACCGATCTGCCGCCCCTTCCACCAGGAATCCAGCAGCCCGGCCTCCTCCTGGAGGTTGCGCACCAGCCGCAGCAGCAGCGAACAGGAGTGCTCGGTCAGCACGCTCTCCACTCCCGAGACGAACTCCATGTAGAACGGCTCCAGGCCCAGCATCCGCGCCGGCCGGCAGACCGCCGGCCCCACCACGTCCACCCGCGCCCCCGCCGGCGACCGCGCGGTCGGATTCGGCGCCCAGCCCAGCTCCCGCGCCGCCCGGAAGATCCGCTCCCGGGTCGCCTCCGACAGCCCCGGCTTGTGGTTGAAGGCCAGAGACACCGCTCCCTTGGACACACCGGCGCGCGCGGCGACGTCCTTGATGGTGACGCGGGGCGCGGTCATCGCGTGGGCTCCACGCAGTACAGGGCGGCCCGGGCGGCCGCCGCGTCCGGAGCCGGCCAGCCACTGACGCCGATGGTCACCCGCTCACCGGGCAGCAGCGTCACCAACCCGCGATCGGCCCGCGCGTCCGGATCCAGCCGGTCGGCCTGCAACAGCAGATCCCGTACGAGGGTGTGGGCCGTCACCGCGATCCCGCCCGGCACGAGCTCGACGTCGAACTCCGGCCGCGGGTAGGGAATCTCCCGGTCCGGCGCCGGAAACCGCAGCGCCCGTACCCCTTGAGCGTCCGCCACCAGGAACTCCTTCGCCCCGGCCGGCTCCAGCTCCCTCGGCACCCGTACCAGGGCCACCTCCCGCGCCCCGGCCGCGAACCGCACGGTGGCCCCGACGAGCCCCTCGCCGTCCACCGACATCCGGCGCAGCGTCATCTCACCGGCCCAGCCCCGCGCCGCCTGGTTCACCACCGCCACCGCCAGCCCACCGTCCCGCTCCCGCACGGTCAGCAACCGGTCCGCGTACAGTCGCCGCAGCTCGTGATACAGCGGTTTCTCCCGCCCGTCACCGTCGATCGCGGCCCAGGACGTCACCGGCCAGCAGTCGTTCAGCTGCCACACGACCGTGCCCGCGCACACCGGCCAGTGCGACCGCCAGTGCTCGATCCCGGCGGCGACGGCCCGCGCCTGGTTGACCTGCGTGAGGTAGTGCCACCGGTCGAAGTCCCCCTCGGGGAAGGCGAAGTGTCGCTCCAGCCCCCGGCGCAGCTTGCCGTTTCCGTCCCCCGCCTTCTGGTGGTGCAGCATCCCGGGGGAGTCGGCGGCGAGCTCCTCACCGGGCAGCGCCCGCCGCAGCGTGGCGTACGCGGGTGGCGCCTGCCAGCCGAACTCCGCGACGAACCGGGGCACATGGAGCCGGTAGTCGGCGTAGTCGGCGCGGTTCCACACCTCCCAGGAGTGATGGGTCCCGTGCGCCGGATCGTTCGGGTGGTGCCGCCAGGACCCCGACCACGGACTGCCCGCCGCATACGGCCGCGTCGGATCGAGCTCGGCCACCACCCGCGGCAGCAGCCCCAGGTAGTACCCCTCGCCCCACGACTCCCCGGCGAGCGGCCGCTCCCAGCCCCAGTCCCGGAACCCCCACAGGTTCTCGTTGTTGCCGTTCCACAGCACCAGCGAGGGATGCGGCATCAGCCGTACGACGTTCTCCCGGGCCTCGGCCTCCACCTCGCCCCGCAGCGGCTGCTCCTCCGGATAGGCCGCGCACGCGAACGGGAAGTCCTGCCACACCAGCAGCCCGAGCTCGTCGCAGGCGGTGTAGAAGTCCTCGCTCTCGTAGATCCCCCCGCCCCAGACCCGCACGAGGTCCACTCCGGCGTCGGCGGCCTGCCGCAACCGTTCCCAATACCGCTCCCGCGTGATCCGTGAGGGAAACACGTCGTCCGGAATCCAGTTCACCCCGCGCGCGAAGAGCCGCTCGCCGTTGACGACAAGCGTGAAACCGGTTCCGTACGCGTCCGCCGACGTGTCCAGCTCGACCTTCCGAAACCCGATACGCCGCCGCCAGACATCAAGGGCCTGGCCCCCGTGCAACAGCGACAACTCGACGTCGTACAGCGCATGTTCGCCGTACCCTCGCGGCCACCAGAGCTCGGGATCCGCCACTTCCAGCCGTACGACCCCCTGCGATCCGTCGACCGCCGCGCGCGCCCGCGCCCCACCCACCTGAGCCTCCAGGACGAGCTCCGCCTCGACCCGCGTCCGCTCCACCTCGACGTGCAGCTCGACCTGCCCCGTGCCCTCCTCGACCGTCACCAGCGGACGCACCCGGGAGATCCGGGCCGTCGACCAGTGCTCCAGCCGCACCGGCCGCCAGATCCCGGCCGTCACCAGGGTCGGCCCCCAGTCCCACCCGAAGGAGCAGGCCATCTTGCGGAGGTACTGGTAGGGCTCGGCATAGGCACCCGGCCGCTCACCCAGCCGCCCGCGCACGGCCTCGGCCTCGGTGTAGGCGGAGGCGAAACGGACGGTGAGCCGCCCCTGGAGGCCGGTGACGTCGAAGCGGTACGAGCGGTGCATGTTCCGCACCCGGCCGAGGAGTTGACCGTCGAGCAGGATCTCGGCGGCGGTGTCGAGCCCCTCGAAGACGAGGTCGGTCTGTTCCTGCGCGGAGCCCGCGTCCAGCCCTCGCTCGTAGGTCCACTCCCGCCGCCCGACCCACGCCACCTCGGCCTCGTCCCGACCGAGGAACGGATCCGGGATCACCCCAGCCGCCAGCAGATCGGTGTGCACACAGCCGGGGACCTCGGCCGGGAAGGCGTCCCCCTCGTGCCGCAGGATCCATCCGTCGGCGAGCAATGTGGCCTGAAGCATGCGCTCTCTCCCTGGACCGGTCTACTCCACGACTCCTGAAGATCGCGTTCCTGGTGAGCTACCTCCAGGGGCGCGGGGAACTGCGCGAGAACCCCCACGACCCGCACCCACCCCACGACGAGAACCCCTACGGCGCTTTGGCGGAAAGCGCAGTCACCAAAACCGGCGTCACCAATTCGACCTGCCACTCCCGAGCCCCGTACCCACGCAGCACCTCGGCAACGGCGCCCACGTCGGCAGACGGCGGCTCCCAGCAGACCCGCCGCACCGTGTCCGGCGCGATCAGATTCTCCTGCGGCAGCCCCAGCTCCTCGGCCAGCGCGGACACACCGGCGCGAGCCGCCGACAGCCGGGCGGCCGCCGCCGGATCCTTGTCGGCCCACGCCCGCGGCGGCGGAGGCCCCGCGACCGGTTGCCCCGGCTGCGGCAGCTGCGACTCCGACAGCGCCCTGGCGCGGTCCACCGCGGCCTGCCACTGCTCCAGCTGCCGCCGCCCCATCCGATGCCCGAACCCGTTCAGCGCGGACAGCGCGTGCACCGTGCCCGGCAACGCGAGCGCGGCCTCGACGATGGCCGCGTCCGACAGCACCTTGCCCGGCGAGATGTCTCTGCGCTGCGCGATCCGGTCCCGGGTCTGCCACAGCTCGCGCACCACGGCGAGCTGCCGCCGCCGGCGCACCTTGTGCATGCCGGACGTACGGCGCCACGGGTCCTTGCGGGGCTCCGGCGGCGGCGCCGCCACGATCGCGTCGAACTCCTGCAGGGCCCACTCCAGCTTGCCCTGCCGGTCCAGCTCCTTCTCCAGCGCGTCGCGCAGGTCGACGAGCAGCTCGACGTCGAGGGCCGCGTACCGCAGCCAGGGCTCGGGGAGCGGGCGCGTCGACCAGTCGACGGCGGAGTGGCCCTTCTCCAGGACGAAGCCGAGCACGTTCTCGACCATGGCGCCGAGGCCGACCCGCGGGAAGCCGGAGAGGCGCCCGGCCAGCTCGGTGTCGAACAGCCGCGTCGGCACCATGCCTATCTCCCGCAGGCACGGCAGATCCTGGGTGGCGGCGTGCAGTACCCACTCCACACCGGACAGCGCCTCCCCGAGCGCCGACAGGTCGGGGCAGGCCACGGGGTCGATCAGCGCGCTGCCCGCGCCCTGGCGGCGTAGCTGGACGAGGTAGGCGCGCTGTCCGTAGCGGTAGCCGGAGGCGCGCTCGGCGTCGACGGCGACGGGGCCGGAGCCGGCGGCGAAGGCGGCGATCACCTCGGCGAGGGCGGCCTCGTCCGCGATCACGGGCGGAATGCCCTCACGCGGCTCCAGCAAAGGGATCGGCGCCTCCGTAACAGAAGATCCGCCGTCTTCCGGAGGAGCGCCCCCGGTGATTCGCAGTGAACTGTCTGCTGCGGTTTCTTGGGCGTCGGTCACCTGTCAAGGGTATCTGTGTATGGACGGCGCCCGCCGACGGAACGTTCCGTCGGCGGGCGCGCGGGGGTCGTAAACAAGTCAGTCCAGTGGGATCTCGGTCACGACCGAGGGCGGACGCGGGTGGGCATCGGCGGCTCGATCCCGTTCACGTCAGTGAATGCCGAGGTGATGCGGCGGAAGGGCGGCTCGGGGAGGAGGGGAAGCGACAAGGGGGGAGTGGGGGAGTGCGGGGGAGTGGGGAAGTGCGGGGGAGTGGGGGAATGCGGGGGAGCGTGGTGTGCGGTGGTCAGTGGATGATGCCGGTGCGCAGGGCCACGGCGACCATCCCGGCGCGGTCGCCCGTGCCGAGCTTGCGGGCGATGCGGGCGAGGTGGCTCTTGACGGTGAGGGCGGACAGGCCCATCGAGACGCCGATCGCCTTGTTCGACTGGCCTTCGGCGACCAGGCGCAGCACCTCGACCTCGCGGCCGGACAGCTCGCGGTAGCCACCCGGGTGACTCGGGGCACCCGGGGGGCGGCGGTGCAGACGGGCGGCGGCAGCGCCGATGGGGGCGGCACCGGGCCGGGTGGGGAGCCCGACGTTGGTGCGGGTGCCGGTGACGACGTAGCCCTTCACGCCGCCCGCGAGGGCGTTGCGCACGGCGCCGATGTCGTCGGCGGCGGACAGGGCGAGCCCGTTGGGCCAGCCCGCGGCGCGGGTCTCCGACAGGAGCGTCAGACCGGAGCCGTCGGGCAGGTGGACGTCGGCGACGCAGATGTCGCGGGGGTTGCCGATGCGGGGACGAGCCTCGGCGATGGACGAGGCCTCGATGACATCGCGCACACCGAGCGCCCACAGGTGGCGGGTGACGGTGGAGCGGACGCGGGGATCGGCCACGACCACCATCGCGGTCGGCTTGTTCGGGCGGTAGGCGACCAGGCTTGCGGGCTGCTCTAGGAGAACGGACACCAGGCCTCCTGGGTGCGGGACGGGTCGGCTCGTGGGGGGTGAAGCCGGGACGAACCGTGCTTTCAAGGTCACAGTCGTCTTCGGCACCAAACCGGTCCGCCTTTAGAGAATGATCACGATCTGGTGAGTAACAATCCGAGCAATTCGGACACGCGATCGATCATGCGAAGATCGAACGGTTTCGATTCGATTCGTTGTCCGGTCGAAAGTGGCCGTATCGACAAAGAGATCAGCCCGAATGGGTGCATGAGAGTTTGATCGGCCGGGGTTCAGGCAGCAGGAGGCAAGGGACGCGGCGCGGGAGCGGCGGAAACACGCGGCACGGCGCGGCTCGTATCAGCGGGACTGCGGGCCGCGCCGCTGCGGCAGGGTCACCACGGACGCGTCGCCCGGGCCCGCCGGCGGCAGGCCCGCCACCTGGGCGAGCAGGTCGCACCAGGAGGCGAGGTGGGCCGCGGTGTCCGGGACACCGCCCAGGCCCTCGCGGGGCGTCCAGGAGGCCCGGATCTCGATCTGCGAGGCGGCGGGACGCGCGGACAGCCCGCCGAAGTAGTGCGAGCTCGCGCGCGTGACGGTGCCGCTCGCCTCGCCGTACGTCAGACCGCGGGCCTGCAGCGCGCCGGTCAGCCAGCTCCAGCACACCTCGGGCAGCAGAGGGTCGGCGGCCATCTCCGCCTCCAGCTCCGCCCGTACCAGCGTCACCAGGCGGAAGGTGCCGCGCCAGGCGTCGTGCCCGGCGGGGTCGTGCAGCAGCACCAGCCGGCCGTCCGCGAGTTCCTGGTCGCCGTCGACGACGGTGGCCTCCAGCGCGTACGCGTGCGGGGCCAGCCGCTGGGGCGCGCGCGTGGGCTCGACCTCGATCTGCGGCCGCAGCCGTGCGGAGCGCAGCGCCTCGACGGCGGCCCGGAAGGGCAGCGGAGCCGTGTCGCCCGCATGCAGGTCCCCCTCCTTCGGGTCGTCCATTCCGCCAGCGCCGTCCGACAGTCGTCCCTGAGCCGCAGCCATGCGGGGAAGATTAAGCGGAATGGACGCCGGGCGCAGGGTAGACACCCCGCCCGGCGGTACCGGGCCGCCCGGGACTGTCGTATCCGAGGCGCCGCCATGCCCCTCCGGGCGCCGTGCGAAACTTTCCCCGTGAGTGCCAACGGAAGCCCCACGGGCCAGCAGCCGACAGCGACGTACGACTCCGCCTTCCTCAAGGCGTGCAGGCGCGAGCCCGTGCCGCACACGCCGGTGTGGTTCATGCGGCAGGCCGGGCGCTCCCTGCCCGAGTACCGCAAGGTGCGCGAGGGCATCCCGATGCTGGAGTCGTGCATGCGGCCCGAGCTGGTCACCGAGATCACCCTGCAGCCCGTGCGCCGGCACAACGTGGACGCGGCGATCTACTTCAGCGACATCGTCGTGCCCCTCAAGGCCATCGGCGTCGACCTCGACATCAAGCCCGGTGTGGGCCCGGTCGTCGAGCGCCCGATCCGCACCCGCGCGGACCTGGCACAGCTGCGCGACCTGACCCCCGAGGACGTCTCCTACGTCACGGAGGCGATCGGCCTGCTGACCGCCGAGCTGGGCGAGACGCCGCTCATCGGCTTCGCGGGCGCCCCGTTCACCCTCGCGAGCTACCTCGTCGAAGGCGGCCCGTCCCGCACGTACGAGAACGCCAAGGCGATGATGTACGGCGACCCCGAGCTGTGGGCCGACCTCCTGGACCGTCTCGCGGACATCACCGCCGCCTTCCTCAAGGTGCAGATCGAGGCGGGCGCCAGTGCCGTCCAGCTCTTCGACTCCTGGGCCGGCGCCCTCGCTCCCGCCGACTACCGGCGCTCCGTCCTGCCCGCCTCGTCGAAGGTGTTCCGCGCGGTCGAGGCGTACGGCGTCCCGCGCATCCACTTCGGTGTCGGCACCGGCGAACTGCTCGGCCTGATGGGCGAGGCCGGCGCGGACGTCGTCGGCGTCGACTGGCGCGTCCCGCTGGACGAGGCCGCCCGCCGCGTCGGCCCCGGCAAGGCGCTGCAGGGCAACCTCGACCCGACGGTCCTGTTCGCCCCGCAGGAGGCCGTCGAGGCCAAGACCCGCGAGGTCCTGGACGCGGCGGCGGGCCTGGAGGGCCATGTCTTCAACCTCGGCCACGGCGTCATGCCGTCCACCGACCCGGACGCGCTGACCCGCCTCGTCGAGTACGTCCACGCGCGGACCGCCCGCTGAGGGCCCTCCGCTGTCCGCCTACACCTCGATCGGCAGTCCGGGTGAGCGCTTGTAACCCAGGATCAGGACATCCCGTACGGCGCGGGTGCCGGGCCGCACGGCCGTGATGGGACGTACGGCGTGCAGGACCTTCTGGTCCGCCCAGAACATCGTGTCCATGCGCTCGGACAGGCAGAACTCGGTGATCAGCTCCTTGGACTCGCTGTAGACCTGTGACTCGCCGCCCGCGGCGTTGACGCGGTTCATCAGGTGGATGGCGCCGAAGTCGACCTCGTCGCGGTGCGGGCCCTCCGGTGTGGGCTCGCCCAGCTCGTCCTCGGTGCTGATGATGCGGAACTGGTGGCACTGCACGTCCCAGGGGTCGTCCAGCCACTCCTCGGGCACCGGGAACTGGGCGAAGTCGGCGCGCAGCAGCGCCGTCAGCAGGGGGTTGTCGAGGGTGTCGTGGCTCAGCGGGGCCACGTCGCGCTCGATGCCGCCCGCGTAGTCGTTGACGTGGCCCGACTGGAAGTAGGGCCGGTGCGGCCGCAGCCGGATCTCACCGGTGCGGGGGTCGTAGCGGAACCGGTCGTAGCGGCGCTCGCGGAACCGTGATCCGTTCTTCAGGTACTTGTCGACTTCCAGCCGGTCCCACTCGCCCGCCAGTCGCTCCTCGAAACGGCGGAATTCCGGATCGATCGGAAACCGGTCGGCCGGCAACAGCGAGTAGCCGAGGGTCCGCAGTTCTTCCCTGGTGTCGATCGGCACGGTGGCGTCCTCCAACCGGACGGGGTGTCTTCCCTGTGCATTTCCCGTAATCCGCGACCGAGCATCGCATCGCCCGCCTGACATCGAACTGACAACGGGAATCCGTGTGATCGCGTCGGGCGAAAGGGCAGGCCGCGCCGCCGGTCAGCACCTCGTCAGTCACGGGCAAGCCGGGCGTGTTGTACTCGAATCCGTCTGGCAGAAAGGTGACCAAGATGACGCCTGTTGCCGAAAGACTGAGATCACTGGCCAGGGCGGAACGCCGAACAGAACTCGAATCCGTGGTGGCGGCGGAGTTCAAAGTGGCCCTGCTCATGACGGAGGACGAAGAACTGCCCCTGGAGGACAGCTTCTTCGAACTCGGCCTCACGTCCCTGGCGCTCACCGATGTGAAACAACGGCTCGAAACTCTCCTCGGCCGGGCCATCAGCAGTACCGCGATGTTCAACCGGCCGACCGTCGAGCAACTGGTGGACCACCTGGCCACGGACGTGCTGGCTGAGCTGTTCGACGCGGACGCCGCCACGCCACAGCCGTGACGCAAACTCTCACCCGAGAAGGAGGCGGCCGCATGCCGGAAACGGATCTCGCCGCAGTACGGCACAGGCTGGAGGCAGCCGAGGAAACCATCCGTCAGCAGCAGCGGACCATCGGGCAGTTCCTCCTGGAAAAACATGAACCCATTGCCGTCGTGGGCGTCGGGCTGCGGTTTCCGGGCGGCGGCCGGACCCTGGAGGAATTCGACGGCTTTCTCCGCGAAGGGCGTTCCGGCATAGGGCCCCTGCCGCGCTCCCGTTGGCTGTCCGACGTACCCGAGAGCGAGATCACGGCGCAGGCCGGCGGATTCCTGGACGGAATCGACGAGTTCGACCCGCAGTTCTTCAATATTCCGCCCAGCCAGGTGCCGTACATAGATCCGCAGCAGCGCCTGCTGCTGGAGACCGTGTGGGAGGCGCTGGAACACGCCGCCATCGATCCGGCGGGCCTGCGGCACGGCGACGGCGGGGTCTACGTCGGGGCCTCGCCGCTCGACTTCGCGCTGGAGCTGGAGTCCCTGGGGGACGAGCAGCTCGACGGCGCGCTCGCCACCGGCCTCGGCGGCTACTCGATGTCCGGGCGCCTGTCCTACTTCCTGGGCTGGCGCGGGCCCAGCCTCACCACGGACACCGCCTGCGCGTCCTCGCTGACCGCCCTGCACCTGGCCGTCGAGGGGCTGCGTCGCCGCGAGTGCTCGATCGCTCTGTGCGCGGCCGTCAACGCCCTGCACAATCCGCGCTCGTTCGTGATCCTGTCCCATGCGCAGATGCTCGCTCCGGACGGCCACTGCAAGACGTTCGACGAGGCGGGTGACGGCTACGCCCGGGCCGAGGGCTGCGGTGCGCTGGTCCTCAAGCGGCTCTCGGACGCGTTGATGGACGGCGACACCGTCCTCGCCCTCGTCCGCGGGACGGCGATCGGGCAGGACGGGGAGAGCGCCGGGCTGAGCGCGCCCAACGGCACCGCGCAGGAGGCGGTCATGCGTGCCGCGCTGGCCAACGCCCGCCTGGAGCCCGGCGACATCCAGTACGTCGAGGCCCACGGCACCGGGACCCCCCTGGGCGACCCGATCGAGATGGGCTCGATCAACGGGGTGTTCGGCGCCGCGCACAGCAAGGAGGCGCCGCTGACCGTGGGCTCGCTCAAGGCCAACGTCGGGCACATGGAGCCGGCCGCCGGCCTGGGCGCGGTCGTCAAGGTCATCGCCCAGTTGCGGGCGGGAACGTTCTACCCGCACGTGTGGGACACGCCCTCCGGGCGCATCCCGTGGGACGCCTATCCCGTGACCGTGCCCACGCACGCCGGTCCGTGGGACGCTCCCGTGCGCCGCGCCACCGTCAACGGCTTCGGCGTCGCCGGCGCCATCGGCGTCGCCGTCCTCGAAGAGGCCCCACCCGCCGAGACGGCCGGCGCGTGGGTGATGAACACGGGCAGGGCAGAGGCCGAGTCCGGGGACGCCGTCCGGGGTGGGGTTGCTGCTCGGGGTGGGGATGCTGTCCGGGGCCGGGTTACTGCCGGGGGTGGGGTTGCCGTCCGGGGTGGGGTTGCTGCTCGGGGTGGGGATGCTGTCCGGGGCCGGGTTACTGCCGGGGGTGGGGATGCCGTCCGGGGTGGGGACGCTGCCCGAGGCCGGGACGCTGCCTTGGATCGGGACGCTGCCCGGGGTCCGGACGCTGCCCGGGGTCCGGACGCTACCCAGAGCCGGAAGGCCGCCCAGAGCCGGGACGCCGCCCAGAGCCGGGACGCCGCCCAGGGCGGAGCCGAGCGTTCCGGTGGTCGGGCCCTGGTTCCCGTTCCGGCCGCGGCCGCTCCTGCCGAGGACTTCGGACACGTCTTCACCCTCTCCGCCAAGAGCCGTCCCGCATTGCGTCTGCAGGCCGAGCGGCATCTGCGGTTCCTGAAGGAGCACCCGGACGTCCGGCTCGCGGACCTGTGCTACACACGGGCCGTCGGACGCACCCACTTCCGGCACCGGGCCGCGGCCGTCGTGCACGACCGCGACGAGCTGACGGCCTTCCTGACGAAGCTGGCCGCCGAGCCGACCGGGACCGGCGGCGGGGCCCGCGTCACGGCCGACGCCTACCGCAAGACGGCGTTCCTCTTCACCGGATCCGGCTCCCAGTACGCGGGCATGGGGCGGGAGCTCTACGAAACGTTCCCCGTCTTCCGCGAACACGTCGACGCCTGCGACGCCCTCTTCGCGAAGATCCTCGGCCGCTCGGTGACGGAGGTGATGTTCGGGCAGGCGCCGGACACCGAGGAACGCTTCGCCTCGACGCTGTACACGCACGCCGCGCTGTTCACGCTGGAGTACGCACTCGCCCGGCTGTGGCTGTCGTGGGGCGTGCGGCCCGCCGCCCTGCTGGGGCACAGCGTCGGCGAGATCGTCGCGGCGACGGTCGCCGGCCTGTTCGAGCTGCCCGACGGGGTGGCCTTCGTGGCGGCCCGGGCCCGGCTGATCGAGACGGTCTCCCGGCCCGGCGGCATGGCCGCGGTCTCCGCGTCGGCGGACGAGGTCCGCGCGCTCCTCGAACCGTGGCCGGATCTGGCGGTCGCCGCCGCGAACTCCCCTCGGCAGTGCGTGGTCTCGGGAGCCGCCGACTCGCTCGCGGAGGCGGTCGTCAAGCTGCGCGAGACCGCGGGGACCGTCACCGCGCTGCGCGTCTCGGCGCCGTTCCACTCACCACTGATGGCCGAGATCTCCGCCGGACTGCGCGAAGCACTCGGCGACGTCCGCTTCCACGAGCCCGAGTTCACGGTGATCTCCAATGTGACCGGCCGGGTCGCCGGGCCCGGGGAGATGGCCACGCCCGAGTACTGGGTGCGCCACCTCAACGAGGCGGTCCGGTTCGACGAGGGCGTCGCGGCCGTCGACGAGCGCGGCCGCCACGTCTTTGTGGAGGTGGGCCCTTCGACCGCGCTGACCGGACTCGCCCGGCAGAACGTGGACCCGTCGCGCCACCGCTGGCTCACCTCGCTGCGTCCCTCGGACGGCCGGGGCCTGTCGATCCGTCAGGCGCTGGCGGCGGCGTACGAGGCGGGGCTGGGCATCGACTGGGCCGCGGTGTACCGGGGGAGGGAGGGGCGGCGGATCCCGTTGCCCGCGTACGCCTTCGACCGGCGTCCGTACCGGCTGCCCGCCCGCCGCGACCGCACGGCGGACGTGGGAGGGCACCCGCTGCTGGGCCGCCGGACGGGCGAGGCCGCCGCACTCACCGCCGCGCCGGGTACCGGCACCCCCGCGGTGTTCACCGCCCGTATCAGCGCCGGCCGCCCCGCCTACCTCGCCGACCACACCCTCGACGGCCGCGTCTTCCTGCCCGCGACGGCCTACGTCGAGACACTGCTCGCCTGCCAGGACGCCCTGTTCGGCAGCACGGACCGCGCCGTTCTGGACCTGCGCTTCCACGAGGCGCTGTTCCTCGGCGACCGGCCGGTGCCGCTGACCACCAGGGTCGAGCCCGCGCCCGGCGGTCGGCTGCGCGTGGAGATCGGCAGCCGACCCGCCGAAGGGGAACCCGGCGGAGAGCGGCTGCACGCGACGGCCCACCTCTCCGCGGCCGACGACGAGGCGACCGGCCCGTCTCCGGAGGGGCGGCACCTGCTGGACCGCGCGCTCCCGTTGTTCGACGCGGCCGCGGACCGTGTCCTCGACCAAGCCGGGGTGAGCGCGGCCTACGCCCGGGCCGGGCTGCGCTACGGGCCCCAGTTCAGCCGCGTCCGCTCGGTGGCCCGCCACGGTGACGACCTCGCCGTCGGCACACTCCACGGCGGCGACGTCTCCTGGGCCGAGCACCTGCCGCCGCCGCTGCTGGACGCCGTCACACACGGCCTGGCCGTCCTGGCCGACGACGGTCACCAGTACGTCGCGACCGGCATCGACGCACTGCGGCTGCTGCGCCGCCCCCGCGCCGAGGAACTGCGCTCCGTGCTGCGGGTCACCCGGACCGCCGGGGACGGTGCCGCCCCGGCACTCAGGCTCGACGCGCTGCTGCTGGCGGGCGACGTGCCGGTGGCCGAGCTCACCGGCATGACGCTGACCCGTCTGACCTCCCGCCCGGCCACCGGCACCGTCGGTACCGCAGCCGGGCCGGCCGCCGCAAAACCGGTACGACGAGGGCTGCCGGGCCGGGAGTCCCTGCTCGCGGCCTCGTCCGACAAGCTCCTGACAGGGCTGGTCGACGTGGTCCGCGGCACGGTCGCGGAGCTGCTGGCGATCGACGACCCGGACACGGTCGACGCCCGCGCCACGTTCCTGGAGCTCGGCGTCGACTCGTTGCGCGCGATCGACCTCAAGGACCGGCTCCAGGCCCACCTGCGCGTGCCGCTCGCCTCGACCGCGGTGTTCGACCACCCCACGGTCGAGGACCTGGCCGAGGCACTGAGCCACCGGCTGACCGAGAACCACTCCGCCACCACCGGTACCTAGGCAGCCCGACGCATCAGAGCGCACGCACCGCACACCACCACGACCAGGTCGAGGGGCATCATGGAGAACCGGAACGACAGGACACTCGCCGCGCGGTCGGCTCTGCACGCCGGCCGGCGCCCCGATCACCCCGCCGTCGTCTGCGAGGGACGCACCCTCACCTACGGCGAACTGCACCGGCACAGCAACCGCACCGCCCACGCCCTGCTCGGCACCGGCCTGGGCCCCGGTGCCCGGATCGGCTACCTCGGTCAGGAGTCGGAGCACTACTTCGACATCGCCCTCGGCTGCGCCAAGAGCGGCACCGTGCTCGTCCCGATCAACTGGCGGCTGACCGCACCCGAGGTGGAGCACATCCTGGCCGACGCGCAGGCGGAAGTGCTCTTCGTGGAGCGGGAGTTCCAGGACGTGGTGGAGCGGCTGCGCCCCTCGCTGCCGCGGCTGCGGCACGTGGTCGTGACCGACACCGACGAGCACGTGGCCGGCGGCCTGCTCGCCTGGAAGGAACCCTTCCCGGACACCGACCTGCCGCCGGTCACCGGCTTCGACGACGCCGTCGCCCAGCTCTACACGAGCGGCACGACCGGTCTTCCCAAGGGAGTGGTGCTGGCCCAGCGCACCTTCTTCACCTTCATCGCCGACATGACGGCGGCGGGCGTGGACTGGATCGACTGGCGGCCCGACGACCGCGGGCTGTGCTGCTTCCCCGCCCTGCACACCGCCGGGTTCGGCTGGTTCATGCACTCCTTCAACGTGGGCGCCACCACGGTGATCATGCGCAAGTTCATCGCCGACGAGGCGACGCGGCTCATCGAACGGCTGCGGATCACCACCGTGTGGGCCGCCCCGGCGATGCTGCGCATGATGCTGACCGAGCGGGGCACCACGCGGGACACCTTCCGCTCCTTGCGCAAAGTGGTCTACAGCGGCTCACCCATCGACCGCGACCTGCTGCTGACCTGCATCGACGTCCTGGACTGTGAACTGGCCCAGGGCTACTCCTCGGCGGAGGCGGGCAGTTTCGTCACCTGCCTGGCCCCGGCCGACCACCGGCCCGACAGTCAGGTGCTGGGCTCGGCCGGCCGGATCTGCCCGGGCAACGACATCCAGATCGTCGACGACGAGGGGAACGTGCTCCCCGCCGGCCGTGTCGGCCGGGTGCGGATCAAGAGTCCCGCACGGTTCCTCGAGTACTGGCGGCTGCCCCAGGCCACGACCGAGGCGGTGCGCGGCGACTGGCTCGCCATGGGAGACATGGGCTGTCTCGACGAGGACGGCTACCTCTTCCTCGTCGACCGCGTCAACGACACCATCATCGTGGCCGGTCAGAACATCTACCCGACCGAGGTGGAGAACGCGCTGCGGCAGCACCCGGCGGTCGAGGACGTGGCGGTCTACGGCGTCCCGGACACCCACTGGGGCGAGGCCGTGCGCGCCGCCGTCGTACTGCGCCCGGACGCGGACGCCAAGCCCCGGGACTTCCTGCGCTTCATGAACGGACGCGTCGCGAACTTCAAGATCCCCACGGGGTACGAGATCGTCGACGCCCTGCCCCGCAACCCGACCGGAAAGGTGCTGCGCCGGGTACTCCGGGAACGCCACACGGCCGGCGCGGAGCAGCCGGCCGGGAGGTGAACACGGTGCCCGACGCCACCCGGCCGACCGCTCCCGAGCGCTGGCTGCACCCGCCGGACCCGGAACCGGACGCGGCGGTCCGGCTGTTCCTCTTCCATCACAGCGGTGGCAGCGTCACCGCCTACCGGGACTGGACGGGCCTGCTGCCCAGCGACGTCGGCGCCCACGCCGTACAACTGCCGGGCCGTCAGGAACGGCGGGGCGAGAAGCCGTTCACCCGGTTGACGCCGCTCGTCGACGCCGTCGCCGACGTCCTGGCGGCCCAGTGGGACGAGCGGCCCTACGCGTTGTTCGGCCACTCGATGGGGGCACTGCTCGCCTATCGCACCGCCGTCGCCCTGCGGTCCCGCGGTCGTCCGCCCGCGCTGCTCGCCGTCTCCGGCTGGGCCCCGGAGGGGTTCCGGGGGCTGCCGGCGGACGGACCGGGGGGCGCGGGCGGGGCCGGGGACGCGGCCGCGGTGGCCGCGATGCGCGACCTCGGCGGGCTGCCCGAACGGGTCGGCGAGGACGCGGAGATGCTGGCCGCGGCGGCGCGCGCGATGGCCGCGGACAGCGCGGTGTGCCGGGACCACGTGGACGACGGCGCCGTCGTCGACTGCCCGGTCGTGGCCTACGCCGGGCGCGCCGATCCGTTGCTGGACCCCGCGGCGATGGCGTCGTGGGGCCGGCGCACGGACCGCTACCTGGGCTGCCGGGTCTTCCCGGAGGGCCACTTCTTCATCCGTACGCAGGTCGCCGCCGTCACCGCCGACCTCGTCCAGCTGCTGCGGCGGTACGCGGTGGACCGCCCACCGACCCGGGAGACAGATCATGCTGCCTGGACCGAATGAACTCGCCGACCGTTACGTGACGTTGTGGAACGAGAAGGATCCCGAACGGCGCCGCGCCGGCGTGGCGGCGCTGTACGCCCCCGACGCCACGTACGTCTTCTACCGGCGCGACCCCGTCCGCGGCCGGGAGGCGATCGCCGCGCAGATGGCGTACACGCACGAGATCTACGGGCCGATGGGCTATGAGTTCCGGTCGGGGAACAACGCGACCGGGCACCACGACGTGGTCCGTATGAACTGGGTGATGGTCGTGGCCGCGACCGGTGAGATGGAGATGGCGGGGCAGGACGTCCTGGTGCTGGACGAGAGTGGCCTGATCCGGTTCGACTACCAGTTCCACGACCGGCTGCCCACGTCCTTCGTCTACAACGACGGCTACGAGGAGCACGGGGTGGCGGTCCGCCCGGCGCGCCCGGAACGTATCGCTCGCTGACCGTTCGGCTCCCGGCCGGCGACCACGCATCGGCCTCGCGGCGCGCTCCCGCCGCGAGGCCGTTGCGTCATGTCAGGCGGCGGCCGAGCCGACCGCGCCGGGGCAGTACTGGCGGACGATGGTCTCCGCTGTCGCGATGGCCATGCGGGCGGGGCCGGCGGGCCCCAGCACCTCGCCGTTGGCGAGCATCCCGCCGATCAGCAGCATCAGGGCGTCGGCCATGGCGTCGGGGTCGTCCGCACCGGCGCTCACCGCGAGGTCGCGCAGCCAGTCGCGCAGCTTCTGAAGGTGCTGCCGGGCCTCGCGGCGGCCGGGGTGGGTGGGGTCGCGGAACTCGCTCGAGGTGTTGTAGTAGATGCAGCCGCGGAAGTCCGGCTGATCGACGCTGTCGTAGAAGAACCGCATCAGCGCCAGGATCTGACCGACCGGGTCCCCCTCGTGGGGCTGCGTGACCTTGCGGGCCTGGGCCCACCACTCCTCGTCGCTCTGTCGGATCCAGGCGGCGACCAGTTCGTCCTTGCTCGGGAACTCGCGGTAGAGCAGGCTCTTGCCCACTCCCGTCTCCTCGATCACCTGCTGCATGCCGACCGCGCGCACACCGTTCTCGCTGAAGAGCCGGGAAGCGACGTTGAGGATTCGTCGACGGGTGCCGGGCGCAGGCGTGCGTGCCATGTAGTACTCCCTCCGAGCTACCCCCGTGGTCACAAGCATACGTTTGACAGCGCCAGTTGTGGACGCTAGAAATGGACCGATCGGTCCCGGACCGATTGGTCCGTGATCTTGTTTGCGACCTCGTCGCCCTCCGATCGGAGTCTGATCATGACTGAGGCGTCCTCCACCTCCCCGCCCGCGGCCTCGGCCGCACCGGCGGACGTCGGCGCCCCCGCGGTCCGGAGCCTGCCTCTGCTGCTCCTGGTCGTGTGCGCGGTCCAGTTCCTCGACGCGATGGACATCGCGAGCATGGGCCCGGCGCTCCCGCTCATCGAGAACGACCTGAACATGTCCCCGGCGGCGCTGCAGTGGGTGGTGTCCGCGTACGCGCTGGGCTTCGGCGGTTTCCTGCTGCTCGGCGGACGGCTGGCCGACTTACTCGACCGCAAGAAGCTGCTCATCGGCTGGCTGCTGGTGTTCGTGGTCGCCAGCTGCCTGGGCGGCATCGCCGACGACGGTCTGCTGCTGGTCGCGGCCCGGCTGGTGAAGGGCATCAGCGCCGGCATCACGGCGCCCGCCGCGATGGCCATCCTCCTCGACGCCTTCCGTGACGAGCGGGCACGCAACCGGGCCCTGGGCACCTTCCTCGCCGTCGCCTCGGCGGGGTACTCGCTGGGCCTGCTGCTCGGCGGTGTCCTGGCCAGCGCCTCCTGGCGCCTGATCCTGTTCCTGCCGGCGCTCGCCGGTGTGCTCGTCGCGCTGCTGGCGGCCTACGTCGTACCCGCCGGCCGGCGCCGGACCGAGCGCGGCAACGTGGACGTTCTCGGCGCGGTCACGGTCACCGCGGGGGCCATCGCGCTCGTCTACGGGCTCAGCCGTGCCTCCAGTGAGGGCTGGGGCGACGGCCTGACGCTCGCCTCGCTGCTGGCGGCCGCCGTGCTGCTGCCGCTGTTCGTCCTGGTCGAGAGCCGGCACTCGGCGCCCCTGGTGCCGCTGTCCATCTTCCGGCGCGGACAGCTCGTGCGGGCCAACATCTGCATGCTCTTCTTCGGTGCGTACGTCTCCTTCCAGTTCGTGCTGACGCTGTACTACCAGCAGACGCTCGACTGGTCGCCGATGCAGGCCGGTCTGGCCTTCCTGCTCGGCGGTGTGCTGACGGCCGGCACGGCTCGCTACGGCGCCGCGCTCGTGACCAAATATGGTGCCTGGCCCGTGGCCACGGTCGGCCTGGTGATGATGGTCGTCGGCTACCTGGGGTGGGTGCTGCTGATCGGGCACGTCGATCCGCTCGTCACCCTGCTCGCCCAGCAGCTGCTCGGCGGCTTCGGCTTCGCGGCCGTCTATCCGGCCCTGAACATCGCCGCCGTCGGCAGCGCGTCCGCGGACGAACAGGGCCTGGCCTCCGGCCTGTTCAACGCCGGCGCGCAGGTGGGCAACGGCATCGTGATCGCCGTGACGGCCACCGTCTTCGCCTCCGTCTCCGGCGCCGGGCTGGAGCCCTACCGGGCGGGCCTGTGGACCGTCACGGCCATCACGCTGGCCGTGACCCTCGTCGCCCTCGCGGGCGCCGCGAAGTACCGCCGGAATGCCGCCTGAGGCCTTCGGCCACCTGTCAGCCGTACGGCACGGTGGCGGCTTCCAATAATCCCCCGTATTGTCGCCGGCCGTGCCGTACGGCCCCTCTCCCGACTCCGTCGCCCGCCCCTGTGGGCGACGGAGTCGGATTTGCCGGTCAAAGGGAATCTCGCCGTCCGATTTCATGGACGGCGTCGACTGTTTTAGGTCACCGCGACAGGGGCAGCGCTTTCTGGGCGTGCCGACGTTGACATATTGAGATCTGGCCTAGTAGTTTCTGAGACCGATCGGTCCATATAGCAGGATTCTGGATCTGCCGCCCTGGCCTCTGACCAGGGGAGACATAGGGTTGCGTGGACGTGCGGCCCTTCTCGTACGACGGCGATCGTTTCTGGTCATCCTGTAAATGGCGGGAACCCGTACAAGTTGCGAGTGTTCACGGTCGGGTTCAAGCCAGCTCTGGTGAACGTTCATTTTGCGGGGGAGAGAAGGCTTGTGTTGAAATTTTCACTACTGGGCCGCATAGAAATAGATCCCGGCAAAGAACCCGTAAAACTTGGTGGCGCCATTCAGCAGACGCTTTTGGCTACCCTGTTGGTAACCGGCGGTTCGCTGGTCACCGTTGATTCCCTCATCGTCGAACTCTGGGGAACCACCCCACCGGCCAAGGTCGACAACGCCCTCCAGGCACAGATCAGCAGAATCCGTCGTACACTCGCCGCGCTCGAACCCGAGCGGGAGACCTCCCGAGTGGTCACCAGCATGTCGGGCTACGGCTTCACCCTGGAGCGATCGGAACTCGACTCCTACGTCTTCCTCGACGCCGTGGAGGCGATCCACGCCCGGCACGGCCGCGCCGGCCGGCCCGACGTCACCCAGGACATCACCCACGACATCGCCAACCTGCGCGCGGCGCTCTCGCTGTGGCAGGGACCCGTGTTCGGCGGCCTCACCGGAGGCCCGCTCTGCCAGGCGGCCTCCGCGCGCTATCTGGAGGCACGCAACTTCGCCCAGGCCCTGCTCTACGAGCTCGAACTGCGCGTCGGCGGACACGAACGCATCCTGCCGGAACTCATGGAGCTCCACGCCCGCAACCCGCTGCAGGAACAATTCTGCCTGCTGCTGATGCGCGCCCTGTACCGGTCCGGACGCCAGCTGGACGCGCTCAACGTCTACCGGCAGTGCCGGCACGACCTGGTCGAGTCCCTGGGCATCGAGCCGTCGCCGGTCCTGCGCCAGTACGAACAAGCCATCCTCACCCACGACCCCATGCTGCTCAGCGACGAGCCGGCCCGGCCGACGGCACCTCCGGTCGCCACCATGGCGTCGGCACCGTGAGACCGTCGTCCGCAGCGACCGCCGGCCGGCCCGCCAGGGTCGGCCGCGCCCTGCTCGTCGTCGCCCACGGCAGCCGCGACCCGCGACACGCGGCGACGGTGCACGCCCTGACCGGGCTGGTCCGCGCGCGCCGGCCCGCGCTCCGGGTGACGACCGCCTTCCTCGACTTCGACACCCCGACCGTGCGCGAGGCCCTGCACCGGCTGGCCGCCGAGGGCGTGGCGGAGGTGGTGGTCCTGCCCCTGCTGCTCACCCGGGCCTTCCACGCCAGGACCGACCTGCCCGCCGTGCTGGACGACGTCGGCGCACTGCCGCTGCGGATGCGCCGGGCCGCCGTTCTGGGCCCCTCGCCCCTGCTGCACGCCGCGCTGGAGCGCCGGCTGGCACAGGCCGGGCTCCGGCCCGAGGACCGGTCGTCCACGGGCGTGGTGCTGGCGTTCGCGGGCTCCACCGACGCGGCGGCGATCGCGCAGATCGCCCGTACCAGGCAGGAGTGGGCGCGCACCGGCTGGTGCTCCGTGCGCCCCGCGGCCGCTTCCCCGTCCTGCCGTCCGGCCGGTGTGCCGGGCGTGGTCGAAGCGGTACGGGCCCTGCGGGCGGGCGGCGCCCGGCGCGTGGCCGTCGCCCCGTACGTCATCGCCCCCGGCATACTGCCCGACCGAATCTTCCGGGCGGCCCACGACGGGGGCGCCGAAGTGGTGGCGGGGGTACTGGGCCCCGCACCGGAACTCGCCCGGCTCGTGCTGCTGCGCCACGACGAGGCGTCGGCCCCCCTGACGGCGGGGGCCGACGCCTCGTCGTAGGCCCTGTCGTCAGGTGCGGCCGGTCAGGCCGCGGCCGCGCAGCACCCGCCGCTCCAGCGGGCTGAACAGGAGCAGGTCGATGGCGATGCCGACGACCAGGATGAGCATGATGGCCAGGAACACCCCGGGCATGTCGGCGTTGTTGCGGCCGTGCTCCAGCAACTGACCCAGCCCGACGCCCAGATCGGGCGAGGAGGCGATGATCTCCGCCGCCATCAGGGACCGCCAGGAGAACGCCCAGCCCTGCTTGAGACCGGCCAGATAGCCCGGCAGCGCCGCCGGCAGGACGACGTACCAGGTCCCGCTGACCCCGGTCGCGCCCATCGTGCGGCCCGCCCGCAGCAGCAGCGGGGGCACCTGGTCGATCCCGGAGACCAGGCCGTTGGTGATGGAGGGGACCGCACCGAGCAGGATCACCGTGTACATCATCGAGTTGTTCAGACCCAGCCAGATCACGGCCGGCGGCACCCACGCCACCGACGGCAGCGACTGCAGACCCGCCAGGACGGGGCCGAGCGCCGCCCGCAGCGGGCGGACCCGGGCCACCAGCAGCCCGAGCGGAGTGGCGATGGCGAGTGCGAGCAAGAAGCCGAGCAGACCGCGCGAGACGCTCGTCCAGATGACCTCGAACAGGGTGCCCCGCAGCCACATGTCGGACAGGCTGTGCCACACCGCGGACGGCGGGGGCAGCTTGTAGTCGCTCGTGACCTTCGCCCACACCAGCGTCTGCCACACCGCCCCCACCAGTACCACGGCCAGCAGGGGCGGCAGCACGGTGCGGCGCAGGACGGCCCGCAGGGCGCCACGCCCGCTCCGCCCTGGCGCCGGTGAGCCCGCCCCGGCCGGCCGGGGCACGTCCGTGACGGGGGCGCCGGCCGTGGTCCCGGTGGTCTCAGTGGTGGCCATGACGGCGGATCTCCCCACGCAGGGCTTCGGTTATCTCCAGGGACAGTTCGGCCACGGGGGCATCCTCGATACGGCGCGGCTGCGCCGTCCCGACGCTCCACTGGCGGGCGAGACGACCGGGCCGGGAGGAGAGCAGGACGACGCGCTGCGCGAGGCGCACGGCCTCGCGCACGTTGTGCGTCACGAACAGCACGGAAAGCCGGGTCTCGTTCCAGATCCGGATCAGCTCGTCGTGCAGCACGTCACGGGTGATCGCGTCGAGCGCCGCGAACGGCTCGTCCATCAACAGCAGCCGGCTGTCCTGCGCCAGCGCGCGGGCGAGGGCGACGCGCTGGCGCATACCGCCGGAGAGTTCGTGCACGCGTTTGCCGTACGAGCCCTCCAGCCGGACGAGTCCGAGCAGCTCCTCGGCGCGGGCGCGACGATCGCTCCGGGCGACTCCCCGGAGCTTCAGGGCGAGTTCGACGTTCCGCCCGGCGGTCAGCCAGGGGAACAGGGCGTGGTCCTGGAACATCAGGGCCGGGCGCCCGTGGGTGGTGATGGACCCGGCGGTCGGGGCGTCGAGGCCGGCGACGAGGTTGAGCAGGGTGGACTTGCCGCAGCCGGAGGCCCCGAGGAGGGTGACGAACTCGCCCGGCGCGACATCGAGGGTGATGTCGTCCAGGACGACTTGCGGCCCCGTGGGCCCGGCGAAGGACTTCGAGACGTGCTCGATCCGGGCGGCGTACCCCACCGACTCGGTTGCCGGGGCGAGGGTCGTGCTCATGGTCGTCACCTCCTGGGAAAACTCGGGTGTCGGGGTCTACTCGACGCCGAGGGCGGCGTCGTCGACGGTGGGTTCGCCCTCGGCCCGCAGAACCTTGTTCAAAAGCGCGAGGTCGTAGATGCCGTCCAGTTGCGGGTCCTCCAGCAGCCCGGCCCTCGCCGCATGCCCGGCCTGGGCGCGCAGCGTGCCGGCCAGCGGGTCGTCCAGGAAGCGGATGCGGGGCCAGGCGTGCGCCAGCACCGGGGCCGGTAGCTCCTTGCCCGTCAGCTCCTCCAGCGCGGCGTTGGCGGCGCGTCCGGCGTCGGCCGGGTGCGCGCGGATCCAGCGGTTGGTGCGCACCGTGCCGCGCAGGACGGCCTCCACGACGTCGGGATGCTCCCGCAGGAAGCGCTGCGACACGACGACATTCGTGATCACGAACTGCTGCTCCGGCCACAGCGTCGCCTCGTCGAGCAGCACCTTCGCGCCCTCGGCCACCAGTTGGGACGCGGTCGGCTCCGGCACCCACGCCCCGTCGACGGCCCCCGATCTGTAGGCGTCCGGGATGACCTTGGGGTCGGTGCGGATGACCGACACGTCGCCGTCGCCGCCCCGCGGATCCACCTTCCAGCCCTGTTCCGCGACCCAGTTCAGGAACGCCACGTCCTGCGTGTTGCCCAACTGCGGCGTCGCGATCCGCCTGCCCTTGACGTCACCGGGCGTCCTGATCTTGCGCGGGTCGACGACCAGGCTCACGCCCCCGGACGCGGCCCCCGACACGATCCGCAGATTGCGGCCGCCGGACCTCGTGTAGCCGTTGACGGCGGGGGAGGGGCCGATGAACCCGATGTCGATGGCGCCCGCGTTGAGGGCCTCGATCTCGGACGGCCCGGCGCTGAACGCCACCGCCTTGAGCTGGGTGCCGCCCAACTCCTCCTGGATAAAGCCCTGTTCGACCCCGACGAGGGCGGTCGCGTGCGTCAGATTGGGGAAGTAGCCGATCCGTACGGAGTCGACCGACAGCTTCCTGCCGTGCGCGGCGACGGGCCTGCCGTCGTCCTCGGCGGCGCGGGAGCCGTAGCCGCACGCGGTGACGGCGGCGAGCAGCAGGTACGGGACAACGGCGCGGACGACACCATGGCGCACCCTCATGAGGCGACATGCTCCCTGCCGAGTCCGCCGCTCGCCCTGTTCGTCCCGGGAGCGATGAACGCCTCGCCGGCCATTCCGGCGGTGCGGGTGCTCCCGTCCGCCGCGTCGACGAGCAGGAACGCGCCGGTCCGCCGGGACACGGCGTACGGATCCACGTGCACCGGCTCCGCCGTGCGCAGGACGGCCTGCCCGATGGCGTTCATGGGCAGTTCCACGGGGGCCGGGGACAACGACAGGTCGTGGAGCCGGAGTTGATGCGTGATCCGCTCGACCACCGCACGGACGGTGCGGGCGCCGTGCCGCAGCAGCAGGCGCTCCCCGTCCCGCAGCGGACGTTCGTGCAGGTGACAGAGGGTGGCCACGATGGTCCTGGTGGCCGTCGGCGCGCCCTGGCTGGGCACGATCAGATCACCGCGCGAGACGTCCACGTCGTCCGCGAGCAGCAGGGTCACCGACAGCGGGCTCCAGGCCGCGTCGACCGGTGTGCCCAGCTGGTCGATTCCGGTGATGGTGGTGGTGCGACCGGAGGGGAGTACGGTGATCTGCTCGCCGACGCGGAAGGTGCCGGCGGCGATCTGGCCCGCGTAGCCCCGGTAGTCGGGGTGCTCGGCGGTCTGCGGCCGGATCACGTACTGCACGGGCAGGCGGGCGTGGCAGTGCGCCGGGTCGTGGCTCACCGGCACGGTTTCCAGGTGTTCCAGGACGGTGGGGCCGCCGTACCAGTCCGTGTGCGCGGACGGTTCGACGACGTTGTCGCCGTTGAGCGCGGAGATCGGGATGGCGGTGACCTCGGGGACGCCGAGTTCGGTGGCGTACGCCGTGAACTCCTCGGCGATGTGCTCGAACACGGGTTGCTGGTATCCGGTGAGGTCCATCTTGTTGACGGCGAGGACGATGTGGGGGACGCGGAGGAGGGCGGCGATGGCGGCGTGGCGGCGGGTCTGTTCGACGATGCCGTTGCGGGCGTCGACGAGGATGACGGTCAGCTCGGCCGTGGAGGCGCCGGTGACCATGTTGCGGGTGTACTGCACGTGGCCGGGGGTGTCGGCGAGGATGAAGCGGCGTCGGGGTGTGGCGAAGTAGCGGTAGGCGACGTCGATGGTGATGCCCTGTTCGCGCTCGGCGCGCAGGCCGTCCGTCAGCAGGGCGAGGTCGGGGCTGTCGCCGCGGGAGGCGCGGGTGACCGCTTCCAGTTGGTCGGTGAGGATGGATTTGGAGTCGTGCAGCAGTCGGCCGACGAGGGTGGATTTGCCGTCGTCGACGGAGCCGGCGGTGGCGAGGCGGAGGGTGTCGGTGGTCATGGCTAGAAGTACCCCTCGCGCTTGCGGTCTTCCATCGCGGCCTCGGAGAGTTTGTCGTCGGCGCGGGTGGCGCCGCGTTCGGTGAGGCGGGAGGCGGCGATCTCGGCGATGACCTGCTTGAGGGTTCTGGCGTCGGAGTCGACGGCGCCGGTGCAGGACATGTCGCCGACGGTGCGGTAGCGGACCTGGCGTTTCTCGACGGTCTCGGTGTCGCGTGGTCCGCCCCAGTCGCCGGGGGTGAGCCACATGCCGTCGCGTTGGAAGACTTCGCGGTAGTGGGCGAAGTAGATGGACGGTAGTTCGATGTCTTCGCGGGCGATGTACTGCCAGATGTCCAGCTCGGTCCAGTTGGACAGGGGGAAGACGCGGACGTGTTCGCCGGGGGCGTGCCGTCCGTTGTACAGGTTCCACAGCTCGGGGCGTTGCCTGCGTGGGTCCCACTGGGAGAACTCGTCGCGCAGCGAGAAGACGCGCTCTTTGGCCCGCGCTTTCTCCTCGTCGCGGCGTCCGCCGCCGAACACGGCGTCGAAACGCTCGGCCTGGATCTTCTCCGTGAGCGGCAGTGTCTGGAGTGGGTTGCGGGTGCCGTCGGGGCGTTCGCGTAGCACACCGCGGTCGATGTAGTCCTGTACGGAGGCCACATGGAGGCGCAGCCCATGTGCGGCCACCACACGGTCGCGGTAGTCGAGGACTTCGGGGAAGTTGTGGCCGGTGTCGACGTGCAGCAGCGAGAAGGGCACCGTCGCGGGCGCGAACGCCTTGAGTGCCAGATGCAGCATGACGATGGAGTCCTTGCCGCCGGAGAAGAGGATCACCGGCCGCTCGAACTCGCCCGCCACCTCGCGGAAGATGTGCACCGCCTCCGACTCCAACGCGTCCAGGTGTGATGGAGTGCGTTCCGTCATGCGAGCCCTCTTTCTGTGAGGACCGCGTGCAGCGACGCGGCGGATTCCTGCACGGTCTGGTTCTGGGACTCGATGCGCAGGTCGGGCGCTTCGGGCTCCTCGTAGGGGTCGTCCACGCCGGTCAGTCCCGTCAGCTGGCCCGCGGCCTGCTTGGCGTACAGCCCCTTCACATCGCGCACGGAGCACACCTCGACCGGGGTGGCCACGTGCACCTCCAGGTACGACGTGCCGTTCGTCTCGTGCCGCTTGCGCACCGCGTCACGGCTGTCGGTGTACGGCGCGATGACCGGGACGAGGGCCTTCACACCGTTACGGGCGAGGAGTTCGGCGACGTAGCCGATGCGCTGGACGTTGGTGTGCCGGTCCTCGCGGCTGAAGCCGAGGCCGGCGGAGATGAACTCGCGGATCTCGTCGCCGTCGAGCACCTCGACGAGGTGGCCCTCCTCGCGCAGGCGGCCGGCCAGCTCGTACGCGATCGTGGTCTTGCCGGCGCTGGGCAGGCCGGTGAGCCAGACGGTGGCTCCGCTCGTCACGTGCTTCTCCTGAGGGGTCGCTGTGGTGGTCATCCGTGCAGTCCGCACTCGGTCTTGGCTCGTCCGGCCCAGCGGCCGGCGCGGGCGTCCTCGCCGGCGAGGACGCGGCGGGTGCAGGGGGCGCAGCCGACGGAGGTGTAGCCGTCCATCAGCAGCGGGTTGGTCAGCACGCCGTGTTCGGTGACGTAGGCGTCGACGTCGTCCTGGCTCCAGCGGGCGATCGGGGAGATCTTGACCTTCTGGCGCTTGTCGTCCCAGGCGACGACGGGGGTGTTCGCGCGGGTGGGGGACTCGTCGCGGCGCAGTCCGGTCGCCCACGCGTCGTAGTTGGTCAGCCCCTGCTCAAGCGGTTTGACCTTGCGCAGGAAGCAGCACAGGTCGGGGTCGCGGTCGTGCAGTTTCGGGCCGTACTCGGCGTCCTGCTCGGCGACGGTCTGGACGGGGGTGAGGGTGATGACGTTGACGTCCATCACGGCCTCGACGGCGTCGCGGGTGCCGATGGTCTCCTCGAAGTGGTAGCCGGTGTCGAGGAAGACGACGTCGACCCCGGGCATCGCGCGGGAGGCGAGGTGGGCGACCACCGCGTCCTCCATCGAGGACGTCACACAGAACCGCTTGCCGAAAGTCTCCGCCGCCCACCGGAGAATCTCCGGCGCGGAAGCGTCCTCCAGGTCGCGGCCCGCCCGCTCGGCGAGCGCCCTCCCGTCATGTTTCCGTTGAGCCACTGTCATCCGGGTGCCCTTTCGTCGGTACCGGAAAGAACATTTCGGAAACCATCGCGAAACGCGATGCCGAATGGTCTCGGTGGCGATTTCGACGCACGCCGAACGCGTGGCCCGAATGACGTTACCAACGGCGGCGGATGGCGCGCTGACCGATCGCTGACCCTCTTTCCCGGCCCGGATGTCAGCGTGCGGCAAGCTCCGGATCAGCTCTGAGTCAGTGACCTCTTGGGATAGTTCCGGATGAGTCACGGGGGGACGGGGCCCCGCGCGCGTCAGAAATTCGATTTGGTGCAGAACGCTGTTTCCCGAAATGGATGGGGCCGACAATGAGATTTCACCGGTTACGACAAGTCGCCACGGCACGGCGCGCCTTCTTCGGCGCGTTGGTCCTCTCGGTGACCGCCGGTCTGCTCGCCGGAGGAGGCACCGCCGCGGCGGACACCCCCCGCGAGTGGACGTCTGCCGTCAAGGCCGCGGACGGCGTCACGTACACCGCGACCAACCACCTGACCAAGGCCGCGGACGGCCAGGGCCGCAAGTGGCTGCTGGCCTGGGCGGGTCCCAGCAAGCAGCCGGCGCCCGACTTCCTCGCCGTCATCGACGCCGAGCCGAAGTCGCCCACCTACGGCGACGTGGTCAACACGGTGACGATGGGGCCGGGCACCGGCAACGAACCGCACCACCTGCAGTACATGTGGCACAAGGGCGACCGGATCTACGCCGGTGGCATCCTGTCGGACACCACGTTCGTCTTCGACACGCGTGCCCTGCCCGCCGTCCGGCTCGTGGGCGTGAACACGCCCGCCGAGACGCCGTGCGGCACGCTGCCCGACGCCTACCAGGTGCTCAGCGACGGCACCGCGTACGGCACGTACATGGGCGGACCGGACGTGTCCGGGCCCTGTACGTACACCAACGGCGAGGTGCGCGTCGGCAACGGCGCCGCCGGCTCCCCGGGTGAGATCGTCCGCATCGGCAAGGACGGCCGTACCCTCGCCGAGATCCCCGCCGCGACGGAGGACGGGGAGTCCGCCGAACAGTGCGGCAACGTGCCCCAGTTGCCGGCGGCCAGCTGCTCCAACCCGCATGGACTGGCGGTGCGCGAGGACCTGGACATCATGGTGGCCAGCGACTTCGCCGAGGCCCGCAACTTCATGACGCCGGACTCGCCGCTGCGCGAGGAGCTCGCCCGCCAGACCGTGCGTGTCTTCGACATCAAGGACCGCAACAACCCGAAGCTGCGGTCCGTCTCCAAGGTCCACGACGGGCCGCGCGGCGCGCTCGAGAAGCGCCCGTTCTTCCGCGAGTCCCGCGTGGTGATGGAGGTGGCCACCACCAACAAGCCGGGCCACCGGGGCGCCTTCGTCTCCTCGATGGCGGGCGGCGCGGTCTTCTACACGCCCGACATCACCGCCAGGAACCCCAAGTGGCGCGAGGTGTTCGACGACACCACCTCCTACCGTGCCTTCCAGAAGGACGACTCCGTCACCGGCAGCGGCGACAACTCCAGCTGGCTGGCCGTCAGCCCCGACGACCGCTACCTCTTCCACACGGTCATGGGCCAGTCCGTGCCGTTCGGCGCGCCGCTCGACGCCACCACCGGCATGCTGTACGTCCTCGACATCCGCAAGCTGCTGGCCGCCGGCCCGAAGACCCGCTGCTCGGTCGACGAGCTCAACGAGGCCTACACCGGCGGCTCGGAGCGGGACTGCCCCGAACTGGCCGGAGTGGTGCCGATCCGGGACGTCACCGCGGGCGGCCCGCACTGGGGCACCATGGACGTCTTCCAGCGCGGCCACGGCGGCATCTACCGGGAGACCGACCGCGTCAGCCGGATCGCCGTCGCCAACTACTTCGTCTCCGGCTCCTTCGGCGGCGGCGGTGACCACCGCGTGTGCATGTTCACCCTGAACGGCAAGGGACGTCCCGCGCTCGACCGCGGCTTCCGCGACGAGCACACCGGCGAGCCCTGTGTCGCCTTCGACCGCACGTCCTGGCCGCACGGCGACCACGGCGACGCCCAGCCCCACGGTGTGCTGTTCGCGGTGAGCGACCGCGTCCTGCGATGAGGGCGGACCTCTCGACGGCGGTGTCCGGGGCCGCGGGTCCCACCGGCCCCGGACACCTGCCTTCCCTGTACGGGGGCCTCGTACTGGGCGCGCTCGTGCTGAGCGTCGCGCTCGTCCTCGGCCTGTGGCTGCTGCGGCGCGGAGTGCTGCGCCGCAGGGCCGCCGCATGCGGCTACTTCGCCGCCACCGTGGCCGGCGCCGTGGTGGCCGGTACGGCGGTCGCGGCGGGCCCGACGCAGCCGAGCGAGGCGGCCGCGCGCCCCGGTGCGCCGCTGCTGAGCCCGGTCACGCTGGGCGGCCGGAGCGTCCCCGTCACCGTGGTGCCGGGCCGGCCCGGCCTCAACCTGGTCGGGGTCGCCGCCGACGGTGCCTCGGCAGGTGTGCGGCAGGACCGGCTGACCGCGGGCCGGGTGTACCCGGGCAGCGAGCAGACCTGGGTGACGGTGCGGCTGCCGGAGGGGCGCAGCCGGCTGTGGGTGTCGGCCGCCGGGACGACCGCGACCGTAGCGGTCGACACCGGCAAGGAGCGCGCCTCCGTCCCCGCCTCGCTGAGCGGCAGCGACGGACCGGAGTGCGCCGCGGCCGCGGTCGGTGCCCTCCTGGCGGGCGGCAGCCGGCCGCTCCAGGAGTGCCCCGCCGACCGGCTCGACCCGGCGGACGCGGCCGATCTGCGGTCCGTCGTCGGGTTCCTGGCCGGCCGCGGCGAACGCGCCGTCGCCCTGGCCGGCGACGACTCGGCCCGTTCCGTCGCGGCCGCCGAGGTGGTGCGTGACGCCGCCCGGCGGGCCGGCCTCGACGTGACGCGGCCCGGCACCGGCAGGCACCCGCTGATCGTCGTGGCCGGTTGGGAACGCGCCGCCGCGGCCGTGGAGGGTGTGGCCGGCGGACGGACCACGGCCCAGGGCACCTACCTCGCGCCCTGGCTGCTGACCCCGCCGCTGCTGAGCCCCGGCGCGGGCCAGATCATCCCGCTGCGGTACGTGCCACGGGGACCCGACGCGACGCGCTACCTCACCGCCCTGGGCGAACGGCTCCCCGGCGAGCCGCCCGCCGCGGCCGGCTACCGGGCCTGGCGGTCGGTCGGCGGCACCCACGACCGGTCACCCGCCAAGCTCTACGCCGTCGCCGTGCCGTACGTGCCCGGCAGCGGTGGGCAGGGCGGCGGGCACCACCACGCCGCACGGACGGACTGGCTGCCCGACGGCATGATCGTTCCCGTGACGGGCCCGCTGAAAGAGCCCGCCTGACAGCCGGACCGCCCGTCGGCGGGGAGCGGCGTCCATGGCCGCCCCTTGCCGACGGGCGACCGGCCCGGCCATCGAAGGAGCACCCGGGATGAGTGAGTCCGTCACGACGTCCGTGCCGCCACCGGCCCGGTCGCCGGGCGCACGCAGCGAGGGCCAGTGGGCCCTGGGCGAGCGCGCGCCCCTCAACGCCAACGAAGAGTTCAAACAGCGCGAGGACCCGCTGCGCGTGCGGGAGCGGATCGAAACGGTCTACTCCCGCACCGGGTTCGCCGGCATCGACCCCGACGACCTGCGCGGCCGCTTCCGTTGGTGGGGCCTGTACACCCAGCGCAAGCCGGGCATCGACGGCGGCCGTACCGCCGTACTGGCACCCGAGGAGCTGGAGGACGAGTACTTCATGCTGCGGGTCCGTGTGGACGGCGGACGGCTGGACGCGGCTCAGCTCAGGGCCGTGGCGGACGTCTCCATGCGTTTCGCGCGCAACACCGCCGACATCACCGACCGGCAGAACATCCAACTGCATTGGGTGCGCATCGAGGACGTGCCCGCGATCTGGCGCCGGCTGGAGTCGGTGGGCCTGTCGACCACCGAGGCGTGCGGCGACTGCCCGCGGGTCGTCATGGGCAGCCCCGTCGCCGGCGTCGCCGCCACCGAGCTCCTCGACGCCACCCCGGCCGTGCAGGAGATCGTCGACCGCTCGGTGGGCGACCCCTCGCTGTCGAACCTGCCGCGCAAGTTCAAGTCGGCCGTCGCCTGGCTGCCGGACGTGCCGTACGAGGTGAACGACATCGCCTTCCTCGGCGCGGTGCACCCCGAGCACGGACCCGGGTTCGGGGTGTGGGTGGGCGGCGGCCTGTCCGCCCAGCCGATGCTGGCCAAGTCGCTGGGCGTGTGGGTGCCACTGGCCGAGGTCCCGGACGTGTGGCTGGGGGTGGCCCGGCTGTTCCGGGACTACGGCTACCGGCGGCTGCGCAACCGGGCCCGGCTGAAGTTCCTCGTCGCCGACTGGGGAGTGGACCGGTTCCGCGAGGTCCTCGAGAAGGAGTACCTGCACCGGCCGCTGCACGACGGACCGCCCCCACAACTGCCCGAGCGGCCCGTCGACCATGTCGGCGTCCACCCGCAGCGCGACGGGCGGTGGTACGTCGGGGCCGCGCCGGTCGTCGGCCGCATCTCCGGCACCCGGCTGGCCGCCCTCGCCGACGCGGCGGAGGAACACGGCAGCGGACGGGTCCGCCTGACGCCCTATCAGAAACTGCTCGTCCTCGATGTCGCCGATCCCGAGCCGCTCGTCGGCGCGCTGCGAGAGATCCGTCTGGAGGCGGATCCCTCGTCCTGGCGGCGCGGCACCATGGCGTGCACCGGCATCGAGTACTGCAAACTCGCCATCGTCGAGACGAAGGAGCGGGCCGCCGCTCTCGTGGCCGAACTGGAGCGCCGGCTCGCCGGTCAACCGCTGGACCTCGCCGTGAACGTCAACGGCTGCCCCAACTCCTGCGCCCGCACCCAGGTCGCCGACATCGGCCTCAAGGGCCAGCTGGTGCCCGGTCCCGACGGCACTCCCGTGGAGGGGTTCCAGGTGCACCTCGGCGGGGGGCTGACCCTCGCGGAGGACCAGGACAGCGTGTTCGGCCGCAAGCTGCGCGGTCTGAAGACCACCGCGGCCGACCTTCCCGACTATGTCGAACGGCTCTCCCGCCGCTACCTGGAGGGCCGCCGCGACGAGGCGGAGACGTTCGGCCGGTGGGTGGCGCGGGCGGCCGACGACGACCTGAGGTGAGCCGCGGCCACGAGATCCGGCCCGGTGCGCAGACCGCGCACCGGGCCGGACCCGTGTTCCGCGGACGTCACGTCCGCGCCGTCGGGACGGCCTTGAGGACCGCCTCCCGGATGACCTCCACACTGCGGTCCACGTCGTGCTCGGTGGTCCGCCAGTTGACCAGCGACACCCGCATCGCGGCCCTGCCCTGCCAGACGGTGCCGCCGAACCAGCAGACCCCGCTGTCCTGGATCAGGCCGATCACCCGCCGGGTCGTCGCGTCGTCGTCGCCGAAGCGCACCATCACCTGGTTCAGCACGACCTCGTTGAGGAGTTCCACGCCGGGTATACCGGAGAGGCGCTCGGCGAACCGGGCCGTGAGGTCGCAGCACCGCTCCACCAGCTCGGCCACACCGTCGCGGCCCAGGCTGCGCAGCACGGCCCACACCGGCAGGCTCCGCGCCCGCCGGGAGAAGTCCGGCACCCACTCGATGGCGTCCCGCTCGCCCACCGCGCCCGCCGGCAGATAGCCGGCCCGTCCGCCGAGCATCGCGGTCCGGTGCGCCTCGGGGTGCGCCACGACCACGATGCCGCAGTCGTAGGGCACGTTGAGCCACTTGTGGGCGTCCAGCGCCCAGGAGTCCGCCTTCTCGACCCCGTCGACCAGCGGCCGCAGCCGGGGACTGGCCGCGGCCCACAGCCCGAACGCCCCGTCGACATGGACCCACGCGCCGTGCCGGTGGGCGATGTCGCAGATCTCGCCGACCGGGTCCACCGCACCGGAGTTGACGTCGCCGACCTGCGCGCAGACGATGACCGGCCCCTCCAGACCGGCCAGCGTGTCCGCCAGGGCGTCGGGCCGCATCCGGCCCCGCTCGTCGACCGGCACGTTGTGGATGCCGCCGCTGCCGAAGCCGAGGTAGCGCGCCGCGAGGTCGATGGTCATGTGGTGCTGCGCCCCGGCCACGAGGTGCACGCGCGGTGCCCCCGGCAGGCCGTCGCGCTCGACGTCCCAGCCCATCGCGCCGAGCAGTTGGTGGCGGGCGGCGGCGAGCGAGGTCAGATGGGCCATGGTGCAGCCGGTCGGGAAGCCCACCGAGGCGTGCCGCGGCAGCCCGAGCAACTCCAGCACCCACTGGCCGGCGACGTGTTCGGCGACGGCGATCGCGGGCGAGAGGTTGTACAGGCTCGCGGTCTGGTCCCAGGCCGCGACGAGCCAGTCCGCGGCGATCGCCACCGGCAGGGTGCCGCCGGTGACATAGCCGAAGTAGCGCGGACCGGACGCCGTCGGAATACCGCCCTCCGCGACGGCCCGGCCCAGCAGGGCGATGGTGTCGGCGGCGTCGGTGGGCCCGCCGGGCAGCGGGCCACCGAACATTTTCAGCAATTGTTCGGCATTTGCCGTGGCGCCCACCGGTCGTCGGGCGAGCCCATCCAGATATTCCGTCGCCTGCTGATATGCCAGGTCGAGTGGTGCCCTGTCCGCAGTGGTCATGACCTCACGGTATGGCGTATTGGCTGACAACCGGCTGACCGTCGGGCACTTGGGCTTGGACGAGATCGCGTCCGGCGCGGTATGACTTTCCTGCGACCGCGTTCGGACAATGTGAGACGTGCCCGCACGGCACCCCCCACAGCCGTTTCGCGGTCGTAGCGGTGTTCGGTCATTCCGGCGCTGTGCCGGACCGACAGGAGGGTGTACGAGGGGCAATGTCAGATGAGCAGACGCTTGCCGTTATCGATCAGTTCAATCGGGCGTTCCGGGAACACGATCCCAGTCTTCTGAGGGATCTGCTCGCCGAGGACTGCTACCTGGAGAACTCCGGTCCGGCGCCGGACGGTTCACGGCACAAGGGCTATGCCGAGTGCCTGGAATTCTGGTCCCAGATCGCCGGCAACAAGAACCTGGAGTTCGTGCCCGAGGAGGTGTGGGCGGCCGGTGAACGGGCCGTGTGCCGCTGGACGCTGCGCTGGGGCTCCGGCCCGCAGGACTTCGTCCGGGGCGTCAACGTGACCAGGCTGAAGAACGGCCGGATCGTGGAGAGTTTCGGCTACGTCAAGGGCTGAGTCGCCCGACGGGCACGACGACCGGGCGGGCGCCGCGCAGCCGCGGCACCCGCCCGGTCGGCCGTCCCAGGACAGCGGACAGCGCACCTAGTCCAGCTGGGAGACCACCATCACGCAGTCCTCCAGCGCCTTGGTGGCGTGCCCCTTGCCCACGGTGTCCTCCACCAGCTGGGTGTTGCCCGGCGAGAACAGGCGCGTCGTGCCGTCGCTGACGCTGCACTCCAGCGAGCCGCTGATGAGGGTCATGATCTGGCGGCGCGGCGCGGGGTGGAAGTCCCCCTCGTAGCCGGCCGGCAGGAACAGGTAGACGGTCTGCTTGGCCGGCACGCCCTCGGAGACGTAGATCGGCGGCGCCGGCGGAGCGAAATTAGCCGCGGTCACCTCCAGGGTCTCCTCGATGAAGTGCGATTCCCCGTGCTCGTCGTTGTAGAGCCGCGACACGGGTATTTTGCGGGTCTCAGCGCTCACCGGACATCTCCTCTGTGGTGAAACCTCGGCGCCCGCGCGGCGAATCCACCGGGCCGCGGGCCCTGCCTTGCCGCCACTATCCCAGGCGCCACTGATGGCCTCCTGATATCGGACCTTCCGAGATGCCGCTCGCCGCTCAGTTTTCTATCAGGGGCGTGTCAGTACGGGTGTGCCAAGCTATGAGCAACGAAAGGCCGTTGGAGAGGTACCCAAAGCGGCCGAATGGGGTCCGGTGGGGTACTCACCGGTCGGGTTATGCCCGCGCAGGTTCGAATCCTGCCCTCTCCGCTGGCGCTCACCCAGGCACGCGCATCCCGAATTTCTCAGGATGCGCGTGTCTTTGGCGTGACGGCCGGACGGAACAGGCCAGTTGGCCTACCGTTTCGCGCACCGCCTCCGATCCAGGTGCCCATGGATTCCCGTCGACGGTGCCGTATTCAATCCACGTCCCGGCGCGATGCGATCGAGCGTCGAATCCCGAGAGACCCAAAGATTGGAGTAGGCGTGCTCAGCAATGACACCGCCCTGGCGGCGACCGGCGCGTCAGGCCACGCGGAGATCGTGGACGAGGTCTCGTCCTGGCTGTCGGTCCCCGCCGAGGAGATCGACCGGACCCGCCGGAGCGAGCGCGAGCGCGTGGTCGCGGCCGTGACCGAGCTGAACGAGGCGGCCGCCAAGGGCTCCGCCGAGGCGCACCACGCACAGCAGCTGCTGCTGTCGCGCATCTACCAGACGATCATGCAGATTCCCGAGCGGCCCAGCGCCGAGGGATCCGTCGTGCTCCACGAGGTCACCCGGCTGCTGGAGACCGCGACGATCGCTGCTGAGGACGGCTGGATCGAACCGGGCACCCTGGAGGAGGCGCCCGACGACCCCAAGCAGTTCCTGTCCTGGCTCAAGGGGCTGGTGCGGTCCCACCGGGCCTACAAGCACCCCTACTACCTGGACTTCATCAACCGCGACGCCGACCGCGACGACCTGCGCACCTACGTCATCCAGGAGTCCCTCGTCGACGGCAGGTTCGACGACTTCCTCGCGATGATGCAGGTGGGTACGGTCGGGCCGAGCAAGATGGAGATCGCCGGCAACTACTGGGACGAGATGGGCAACGGCGAACCCGAGAACGTCCACACGCACCTCTTCAACAAGATCTACGAGGTGTTCGACATCGGCGAGGCCGAGCTGGAGAGCGCGATGACCGCGACCGACCTGCTCTCCGGGAACCTGGCCGTGCTGCTGTGCCGCTACCGGCACCTCTACCCCGAGGCCGTCGGATTCCTCGGCATGACCGAGTGGCTGGCACCCGACCGGTTCCGCAACGTGGTGCGGGCCTGGGAGCGGCTCGGCCTGCCCGAGGTCGGCATCACCTACCACCGGCTGCACATCACCATCGACTCCCAGCACGCCGCCGGCTGGTTCCACAACGTGGTCGTCCCGTCGGCCGGCTCGCCCTACATGCGGCGCGGCATAGCCCGCGGCGCCCTGTGGCGGGTCAACTCCTCCGCCCGGCACCTCGACGAGCGGCTCGCCCGGGTGGGGCGGTCCGCCGGGCCCGCGCACGCCGGCGCGAGCTGAGTCCGGGAGAGCGTGCCGTGCCCCGCCCCGCGGGGGCTACGTCCTCGCCGACCTCCCGCCCCTGCCGGCGGGCCTGCTGGACGGTTGCGGCAGCCCGGCGCCGGGGGCCCGGGGGCTCCGGATGCGGATGACCTGGACGGCCGACGACGACTGGTTCTTCGCGGTGGACCAGGCACGACCGGTGACCGTCGGACCCGACGGCCCCGGTCGGCCGTCGGCGTCCGACGTCGCCGGGCTGCTGCGCCGGCTGCTCGTGGGTCCGTGGATCGACGTGGACGCGGACTGGCGCATCGAGGCCCATCGACTGCAGACCGTGGTGCCCGTGGGCGAGCCCGTCCGGGCCCGGCTGCCCCGGTGGGACGACTGCGAGTTCCTGCTGCTGGCCGTGATACGCCAGGAGGGCGCGAGGGGTGGCGGCCCGCGCCTGGTCCCCGCCGGCGCCACCGACCCCTGCTGGACGGCGGACCTCCCGCCCGGCCGCGCCCTCCTGATCGACTGCCGAACTGTCAACCCCGACGTCCACCACCTCCACGCCACCGGCCCGGGACCGGGCGTACAGGATCTCCTGGTCGCCGTGCTGACCCGCGAGCGCGCCACGAGGGTGCCCGCGGCCTGAGAGAACCCGCGGGCACCGCAATGTGCGTCGGTGGTCCCTCACGCACGTCGACGGCCCGTCCCCATCGGACGGGCCGTCGGCGTTTCGAGATCCTCGGGCGCTACCCAGCCAGCTCTTCCTCCTCCGCGTCCCGCAACAGCACCTCCAGCTCGGCGAGCGCGGCGTCGGCCGCCTCGGCCGCGGCCAGGTCGTCGGGAGCCGCCGCGCACGCGGTGAACAGCTCGACGACCTTCCTGCCCTGGACCTCGATCTCCTCGGAGTTCTCCTCCGACACGGGATCACCTCGACTCTCTGAGTCCGTGAGTCTCTGACGTACTGCGACTTGCTGCGAAGACGGACGCATCCGACCCGTTCAGACGGCGTTGCAGGCGCGGAACACGTGCACCAGGGCCGGCAGGCTCGCGCGGCGCTGGAAGGCGATGTACTCGGGCAGGACGACGCTCGGCGCCCACTTCTCCTTGTAGTCGAGCTGCGTACGGGCGGGGTAGATGTGCGCCCCGTGCTCCCACAGGTGGCTCATGAACCAGTGGAACGCCTTGCTGTAACCCGGGAACTGAGGGGCGGTCAGTGACGTGAAAGGGGTGAACCCGAAGTGCAGCCAGCGCGTCCCCTCCGCGCGGAACACCTCGATCGCCGCCTTGTTCACCGCCTCCATCACTCCCGGCGGGGAGTCCGGCTGCCGCCGGCTGAGGTCGTGCATCCAGCCCGCCCGGGAGCCGTACACCGGCGCGTACGACACGTACCCGATCAGCCCCCCCTCGCGCTCGGCGACGAACAGCCGGCGCAGCGACTGGTACCGCCCCCCGGTCTGTCCCACCAGGAACTCCAGCGGCTTCACCCCGTCCCCCTTGGTCGTCAGCCAGGCCGCGTCCAGCGCGCACACGGCCTTCTCCCACTCCTCGAACGGCGCCTCACGGATCGTCAGGCCCGAACGCAGTGCCCGCGAGATCTTGTTGCGCAGCTGCATGAACCGGGTGCCCGCCAAGGTGAAGCCGTCCAGGTCCACGACGTACGAGGCGCCCATCTGGTTGACCGTGAACCCCTGCTCCACATAGATGTCGGCGTCCTTGCCCTGCAGTTGCACGGAGACGATCTCCCGCCCGCTGCGGGCGGCGAGCGCCACGAACGCGGCGAGCAGGCGTGCCCGGCTCTCCGCGGGTGCGAACGGCCCGCCGAACTGCACGAAGTAGCGGCCCACCTCCCGATAGACGATCACGCCGGGTGCATCCGGCAGCCGGAAATAGCTGTTGCCCTCGTTGAACGCGAAATACGCACTCGGATTGTCCGCGTCCGGATAACGCCGGATCGCGTCCAGCGCGATGTCCGTCTCCGGAATTGTCTCGGTCATGTGAGAGGTCCCGTCTCGCTAGCCGGCCAGGTTCGCCCATACCGGTTATCACATTCCCTGCTCCCGGCCACAAGACCGACCACCCCGCAGGTCAGTACCGGGTCAGTGAAATATCAGTACCGCCTGGGCGGATCTCCTGGTCAGGGCAGTGTCAGGGATGAGTCAGGCGGCGGGTGCAAGAATTCCTGCGAATGCGCGGGATGTCCCCGAGGATCCTTCTCCCGGCAGCCCCGCCCGGCATTCCCCAACGTTCTCGGTAAGCAATGTTCTCCGTAAGTAATGTTCTCGGTAAGCGAGGAGAATTCTCTTCATGCGTTCCCTCACCGTAGCGCGCGAGACCTGCGAACGATTTCACCCGGGGCTGCTCACGGCTCTCGAAGAGATCCCGCTCATGACCCGGGAGGCACCCGACAGCCCGGTCGTGGAGCTCTACCGCCGGCACGGCGGCCCCGGCCTCCTGGTCCCCGCCTCCTACGGCGGGAGGGCCGCCGGCCCACTGGACGCCGTACGGGTGCAGCGGGCCATCGCCTCCTGCTCACCGTCCCTCGGTGTCGCCACGACGATGCACCACTTCACCGTCGCCATGCTGTTCCGGCTGGCGGAGGCGGCCGAGCGGCTCACGCCGGCCCAGCTGAAGGTGCTCACCTCGGTGGCCGCCGACGGGCTGCTGCTCGCCTCCGGATGGGCGGAGGGCCGCACCGACCAGAACATCCTGGCCCCGGCCGTGGTGGCCGAGCGCAGCACCGCCGGCTACCGGGTCAACGGCTCCAAGAAGCCGTGCAGCCTCTCCCGTTCCATGGACGTGCTCACCGCCAGCGTCATGGTCAGGGACGCCGACGGCACGTCGGGCCTGGCCCTGATGCTCATCCCCGCCACGTCCCCCGGCATCGAGACACGGCCGTTCTGGGCCACGCCGATCCTGGCCGCGGCGCAGAGCGACGAGGTGCGCCTCACCGACGTCGAAGTGCCCGAGGACCTCGTCATCCGCAGCACTCCCGAGGCCCACGACCGGCTCGACGACCTGCAGACCGCCGGCTTCAGCTGGTTCGAACTCCTCGCCACCTCCGCGTACACCGGCGCCGCGTCCGCGCTCGTGGCGCAGGTGCTCGCCGCCGGCCGGGGCAGCGCGCACGACCGTGCCGCACTCGCCGTACGGATGGACGCGGCGGTCGGGCTGGTGGAGGGCACCGCGCGGGCCCTGGCGGACGGACTGGACGGCGACGCGGCCGTGGCGGCGGTGCTCACCGCGCGCTACGCGACCCAGGATCTCCTCACCGCCACCGTCGACCAGGCCGTGGAGATGCTCGGCGGCATGGCCTTCATCCGCTCCCCGGAGACGGCGCACCTGGCCTCGTCCGTCCGCGCGCTCGCCTTCCACCCGCCCTCGCGCACGAGCGTCGCGGCGGAGCTGGCCGAGTACTTCGCCGGCGGCCCGCTGCGCCTGTCCTGATCCCGCAGCACGCACTCCCGTCAAAGGGGCACCCTCATGGACATCAAGAATCCGGTCGAGTCACCCGTCACCTTCAATCTCCACCGGGCCGAGTACCTCATCGCGTTCGCCGTGACGATCGTGCTGATCCTCGTACATTTCCAGGACATTCGCTGGATCCCGGCGATCGCGCTCTTCCTCTACATCGACGTCATCGGCTACATCCCCGGCGCGATCGCCTACCGGCGCAGCCCGGACGGGCGGATCCACAAGGCCTACTACGTCCTCTACAACAGCATGCACAGTCTCATCAGCGTGGCCGCGGTCGGCGTCCTGTGGTGGTGGCTGGTCGGTGCCGAATGGGCGCTGCTCGCGCTGCCGTTCCACGTGTTCGGCGACCGAGGCGTCTTCGGTAACTTCCTCAAGCCGTTCGGGCTCCCCTTCGAACCGGTCTCCACGCCGCTCGTCGACCAGGTCACCGCGATGCTGCGCCGCCGGGGCGCCACCACCGGCCGCGTCCCGCTGCCGTTGAGCGAGGACAGCGGCGAACCCGTCGTCGGAGCAAGCCGTTGACCCGCCCCACCCCCCACCTGGCAACCCCCACGACCAAGAACCCGCCCCGCCCGACGGTGGGCGCCGAGGGTGCCGTGTCGGATGGGCTCCGTCCGGCGGTGGGTGCCGAGGGTGCCGTGTCGGACGGGCTCCGGTCGGCGGTGGGTGCCGAGGACGCTGTGTCGGATGGGCTCCGGTCGGCGGTGGGTGCCGAGGGTGCCGTGGCGGACGCGGCCCAGGTGCCGGACGGAGCCGACCGGGCCGGGGTCGGGGCGGGGGGTGCCTCGGGGGAGGGGGACCGGCTCGCGGGCAGTGCCGACCGCACCGCCGCCGACCCCGGGCGCCGGCTCGCGGGCGGTGCCGACCGCACCGCCGCCGACCCCGGGCGCCGGCTCGCGGGCGGTGCCGACCGCACCGCCGCGGACCCCGGGCGCCGGCTCGCGGGCGGTGCCGACCGCACCGCCGCCGACCCCGGGCGCCGGCTCGCGGGCGGTGCCGACCGCACCGCCGCGGACCCCGGGCGCCGGCTCGCGGGCGGTGCCGACCGCACCGCCGCCGACCCCGGGCGCCGGCTCGCCGGCGGTACCGACCGCACCCCCGCCGACCCCGGGCGCCGTCACTCCGCCCCGGCGTCGGACTCCCGCCGTGCCGGCCCCGTCGGGAACCCGCCCGTCGACGCCGCCCGCCGGGCGCTGCGCCAGGTCGCCTCCGGGGTCACCGTGCTGACCGTCAGCCGGGACGGCGTCCCGCACGGCACCACGGCGAGCGCCGTGGTCGCGGTCTCCCGCGATCCGCTCGTCATCGGCGTCTGCCTGCGCCCGCAGTCCTCGTTCGGCTCGATCGTCCGCCGGACCGGAACCTTCTCCGTCAACGTCCTCGGCTCCGGCCAGACGGCCGTGGCCCGTCACTTCGCCGACCCGCAACGCCCGCTCGGCCGCGCCCAGTTCGAGCAGCTGGACTGGTCCACCGACGCGTCCAGCGGCGCCCCCCTGCTCTCCGGCAGCCTCGCCCACCTCTCCTGCCGGGTGCTGCACCGCCACCGGGTCGGCGACCACGACCTGCTGCTCGCCGAGGTGACCGGCGGCTCCCACGCCACCGGCTCTCCCATGCTCAGCTTCGCCGGCCGGCTGCACGACGCGGAGGTCACCCCGTCACCGTCCGTGCCCGCCCCCGCTCCGTCCACCACCCCTTCCCGCAGTGAGGTGTCATGACTGTCGAGATACCCGTCGAGGCCGACTGGGACCGCGCTCCGAACCTGCTCGACGGCGCGCAGGAGATGACCCTGACCGCCGAAGAGTGCGACCTCGCCTACTGGCTGTCGGCGGTGGCCCAGGGCACCCTGCGCGGCCGCGCCCGCCGCGGGCACGCCACCACCACCCCCGACCACATGCGCGAGCCCGGCCCGCTGCGCGACGCGCTCGTCCTGGAACTCGGCAACCGCTCGCTCGCCGAGTCCCGCGCCGTGAGCGTCCTGTCCAATTACGTCATCGGCGCCCCCGGCGTCGTCGAGCAGGAGTTCTTCGTCACCCAGGTGGTGGACGAGGCCCGCCACGCCCTGATCTTCCGCGACCACCTGACAGACCTGGGCGTCCCCGCCGAGGGCCTGCTCGACTTCATCGCCGAACAGGGCACCGACTACACCCGACGCGTGCTCAACCCCATCGCCGAGTTCGCCACCTCCGTCGTGCGTGACGAGGGCGACTTCATCGGCGCGGTCGCCGTGTTCACCATCGTGATCGAGGGCGTGCTCGCGCCGGCCGCCGAACTGAGCGAGCGCAAGTGGACCCTGCTCGACCCGGCCGCCGCCGAGATCGCCCGCGGCGCGTCGATCGACGAGATCCGTCACCTCACCGTCGGCAGCTCCATCGTCCGTGAGCACCTGGCGCGCTGCCCCGAGTACCGGCCGCGCCTGATCGAACTCATCCGCCGCGGCCGCGCGCTCTGGGACGAGCTGCCCGCGGAGGAGTTCGTCCTGGAACGCGAGGAACTGTTCCAGCAGGGCATGGGCGCCCACGCCGAACTGCTGCGCGACTACGAGGTCTTCCCCGGCTGCAGGCTTCTGGAGACCACCCCGAAGCAGCGCTACGACCTCGCCGAGCGCTGGACCGACGACATGGCCGAGGTACGGCTGCCGTACATGGGCATCCCGGAAGCCGTCGAGCTGATCCGCACCACGCGGTGACCCGGATGGCCGCGCACGGGACGACGCCGCTGCGGGGCTCCCTGACGACGCCGAAGATCGTGTTCCTGGTGGCCGCGGCGGCGGCCCCCATGTCCGGCGTCGTCGGGTCCGTCCCCCTCGCCTACGCCATCGGCAACGGGGCCGGCGTGCCGGCGGCCTTCGTACTGGCCGGACTCACCCTGCTCTGTTTCTCGGTCGGTTACGCCGCCCTGAGCCGCAGGGTGGTGAACACGGGCGGCTTCTACGCCTACATCGAACGCGGACTGGGACGGCACCTCGCCGTGGCGGGCGGGCTGGTGGCGGTGCTGTCCTACAGCGCCGCCGTGGCCGGCGTCGCCGGCGCCCTCGGCTACTTCGCCGAACTGGCCGCCGCCTCCCACGGCTGGCATGTGCCGTGGACGGTGTGGACCTCGGCGGGCATCGCGCTGGCCGGCCTCATGGGGTACCGGCACATCGACCTCAGCGCCCGGCTGCTCGCCGTCCTGATGATCGCCGAGGTCGCCGTCCTGCTCGTGCTCGGCGTCGCCGTCGTCGCCGACCACGGCACCGCCGCCTTCCCGGCCACGTCCTTCGCCCCGCACACCGTGGTCGCCCCGGGACTCGGCGTGGCGTTGATGTTCGCCCTCATCTCGTACGTCGGGTTCGAGGCCGCGGCGCTGTACGGCGAGGAGAGCCGTACGCCCCGGCGCAGCGTGCCCGTGGCGACGTACTCCTCGGTCGTCCTCATCACCGTCTTCTTCGCCCTGATGAGCTGGGTGGGGGTGGGCGCGGTCGGTGCGGACGGCCTCAGCGGGGCGGCCGGGACCCAGCTCGGCGACCTCTTCTTCAACCTCGCCGGCCACTACCTCGGCGGTGGGATCACCACCGTCATGCAGATCCTGCTGTGCACGAGCCTGTTCGGCGCCCTGCTGGGCCTGCACACCGCGGCCAACCGCTACCTGTTCGCCCTCGGCCGTGAGCGGATCCTGCCGGGCGCGCTGGCCCGGACCCACCCGCGGCACGCCTCCCCGCACCTCGCGAGCCTGGCCCAGATCACGGTGACGGCCCTGGTCTGCGCGGCCTTCGCGCTCGCCGGCGCCCACCCCTACACCAACCTCGCCACCACCATGCTCGGCTTCGGAACGGTGGGGATCGTCGCGCTCCAGGTCGCGGTGAGCCTCTCCGTGATCGCCTACTTCCGCCACGACCCCGAGCGCCACTGGTGGCGGACCGTCGTCGCCCCGCTCCTGGCCACCGCCGGTCTGACCGGCACGCTGGTGCTTCTGCTGTCGAAGTTCTCCCTGGTCACGGGCTCCACCTCCGCAGTCGTCAACAACCTGCCCTGGCTCCTGCCGGTCACCGCGGCGGCCGGCCTCGCCCACGCCCACCGCCTCCGCACCCATGACCCGGGACCACCACCATCGTCCGGGCCCTTCTCCTCACCAACCCGGTCGCGCGCGCCTGCCGAACAGCAGCCCGCGCGGTTCCGGCGGCGGGGGCGTGCCCGGCTTCAGGGGCCAGGCGAGCAGCATGCCGACCAGGAAGCCGACGATGTGCGCCGCGTACGCCACGGTGCCCGCGTCGGAGACGCCCTCGCCGGCGGAGTACACCGCCTGGAGCCCGAACCAGCCGCCCAGCACCAGCCAGGCCGGCAACCTCAGCGGCAGGAAGATCAGGAACGGGACCAGCACCCACACCCTGGCCTTCGGGTACAGCACCAGATAGGCGCCCAGTACACCGGCGATCGCCCCCGAGGCGCCGATCAACGGCTCGCCGGACTCGGAGTTCAGGAGCGCGAAGCCGTACGACGCCGCATAGCCGCAGACGCCGTAGAACAGCGCGAAGCGCACATGCCCCATGCGGTCCTCGATGTTGTTGCCGAAGATCAGCAGGAAGAGCATGTTGCCCAGCAGATGCAGCCAGCTGCCGTGCAGGAACATCGCCGTGAGCACGCTCAGTTCGGGCGACTTGTCGTACGTCGGCGGGCCCACCACGCAGCCCGGGCCCTGCGGGCCGACCGCGATGTCGCCCGTGGGCACCAGGCGTGGCAACTGATGGTGAATCAGTTCCTGGGGCACCACCGCGTACCGGTCCAGGAACGCCTGGAGATGGCACAGTTGCGCCAGACTGCTGTCACCCGCCACCGAACCCGCGAGGCCGGGCATGAACAGGAACACGACGACGTTCGTCGCGATCAGCGCGTACGTCACCCAGGGCGTGCGGCGCGCGGGGTTCACGTCATGGACGGGGATCACCACAAGGAAGTAGTGCCCTCGATGCGCCCGCCGAACCGGTGAACGCGGCCGCCCGGGTGTGCGTATGTCTCCTCGACCGGCCGCGGCACGGCGAGGCGCGTCGCGGGACGAGGTGAGGACAGGCGATGAACGACCGAGTTACTCCTCCGATGCAAGCCACCCCCGACGGCGAGGCGCAGCTCGCGCTGGTGGTCCACCTCCCCTGGGAGGACGTCGCCCGACTCGGCCAGGAGGCCGGCCGTATGGCGGCGCAGTTGCAGCGACCGGTGACGCTGGACGAGGCGGTGAGCCACCGGTTGCGGTCCGTTTCCCCGGGGGCGCACGCGAAACCGGCGGGGGCGCAGCCGAGTGCCATGCCGGCGGCTGCGTCGGTGTCGTCGTTGCCGTCCAGGCCGCCGTCCGAGCAGGCGCGGCAGGCGATCGACCGGATCAACGGGACGGCGTAGAGGGTGTGCGGGTGGTTTGCCGGGTGCGGGTTGTCTGTGGCTGGTCGCGCAGTTCCCCGCGCCCCTCAGGTTCGCTGCCCTACCGCCTTTGATGCCTTGCGGGCCGCGACCAGCACCGGATCCCACACCGGCGAGAACGGCGGCGCGTACCCCAGGTCCAGTGCCGTCATCTGCTCCACCGTCATCCCGGCCGTGAGCGCCACCGCCGCGACGTCCACCCGCTTGCCCGCCCCCTCCCGGCCGACGATCTGCACGCCGAGCAGCCGCCCCGTGCGGCGTTCGGCGAGCATCTTCACGGTCATCGGGGACGCGCCGGGGTAGTACCCGGCCCGGCTGGTGGACTCGATGGTGACCGCCTCGAACCGCAGCCCCGCCCGCCGCGCGTCCTTCTCCCGCAACCCGGTCCGCGCGATCTCCAGGTCGCACACCTTGCTCACCGCGGTCCCGACAACCCCGGGAAACGTCGCATATCCGCCGCCGGCGTTCATGCCGATGACCTGTCCGTGCTTGTTGGCGTGCGTGCCGAGGGCGATGTGCCGCTCCCGCCCGGCGACCAGGTCGAGAACCTCCACGCAGTCACCGCCGGCCCAGATGTTCTCGTGACCGCGCACCCGCATCGCCAGATCGGTGAGCAGCCCGCCGTGCTCCCCGAGAGGCAGCCCCGCCGCCTCGGCGAGCGTCGTCTCGGGGCGTACGCCGATGCCGAGCACCACCACGTCCGCCGGGTACTCGGCGTCCTCCGTGGCCACCGCCCGCACCCACCCGTCGTCCCCGGTGAGGATCTTGGTGACCTCGGCGTCGTTGACCATGGCGATGCCCATGCCCTCCATGGCCCGGTGCACCAGCCGCCCCATGTCCGCGTCGAGCGTGGACATCGGCTCCGCGCCCCGGTTGACGACCGTCACCTCGTAGCCGCGGTTGATCAGCGCCTCGGCCATCTCGACACCGATGTACCCGGCCCCGACGACCACCGCACGCCGCCCACGCGCGCGTGTGAGGGTGTCCAGCAGCTCCTGGCCGTCGTCCAGGGTCTGCACCCCGTGCACGCCGGGGGCGTCGACGCCGGGCATGTCGGGGCGGATCGGCCGGGCGCCGGTGGCGATCACGAGTTTGTCGTACGACGTCCAGGACTCGGCCCCCGAATCGACGTCACGCGCGCGTACCCGCCCCGCGTCGACGTCGATCTCCACGACCTCCGTGCGCAGCCGCAGGTCGATGCCCCGCGCGCGGTGCTCCTCGGGCGTGCGCGCGATCAGCTCGTCGCGGTCGGAGACCTGGCCGCCCACCCAGTACGGGATGCCGCACGCCGAGTAGGAGGTGAAGTGGCCGCGCTCGAAAGCCACGATCTCCAGCTCGTCCGGGCCCTTCAGCCTGCGGGCCTGGGACGCCGCGGACATGCCCGCGGCGTCGCCGCCGACCACGACCAGTCGCTCTCTGGTACCGCTCGCGCCGCTCATGTTCATGCGAACACGCTACGGCCGCCGGGCATTTCAGTCCTGCTCGCCCCGCTCCTCCGCCCGCGCGGAGCCGGTCGTCGGCTCCGGAGCCTGCCGTGCCGTCGGCAGCGGCCCCAGCGCGGTCGTCGCGGACGCCGTGGCCGTGCGGCGCGTCCTGCGGGGCCGTACGAGACGCAGCCAGACCAGGACGACAAGCGCCGCCAGGGCCGCGAACGGCAGCACCGCGCCCAGGGCCACGACGATCCAGCGCAGCATCGTCACGAACGCGCCCCAGCCGCCCGCCAGCGCGTCCGTGAACCCGGGGTCCTCGTCCTCCTTCGCGGCCTTCTTCACCGGCGTCTCGGACAGCGACAGGGTGATGGTGGCCAGGCTCGTGCGGTCCTTCAGGGACGCCTGCTGGGCGAGCAGCGCCTCCAGGTCGGCCTGGCGGCTGCTCAGCTCGCCCTCCAGCTCCACCACGTCGCTCAGCCGGGTCGCCTGGTCCATCAGCTCGCGGATCCTGGCGACGCTGGCGCGCTGGGTCTTGATACGGCTCTCCACGTCGACGACCTGGTCGGTGACGTCCGTCGCCTTCGCGGCGCGGTCGAGGAGCTTGCCCGCGCCCTCCAGATCGGTGAGGACGTCCTCGTACTTGTCGACGGGCACCCGCAGGACGACCCGGGTGCGCTCGTTGCCGCGCTCGTCCCGGGTGGTGGTCTCGCTGCCCACGAAGCCGCCCGCGGTCTCGGCGGTCGTACGGGCCTCGTCCAGGGCCTTGGGCACGTCCTTGACCTGCACGGTCAGGGAAGCGGTGCGGATGATGTGGCTCGCGGGCGGCCGGGGCGCGTCCGGGGCCCTGTCGGCGCCGGACTGGCTGCCGCTGTCGAAGGCGCCCTCCTTGGCGCCGGGTGCCACGGCCCGGTCCTGGGCGGCGCCCGCGTCACCCCCGGCGGCGGAGGAGGTGGTGTCGTCCGCGCCGCTGCATCCCGTCAGTGCGAGAGCGGCGGCGAGCAGGATCCCCGCCAGGGCCCGGACCGGGCGTGGCGCGGAGTGTCGTGCGGAACGTGATGCGCGCATGTGGGCGTACCCCCGAGGGTCGTGACAACTGACGCTCCTTCGACGCCGGGGCGGGCCGGGACGTTGGACCCGTGCGGTCCCGATGCGGTCACGGTCGGGACTCGGCGCGGCCACGGGGCGGCAGGGGTGACTGTCAGTGGTGTCTGAGAAGGTGGATCCATGAACGCAGCACGCACGGACGCCGGGCAGGTCGTCGTCATCGGAGCCGGAATCGCCGGCCTGGCCGCCGCTCACCGGCTGCTGGGGCGCGGGGCGCGGGTGACCGTGCTGGAGGCCTCCGACCGGATCGGCGGCAAGCTGCTGCCCGGCGAGATCGCGGGCGTGCGCGTGGACCTGGGCGCGGAGTCGATGCTGGCCCGCCGGCCCGAGGCGGTCACCCTCGCGCGCGAGGTGGGCCTCGAGGACCGGCTCCAGCCACCGGCCACCGCGACCGCCGCCCTGTGGACCCGCGGCGCCCTGCGCCCGATGCCCAAGGGCCACGTCATGGGCGTGCCGGGCACGGCGGTGGCGCTCGCCGGCGTGCTGTCCGAGGAGGGCCTGGCGCGCATCGAGCGCGACGCCGACCTGCCTCGCACGGAGGTCGGCGACGACGTGGCGGTGGGCGGGTTCGTCGCGGCGCGCCTCGGCCGCGAGGTCGTCGACCGGCTGGTGGAGCCGCTGCTGGGCGGTGTCTACGCGGGCGACGCGTACCGCATCTCGATGCGCTCGGCCGTCCCCCAGCTGTTCCAGGCCGCGCAGGAGCACGACTCGCTCACCGAGGCGGTCCGGGAGATCCAGGCCAAGGCGGCGGCCGCCCCCCAGACCGGTCCGGTGTTCATGGGCATCGAGGGCGGAGTGGGCAGCCTGCCGGTCGCCGTCGCCGAGTCGGTGCGGGCACGCGGCGGCGAGATCGTGACCGGAGCCCGCGTGACGGAGCTGCGCCGGGCGGGCCGTACGGGCTGGCGGGTCGTGGCCGGCGACCGGGTCCTGCACGCCGACGCGGTGATCGTCGCCGCGCCCGCGCCGGCCGCCGCCGAGCTGCTGCGCGCGGAGGCCCCGGCGGCCGCGACCGAGCTGGCCGCCGTGGAGTACGCGTCGATGGCGCTGGTCACCCTCGCCTACCGCAGGTCCGAGGCGCGGCTGCCCGAGGGCAGCGGCTTCCTGGTGCCGCCGGTCGACGGGCGGACCATCAAGGCATCCACGTTCGCCTCCCAGAAGTGGGGCTGGATCGCCGACGACGACCCGGACCTGATCGTGCTGCGCACCTCCGTCGGGCGGTACGGCGAGACGGAGATCCTCCGCCGTGACGACGCCGACCTGGTGGCCGTCTCCCGACGCGACCTCGAAGCGGCCACAGGCCTGGACGCCACGCCCGTCGCCACCCGCGTCACGCGCTGGGACGCGGGCCTGCCCCAGTACCCCGTCGGCCACCACGCGCGCGTGGCCCGCATCCGCGAGCACGTCGCCAAGCTCCCGGGCCTCGCCGTGTGCGGCGCGGTGTACGACGGGGTGGGCATCCCGGCGTGCGTCGCCGGCGCGTACGCGGCGGTCGACCGGATCCACGGCGATCTCGCGGCTGTGCAGGAGCTCACCGCCCACCCGGTGCAGAGCCTGCACGGCGGAGCGGGAGAATAAGGGACATGAGTGACGACGCCTCCACCCCCGCCCCCGACCGGATCCCGAACAAGGGCAAGCTGGCCAAGGACCTCAACGAGGTCATCCGCTACACCCTGTGGTCCGTGTTCAAGCTGAAGGACGTGCTGCCCGAGGACCGCGCGGGCTACGCCGAAGAGGTCCAGGAGCTGTTCGACCAGCTCGCCGCCAAGGACGTCACCGTCCGCGGCACCTACGACCTCTCCGGGCTGCGCGCCGACGCCGACCTGATGATCTGGTGGCACGCCGAGACCAGCGACCAGCTGCAGGAGGCGTACAACCTCTTCCGCCGCACCAGGCTGGGCCGCGCCCTGGAGCCGGTGTGGTCGAACATGGCGCTGCACCGCCCCGCCGAGTTCAACCGCAGCCACATCCCGGCGTTCCTCGCCGACGAGACGCCCCGCGCCTACGTCAGCGTCTACCCGTTCGTGCGCTCCTACGACTGGTACCTGCTGCCGGAGGAGGACCGCCGCCGGATGCTCGCCGACCACGGCAAGATGGCCCGCGGCTACCCGGACGTGCGCGCCAACACGGTCGCCTCCTTCTCCCTCGGCGACTACGAGTGGCTCCTCGCCTTCGAGGCCGACGAGCTGTACCGCATCGTCGACCTCATGCGTCACCTGCGTGGCTCGGAGGCCCGGCTGCACGTCCGCGAGGAGGTGCCGTTCTTCACCGGCCGCCGCAAGTCCGTCGCCGACCTGGTCGCCGGGCTGGCCTGACGCCTCCGTCGCGGCGGAGCCGCGGCCGGCGTCACCCGGCAACCGACGGCTCGGGCTCCGGGCGCGGTCCGCAGGACGCCCGGCGCTCCGGGAGGCGGCCCTGCAGCAGGTAGGCGTCCAGGTGGGCGTTGACGCACGGGTTGGGGCCGCCCGCCATGCCGTGCGTTCCGGAGTCCCGCTCGGTGACCAGGACCGAGCCGGACAGCCGGCGGTGGAGTTCGAGGGCGCCGTCGTAGGGGGCGGCGGCGTCCCGCTCGGCGGCCAGGATCAGCGTCGGCGGCAGCTCGCCCGGCCCGGTCCGCACATCGAGCGGCCGCTGACGCGGGGCCTGCCAGTACGCGCACGGCAGGTTCAGCCACACGTTGTGCCACGTCTCGAACGGCGCCACGCGCGCGAGCCGCGTGTTGTCCCGGTTCCACACCTTCCACTGCGTCGGCCAGGGCCCGTCGTTGCACTCGACGGCCGTGTAGACGGCGCGGGAGTTCTCCGCCTCCGCCGCCGCCTCCTCGCGCGGCGCCGCCAGGTCGATCAGCGGCTGCGGGTCACCCTTCAGATACGCCGACAGCGCCTCGGCCCGCAGCGGCCAGTGGTCGTCGTAGTAACCGGCCTCCAGGAACGCGCTCTGCAACTGCCCCGGCCCGACCTTCCCGCCCGCCGGGTTCCGGGCGAGCCGCGCCCGCGCGGTGTCGTAGCCGCGCTGCACCTCCCGGGGTGTGGCGCCCAGCCCGTACACGCCGTGGTGCCTGGCGATCCACTCCTTCATGTCCGCCCAGCGCCCCTCGAACGCGGCCGACTGGTCGAGGTTGTTGCGGTACCAGATCTGCGCCGGGTCGGGGTTCACCGCCGCGTCGAACACCATCCGCCGTACGTGCGAGGGGAACAGGGTCGCGTACAGCGCCCCGAAGTAGCTGCCGTACGACGAGCCCACGAACGTCAGTTTCTCCTCGCCCAGCGCGGCGCGCAGCACGTCCAGGTCGCGGGCGTTGTTCAGGGAGTGGTAGTGCCTCAGCGCGCTGCCCGACCGCTGCGCGCACCCGCGCGCGTAGGCCTTCGCCTGCGCGATGCGCTCCTTCTTGAACGACTCCGAGGGGTAAGTCGGCGCGGCCGTGGGGCCCTTGACGTGCTCCTTGAGGTCCTGGCAGGACAGCGGCGCGGAGCGGCCGACCCCGCGCGGGTCGTAGCCGACCAGGTCGTACGCGGCGGTCAGGCGCTTCCACTCGGGGAGCACGTCGACCAGCGGGAAGAGCAGGCCGGAGGAGCCGGGACCGCCCGGGTTGTAGACCAGGGCGCCCTGACGGGGCACCCTGCGCTTGCTGTTGTGCGGATCCCGATGGGTGGCCCGCACCCGGCTGACGGCGAGCCGGATCTGCTTGCCGTCGGGCCGCGCGTAGTCGAGCGGGACGGTGACCGTGCCGCACTCCATGTCCTTCAGCAGGCCCTGCGGGTCGGCGCACCGACCGAAGTCGATCCCGGCCGTCGCGGCACGCGCGGCGGCCACGGCGGTGCCGCGCAGCTCGGCCGCCGCGTCCGGGCCGGCCGGTGCGCTGCCGGCCGGGGTGGCGGCGAGGGTGGTGAGGAGCAGGGAACCGGCGGCCGTGTAGAGGGCGGCAGCTCTCATCGCGTATCCCTTCGGTGCGCGGCAGCGACAGAAGGGATGTTTCGTACGATTGTTGGCAAAGGCAAGCACAGGCGGCCGGTGTCGGCCCCAATGCGCCCATACGCCCTTCGGGAACCCCCGGAGTCCGCGTCAGCCGCGCCGGTACGGGCCGCGATGCGCGAAGGCCGCCCGCAGGTCCGGCTCACCGACCGCGCGGATGCCGCGTACGGCGACCGAGGTGAGGTAGGCGCGCTCGTCCCCGGCGTCGGCCGGGTGCCGGGCCAGCGCACCCAGCAGCCGCTGACCGGCCGGTGAGGCCCAGCGCGAGTACGGGTGGGCCTCGATCCGGGCCAGGGCGAGGCAGCTCAGGCAGAGGACCAGCGGCAGGGCGAACCAGAGGGCGATCAGATGCCGCGGCACCTCGTCCTGAGCCGGCATCAGCAGCGCGGCCACCCCGAGCGCCGACACGGTCAGCGCGGCGAGCCGCACCCGGCGCACCCCGGCCCCGACGGTGGTCCCCGCCCCGGCCGGCACGGCGAGACCGGCCCTGACGAGCCGGTCGGCGAGGCCGTGCATCGCGTCGGTGGCGGCGGCCGCGGCCCGTACCGGAGCGATGGGCGACTGCCCCTCCGGCCCGATCACCCCTATCACCGACCGCTCGATGTCGTCGCGCCCACGCGGGTCCACGACCGTCGCCCAGCCCGTGTGCGCGAGGAGCAGCCGCCGCTGGCGCGCCATCGACACCAGCGTCAGATCGGCGACCCGCGCCGGACCGCCCGACAGGAACGCCGCCTCGTACAGCGTCAGATCGTGTGTCCCGCCCGCTTCCGTGTCGACGCCCGCGGCCCGTACGGCGGCCAGGCACAGCCGGGTGCAGGCCAGGCCGGCCACGGCCCAGGCCAACAACAGAAGGAGGACCCAGAACATGCCGCGTTTCTATGCCAACCGACTGGGAAACTCCATGCCTTGTTCACATTTCGGGACCGAGCGTTGTCGGTATGTGACGTTCCGTTTAATCTGCGGGGCCCTGCAAGGGAACCGGGATGGTGCGATCCGCTCAGCGGCGCAGCAGCACCCGGCGGGCCCGCGCCATCCGCGAGCGCGGACGCGGCGCAGAACCGGACCGCTCCAGCCACCACTCCCGCAACTCCCGCCGCGCCCGCGCCTCCTGCGGCCGGCCGGCCAGCAGCAACCGCTCGGCGAAGTCCAGCGCGTCCCGCCGGTAGCCCCCGGTCATCGGTTGCCGCTGGGCGTATGCGAGGAAGGCGGGCCGGTAGGCGGCCCCCAGTATCTCGGGCAGCTCCGGCGCGACCTTCGCCACCACATCCGCCCGCTTCCCGGACAGCGCCCGCGCCTGCACCCCGAGCCGCACCCGGTCGAACCCTTCGGGCACGGGGGTACCGGCCACCAGCGCGGAGAGCAGCGCGGCCTGGGCGAGGGCGAGGCGCTGACGGGCGGGTTCCCCGGTGGAGTCCGCGGCACCGCGCGCGGCCGCGCGAGCCGTGGCGGCCGACTCCACGGAAGCCGCCGGTATCGCCGTCCGGGCCCGGCCTCCCTCCTCCAGCGCCGCCCGAATCTCCGCCAACTCCCGCTTCAGCTCGGCCGGTTCCGGGAAGTTCTCGTCCCGTTCCAGCAGGACGCCGGGCGGGCAGACGCGGGAGGCGAGGTCGGTCAGGATGTCGAGGACCGGCCGGGGGACCGGGTGGGCGTGGCTGTCGTGCCAGACGCCGTCGCGTTCGAAGCCGCCCGCGACATGGACGTACGCGATGGCCTCAAGTGGCAGCTCGGCGAGCGCCTTGGCCGGGTCCTCGCCCCGGTTGACGTGGTTGGTGTGCAGGTTCGCCACGTCGATCAGGAGCCGTACGCCGGTCCGGTCGGCCAGCTCGTACAGGAACTGCCCCTCGGTCATCTCCTCGCCCGGCCAGGAGATGAGCGCGGCGATGTTCTCCACGGCGAGCGGCACCGGCAGCGCCGCCTGCGCGATGCGGACGTTCTCGCACAGCACGTCGAGGGCGTCCCGCGTGCGCGGCACGGGCAGCAGGTGTCCGGCCTCCAGGCGCGGGGACGCGGTGAGCGGGCCGCCCGCCCGGACGAACGCGATGTGCTCGGTGACCAGCGGCGAGCCGAGCGCCTCCGCCCGTTCGGCGAGGGCCGTGAGACGCGCCGGGTCGGGCCGGTCGGCGCCACCGAGGCCGAGGGAGACGCCGTGCGGGACGACGGTCACCCCGCGCTCGCGCAGCCGCAGCAGCGAGTCGGGAAGGTGGCCGGGGCAGACGTTCTCGGCGACGACCTCGACCCAGTCGATGCCCGGCATACCCTCCACGGCGTCCGCGATCTCCGGCCGCCACCCGATTCCGGTTCCCAGTCGCTCCATGACCCCCTCCTTCACCGCTGTCATGCACCTGGATCCGCTGTGTCGTCTCCTTCGACGGACCGCTGTTTCCGGCGTGAGGGGGGTATGGCCCCGCCACCGGGGCCCGAACCCTGCCGCGTGTGCCTTCAGAGGAACATTTGAGGTTGCGACGGGCCGCCGCCTGGAGGTACGCGGCACACGCCCCGGTTGTTCAAACACCCCCGCGCAGCGCCGGATGATCGGCGACGACGGTGCAGCTACCGGCGGGGATCTCGGTGAATCCGGCATCGCGCACCAACGGCAACCCGGACGTGGTGAGTCGACGCCAGCGAGTCGGCTCCGCGGTCCGGACCGCGAGGGGGAACCCCGCGTCGCGCCAGACGGCGCGCTCCTCCTCCGACAGTTCCCACCAGGCGAGTTGGGCGCCGTGCCCGGCCTGGGCCATCGCCTTGCCGGCCGACATCTCGACCTGCGGATTCAGCCACAGCACCGGCGCACCCGGGTCCGCCTCGACCGGCGGCTCCGGATCGTCGAGATCGGTGCCGGAGACCTGAAGCCGCGCCAGCTCCTTGGGCCACCCGTCCAGGGGAACCGGCGGAAACACCCTCACCTCCGCCGACTTCCCCGTCACCGTGATCCCGGGCAACGCCTCGGCCCGCCGCCACTCGGCCCCCCGGGCCCGCCGCACCACCTTCCGAATCCGCGCGTCCTGCCAGTCCCGCACGGCCTGCGCCCACTCCCCGTCACCCACCGACCGCTCATCACCGAGCATGACGAGCACGGCACGGGCGGCGGTCTCCAGGGCATCGGTCCGCGCGGGAGGCGCCCCCTTTTCGATCCGCACGACAAGAGGCAACACAAACTGCGGCGCGGCATCACGAGCGTTGGTTTCGGGATGGTGATCAACAGGCGGTTCACTATTCACGCCGTCCAGTGTGCCAACCCCAGGGGCGCGGGGCTGTGTCGATATGCGGCTCCGCCGCGTGGGCGCGCCCAGCCCCCCACCACCCGCACCCCGAACTCAAACGGCACTACCCCGAAACAAGCCGTCCTCACGAAACCCCGCCGGAGGCCACCGCCCCGATCAGCTCGGACACCTTCACAAACCGATACCCCTGCCGCCGCAGCTCCGGCACGATCGCCCGAACCGCCCGCTCGGTCGTCGGCGCCGCGCTGCGCGTGCAGTGCAGCACGACGACCGACCCCGGCCGCACCCCCTCAAGCACCTGCCGGGCCACCGCGTCCGCATCCGTCGCGAACGCGTCCCCGCCCACCACGTCCCACTGCACCGCCGTCACACCGGTGGCACTCAGCGCCCGCAGCGCCCGCTGGTCGTAGCAGCCGCCGGGGAACCGGAAGTACGGCTTCACGTCCGGCACGCCCGCCCGGCGGAACGCCGTGTACGCCCGCTCCACGTCGGCCCGCATCCGGTCCTCGTCGATGGTCGGCAGCCCGTAGCAGTCGCCGGTGAAGGCGTAGTGGCTGTAGGAGTGGTTGGCGACCTCGAAGAGCGGGTCCCGGCCGATGCTTCGGGCCTGGATCGGGTACTCCTCCGCCCAGCGGCCGGTCATGAACACGGTCGCCGGCACCTTCAGTGCCCGCAGCGTCGCGATCAGCTGCGGATTGTCGAAGCGTTCGCCCTTGGCTGCCCGGCGTCCCTGATCGGCGGTCATGTCGGCGTCGAAGGTGAGGGCGACGATCTTGCCGTTGGCCCGTGGGCCGTTGGTGAACACCGGCGTGAGGCCCGCGGGGCCGGGGGCGAGCGTGGGAGGCGCCGAGGGGGAGGGAGTGGGCGTCGAGGGGACCACCACCCGGCTGCCCTGCGGCGCCTCCGCGGTGCCGCAGGCAGCCAGGCCGGCCCCCAGTACGCAGACGGTGATGACTCTTCGTGCGTAAGGGATCACCGTATGAAAATATGACAAACGGGGCGGAGCGAGTGTCGACGCGACGGGCGGGTCACCCGGCCGGCGGCCTCCGCCACGGACCGCGCACCGCGAACGTCGTGCCCGGCCTGTAGCAGTTGACGTACATCGTCTCGCCGTCCGGCGAGAACGTGACGCCCGCGAACTCACCCCACTCCGGCGCCTCGGGGGTGCCGGTGTTCTGCCGGTTGCGGGCCAGCGTGTACACCTCGCCCCGGCGGGTGACACCGAAGACGTGCTGAGCGCCGCTGCCGTCCTCGCAGACCATCAGGCCACCACCGGGCGCGAGGCAGACGTTGTCCGGGGACTCGCCGGGGAGCCGGACGTCGGTGTCCGGACCGAACACGATCACCAGGGTGAGGCGGCGCGCCGCCGGGTCGTAGCGCCAGACCTGGCCGAAGTGGTCGGCCGCCGAGCCGTCCCTGCTGCGGGCGTACGAGGAGACGAAGTACACGCCGCGGCCACCCCAGTAGCAGCCCTCCAGCTTCTGCGCGCGTGTGATGCCCCTCGGGCCGTAGTCCTGGAGGCGGACGGGGGTCTCGGCGGCGAGCGGGTCCGGTACGTCCACCCACTCGACGCCGTCGAAGCACGCGCCGGTCTCCTGGATCGACGACAGGTCGGGTACGCCGGGCACGCGCATCGCCTGCAACCGGCCGCCCGCCCGCAGGGAACCCGTCCCGCCGAGCGGCTTCTCGGGCAGGAGCCGGTAGAAGAGGCCGAAGGGCTTGACGAAGGCGTCCTCCGTCTCGTAGACGACTCCGGTGCGGGGGTCGATCGCGACCGCCTCGTGCTGGAAGCGGCCCATCGCGGTCAACGGGACCGCGCCGGTGCGGCGCGGGTCGGCCGGGTCGACCTCGAAGACGAAGCCGTGGTCCTTGGCGTAGCCGCCGGTGCCCGCTCTCTCCTCGGTCTCCTCGCAGGTCAGCCAGGTGCGCCAGGGGGTGGGGCCGCCCGCGCAGTTGACGGCCGTACCGGCGAGGGCGACCCGCTCGGACCGGACTTGGCCGCCGGAGTCCAGCGTCAGCGCCGTACAGCCGCCCTTGGCCGCCGGGTCGTAGGTCAGGCCCTCGACCACCGGGACGGGGATCTTCGCCGTGGCGCGGTTCTCGTGGTTGCGGACGAGGTGGACCCGGCCGTGGCGGCCGGGGAGGGCCGTCATGCCGTCGTGGTTGGAGGGGACACGGCCCTCGCCGGAGGGCAGTGGGTCGCCCTCACGGGAGAGAACCCGGTAGCGGAAACCTTCCGGCAGGTCGAGCAGACCCTTCGGGTCGGGTACGAGGGGGCCGTAGCCGGTGTGGCCCAGGTGCTGGGCGGCGGCCGTACCGGTGAACAGCTCGGACAGGGCGCCGGAGAACGCGATGCCCGCTCCCAGGGCACCGGTGCGGGCGAGGACGTGACGGCGTGTCACGGACATGGGAAACCTTCCTGCTGGCGGACAGGACAGTGACCTCGCCGTGTCTATCAGCTACCGCCGGTCGCCGGAACCACGCGCGTAGCACCTGTCACGGACCGTCGGTGGGGCCCGGGGTGGGGTGCGGTTCCTGTGCGTGGGCCGGGTTGCCGTCGGACTGCCGCGTGAGGCTCGCGGTTTCGTCCGGCTGCGCCGTGAGGCCTGGAGCGGGGCCCGGCAGTTGGGTGAGGCCCGGGGTGGGAGCGGGCTGCTGGGTCGCGTCCGGGGTGGGGCCGGGCTGCTGGGTGAGGCCCGGGGTGGGAGCGGGTGGCTGTGTCACCCCCGGGGTGAGGCCGGGCTGCTGGGTCGCGTCCGGGGTGGGGCCGGGCTGCTGGGTCGCGTCCGGGGTGGGGCCGGGCTGCTGGGTGAGGCCCGGGGTGGGAGCGGGCTGCTGGGTCGCGTCCGGGGTGGGGCCGGGCTGCTGGGTGAGGCCCGGGGCGGGAGCGGGCTGCTGGGTCGCGTCCGGGGTGGGGCCCGGCTGCTGTGTCACCCCCGGGGTGGGGCCGGGCTGCTGGGTGAGGCCCGGGGTGGGAGCGGGTGGCTGTGTCACCCCCGGGGTGAGGCCGGGCTGCTGGGTCGCGTCCGGGGTGGGGCCAGGCTCCGGTGTGGGAAGCGGCGGGTGGTTCGGGTCCTGGGCGTGGGTGTGCGTGTGGTCCGCGACCTGGGGTGCCCTCTCCAGGAAGCGCAGCAGCTCCACCGGGAACGGGAGCACCAGCGTGGAGTTCTTCTCGGCGGCGACCGCCACGACCGTCTGGAGCAGCCGCAGCTGGAGCGCGGCTGGTGTGTTCGCCATCTGCTGGGCCGCCTCGGCGAGCTTCTTCGACGCCTGGAGTTCGGCGTCGGCGTTGATGACGCGGGCCCGGCGCTCGCGGTCGGCCTCGGCCTGGCGGGCCATGGAGCGCTTCATCGTCTCCGGCAGCGACACGTCCTTGATCTCGACCCGGTCCACCTGTACGCCCCAGCCGACGGCCGGGCTGTCGATCATCAGTTCCAGGCCCTCGTTGAGCTTCTCGCGGTTGGACAGCAGGTCGTCCAGCTCGCTCTTGCCGATGATCGAACGCAGTGACGTCTGGGCCATCTGGGAGACCGCGAACTTGTAGTCCTCGACCTTGATCAGCGCGCTCGCCGCGTCGACCACCTTGAAGTACACGACGGCGTCCACGCGTACGGTCACGTTGTCGCGGGTGATGCCCTCCTGGGCCGGCACCGGCATCGTGACGATCTGCATGTTGACCTTGTGCAGCCGGTCCACGAACGGAATGATCAGCGTGAATCCGGGCGACCGTATCTCGCCCCTGAGCCGGCCGAGGCGCAGCACCACTCCGCGTTCGTACTGCTTGACGACCCGAGCCGCCGCGGCGAGGTAGACCACACCCACGGAACCGGCCGCGGCGGCCGCCGCCAGGAGATCTTCGAGCATGACGACCTCCTCACCAGAGGCCCGCGATGTCTGCTCCTGCAACGATATGCCCGGTGTCCGGTCCGGGGCCATGGGGCGACGGAGCGGACACCGGGCGGAAGGCGCCGGTCAGGGGCTGGTGAGCTTCACCGGTTCGGTGCCGGAGGTGCTGTGCCGCTCGGCCCAGCTGTCCAGCGCCGTACGGCACGCGTGGTCCAGATGGTGCAGACCGGACAGGTCCAGCACGATGGGCCGGTCCTGGGGGAGTGACTCCAGGCTGTCGAGTATCTTCGGCAGCCTGAGGAAGGTCGCGTTGCCCGACAGGTAGACCTGGATCGGGCCGGCGCCCTTGTCTATGACCTCCATCTTCAGGTGCGAGGCCGCCCAGGCGGTCTTGACGACCGACAGGGCGAGGCCGATCAGGACGCCCTCGAACATGTTCACGGTGACGATCGCCACCGCCGTGACCACGAGGATCAGTGCCTCACCCCTGTGGCCCCGCCACAGGGCTCCGATCTGGCGGAACGGGATCAGCTTCCAGCCCGCGTGCACGAGGATGCCGGCCAGGGCGGGGATCGGGATCAGCGCCAGGGCCCACGGCATCGCGGCGGCGAACAGCAGCAGCCACACTCCGTGCAGCACCCGCGAGGCCTTGGTCTTCGCGCCCGCGTTGACGTTGGCGGAGCTGCGCACGATGACCGCGGTCATGGGCAGGGCGCCGAGCAGTCCGCAGACGGTGTTGCCCGTGCCCTGGGCGATCGTCTCCTTGTCGTACTGGGTGCGCGGACCGTCGTGCAGCCGGTCCACGGCCGCCGCGCTGAACAGGCTCTCCGCGGAGGAGATCAGCGCGAAGGCGATGATGGTGCCCCAGATGGCAGGCCCGGCCAGCTCACCGAAGGCCTCGGCGCCCGGCGGCTGGACGACACTGAGCAGGCCCTCCACCTGGACGGTGGCGACCGGCAGGCTGAAGGCGAGGGAGGTCACCGTGGCCAGGACCACCGCCGCGAGGGCGCCCGGCACGGACTGCACCGCCTTCGGCAGCTTCTTCCACAGCACGATGACGGCGATGGTGCCGACGCCGATCGCGAGGGAGGCCAAGGCCTCGGTGTCGCCCAACGCGTCGGCGAACGCCCCGGGCAGTCCCACGATCTTGTCGATACCGCTCTGCGGGGCCTTCAGGCCCGCCGCCGCGTAGATCTGACCGGCGATGATCACCAGGCCGATCCCGCAGAGCATGCCCTCGACGACCGAGACCGATATCGCCCTGAACCAGCGGCCTATCCCGAGGAAGCCCATGGCGAGCTGGAGCAGGCCGGCCATCAGCACGATCACGCCGAGCGTGGCCACCCCGAACTCGCTGACGGCCTCGAAGACCAGCACGGTCAGGCCGGCGGCCGGACCGGACACCTGAAGGCTGCTGCCGGGCATGAGCCCGGTGACGATGCCGCCCACGATGCCGGTCACCAGACCCAGCTCCGCCGGGACGCCGGAGGCGACGGCCACGCCGACGCACAGCGGCACCGCCACCAGGAAGACGACGATGGAGGCGAGGAAGTCCTGCCTCAGGTAAGGGAACTTCGACAGCACGGTCATCAGCTCCCTCAAAGCGTCTCGAACGTGCCGGACTCGGCGCGGTGTTCGCGCGTGATGCCGGTGTGGACCTCGTAGTACCAGCCGTGCAGCCGGAGTTCACCCGCGTCGAGGCGCTTGGCGATGCCCGGGTAGGAGCGCAGTCGCTCCAGCTGAGTGAGCACGTGGTTCTGCACGGCCTCGGCGACCGTCGGGTCGCCGGGGTCGGAGCACTTGGGCTCGTCCGCGGCGTGTGCGAGCCAGTCGCGTACGGCGGGTACGGCCGTCAGGTCGTCGTGGCGCACCACCGCGCCGACGGCGCCGCAGTGCGAGTGGCCGCAGACCACGACGTGCTGGACGCCGAGCACCTCCACGGCGTACTCGATGGTGGCCGCTTCCCCCGCGGGGGTGGCGGAGGTGTACACGGGGACGATGTTGCCCGCGGTGCGCAGCTCGAACAGCTGGCCGGGGCGGGCGCCGGTGATCAGGGCAGGTACGACCCTGGAATCGGAGCAGGTGATGAACAGGACCTCGGGGGACTGTCCCTTGGCGAACTGGGCGAACTCCTCAGGGCGCTGTCCGAACATGCGGGCGTTGTCGATGAGGGGCTGCATGGCGTGGTGATTCCTCCTGGCGCGCCGTGGGGGCGCGTCGGACGTGCATGACAGAGGGTCAAGAAGTGGGGGGACTGCTCTGCTCTCAGCAGCGGAAGACCTCAAGTGCGGCCGGAGAGTGGGCGGTCGAGGGTCTCGACATACGGTCGTACGCGGCGCTGGGCACGACCGCGTCGGATGCGGCCCCCTTGTCCCGCGCCGACTGCGGGCACTGGGGCGCGCAGGACGCGGAGTCGACCGCGCGGCGGCGGTCGGGTATGCGCAGGGGACCGGTCGGGTCCCCCGGGTGCGTGCAGCTGTGGGCCGCGGCGCCTTCGGCACGCAGTGCCTCGCCGGAGGGGTTTGTTCCGGGCTGAGCTTTGGCCTCGACGTGACGGGCCGTGTACACAGCTGCGAAGGACGCGGGAGGTGCGAAGAACGGGAGGGCGAACAGGACGGTGATGAGGACCGCGAACAGGGTCCGGGTCGTCGTACCTGGAAACATGAGCCTCCCTCCGGTTCGGCGCACCTCTAGTCCGTACCAACGATTGGTCAACGGTTGGTCAAGAAAGACAGTAACCCTGCAAAGTTGTTTGCACGGTTAACTTGGCGTTTCGAACCGAAGAGAGCCTCAAAAGTGAGGGTGAGCTGGCGCAATCCGCCTCTTGATCTTTGGGGCGGCGTGGCGTTATTGAGGTTCGGTCAGACGCTGGGCGTCCCGGGCCAGCGCGGTCAGCCGGGAGATGGCCCGGAAGTACTTCTTCCGGTAGCCGCCCTTGAGCATCTCCTCGCTGAAGAGCCGGTCGAAGGGCAACCCCGAGGCCAGGACGGGGACTTCACGGTCGTAGAGCCGGTCCGCGAGCACCACGAGCCGCAGCGCCGTCGACTGGTCGGGAATCGGCCGCACGTCGGTCAGGCACACTGCCTTGACGCCGTCCGTCAACGCGCCGTACCGGCTGGGGTGAACCCGGGCGAGGTGGTCGAGCAGCTGCGGGAAGTCGTCGAGCGAGGCGCCCTCGGTGGCGTGCGCCGTCCGGGTCACCTGTTCGCCGCTGTACGGCGCCGGCGCCTCGGGCAGGCCGCGGTGGCGGTAGTCCTCGCCGTCGATGCGCAGGGCGCGGAAGTGGGCGGACAGGCCCTGGATCTCGCGCAGGAAGTCGGCCGCCGCGAAGCGGCCCTCGCCGAGCTTGCCCGGCAGGGTGTTCGAGGTGGCGGCGAGCGCGACGCCCGCGTCGACCAGCTTGCCGAGCAGGGTGGAGACCAGGACGGTGTCGCCGGGGTCGTCCAGCTCGAACTCGTCGATGCACAGCAGACGGTGCCCGGAGAGCGTCTGCACGGTCTTCTGGAAGCCGAGGGCGCCGACCAGGTTGGTCAGCTCGACGAACGTGCCGAACGCCTTGAGGGCGGGTTCGGCCGGGGTGGCGTGCCAGAGGGAGGCGAGCAAGTGGGTCTTGCCCACGCCGTAGCCGCCGTCGAGGTAGACGCCGCGGGGCCCTGCCGGGGGCTTGGGTGCCCTGGCCCTGCCGAAGCCGAAGAATCCGCGCCTGCCCGCGCCGGGGGCCGGGCCGAGGCCGGCCGCGAAGCCCTCCAGGACCTGGACCGCCTCGGTCTGGCTGGGCTGGTTCGGGTCCGGGATGTACGTGCTGAAGCGCACCGAGTCGAAGCGGGGCGGGGGCACCATCTCGGCCACCAGGCGGTCCGCGGGGACGTGCGGCTCGCGCGCGCAGAGGGAGAGGGGGGCGGCTTCGGCGGCTATCGGGCTTCGGCCGGCGGCGGTGGAGGAGGACACGCTTACCCATGCTAAGGGGTGCTTCGGGGGCGGTTTCGGCCACGGGGATAGTTCCCCGCCCCGTGGAACACTGCACGGCATGCGACGCCTGTTTCCTGTGACCGATACGACAGCGGATCCGGCCGGCCGTGAGTGGGAGCTTGCGGAGCTGGCCGAGGCCTATGCCTATCCCGAACCGGAGCCGGGCGAGCCGGTGGCGTGGCTGCGGGCCAACATGGTCTCCACGCTCGACGGAGCCGCCCAGCACGACGGGAAGTCGCAGCCCATCTCCAACGCCACCGACATGCGGATCTTCGGCACACTGCGAGGACTCGCGGACGTGGTGCTGGTCGGTGCCGAAACGGTCCGCCAGGAGGGGTACCGCCCCGCACGCGCGCGTGCGGAGTTCGCGGCGCGGCGGGAAGCCGCCGGACAGGACCCGGCGCCCGCGATCGCCGTGGTCAGCGCCAGCCTGGACCTGGACTTCTCGATGCCCCTGTTCACCTCACCGGTGGTCCCCACGCTGATCCTCACCGGCGCGGCGGCGGCGCCCGACCGGGTGGCCGCGGCCGAGAAGGCCGGCGCGCGGGTGGTGATCGCGGGCGACGGCGTCGGCGTGGAGCCCGCACGGGCCGTCCGGGCGCTCGCCGAGCTCGGCCACACCCGGCTGCTCACCGAGGGCGGGCCGCGGCTGCTGGGCCAGCTGGTGGCGGCCGGGGTGCTCGACGAGCTGTGCCTGACCGTCTCCCCGATGCTCACCGCGGGGGGCGCGCAGCGGATCGCCGGGGGCCCGTCGGTGGCGGTTCCGCAGCGGTTCGAACTGGTTTCCCTGCTGGAAGAGGCCGGATTTCTGTTCTCCCGCTACCGTCGGTCCTGAGATCGACGGAATCTACCGTTCCGTTTAGCTTTCGGCGGGCACACTAGGACTCGCACTACCCGTGCGATCGCGGGGCAGGATGGTTTCCGCAGGGCCAGGTACGGCCCACGGAGGACAGAGGGCCCGTGGGCCCTCGAAGCAGAAGGGGCGCCTTGTGTTCACAAGCGTTTTGATGATCGAGAAGGCCCTCACGTCCGCCGACGTGGAGTTCGTCACCACCTTGCACGGGGACGAGTCGGTCACCTTCCATGTGCTGCTCCAGCCGCGCGGCGAGCAGGCGGACCGGTTGCTGCGCGCCATCGACGACCTCGCGATGGGGGCGCTCGACGAGGCGGCGCGGGAGCGGGAGACGCCGGAGGGCGAGGCGGCGAAGAGTGAGGGGCAGCGGGCGCTGGACGTGTCCCTGCAGGCGCTGCGGGCCTCCGGCAGTGCGGCGGAGGGGCGGCTGATCGAGGATCATCCGCTGGACGCGCTGAAGGGGGTGGTGGAGGAGGTCGGGGCCGACGAGGTGATCGTGCTCACGGATCCCCATTACGTCGAGGAGTTCTTCCATCGGGACTGGGCTTCTCGGGCTCGGCACAAGGTGGGGGTGCCGGTGCTGAAGCTTTTTTCGCACAGCAAGGTGTAGGGGCGGTTGCTGGGTGTCGGCGGGTGCGGGGGTGCGTGGGGGCTGGTCGCGCCCACGCGGCGGAGCCGCATATGAATACAGCCCCGCGCCCCTGGCGGCGTGACCGTGCCGCCCCCTTACAAGGCGCCCCCCGCCGTACGGAATAGGCTGGGGCCGCGCCTCCCCGCCGGGGCGCGCTGATCGTCGTAACGGATCTTGGGAGAACACGCATGGCACCCGGCCTTCCTACCGCCATGGATCGACCGCACTTCATCGGCATCGGTGGGGCCGGGATGTCCGGTATCGCCAAGATTCTGGCGCAGCGGGGGGCCAAGGTCGCCGGCAGTGATGCCAAGGAGTCGGAGACCGTCGAGGCGCTGCGGGCGTTCGGCGCCACCGTGCACATCGGGCACGCTGCGGAGCACCTCGCGGACGACGCCAGCTGTGTGGTGGTGTCGTCGGCGATCCGGGCCGACAACCCCGAGCTGGCCCGCGCGGCCGAGCTGGGCATCCCGGTGGTCCACCGGTCCGACGCGCTGGCCGCCCTGATGGACGGGCTGCGGCCGATCGCGGTCGCCGGTACGCACGGCAAGACCACGACCACCTCGATGCTGGCCGTGTCGCTGTCCGAGCTCGGGCTGCGGCCGTCGTACGCGATCGGTGGTGACCTGGACGCGCCCGGTTCCAACGCGCTGCACGGCGAGGGCGACATCTTCGTCGCCGAGGCGGACGAGAGCGACCGCAGCTTCCACAAGTACGCGCCCGAGGTCGCCATCGTCCTCAACGTGGAGCTCGACCACCACGCCAACTACGCGTCGATGGACGAGATCTACGAGTCCTTCGAGACCTTCGTCGGCCGCATCGTGCCCGGCGGCACCCTGGTGATCTCGGCGGACCACGAGGGCGCGCGGGAGCTGACCCGGCGGGTGGCGGCCTCCGGCGTCAAGGTCGTGACGTACGGCGCGGCGGACGACGCCGACGTGCGGGTGCTGTCGGTCGTGCCGCAGGGGCTGAAGAGCGAGGTCACCGTCCTGCTGGAGGGCCGCGAGCTCACCTTCGCGGTCTCGGTCCCCGGCCGGCACTACGCCCACAACGCGGTCGCCGCCCTCGCGGCCGGAGCGGCCCTCGGGATCCCCGCCACGGAGCTGGCGCCGGCGCTGGCGGCGTACACCGGCGTGAAGCGGCGGCTGCAGCTGAAGGGCGAGGCGGCCGGGGTGCAGGTGATCGACTCCTACGCCCACCACCCGACCGAGATGACCGCGGACCTGGAGGCGATGCGGGCGGCGGCCGGCGACGCGCGGATCCTGGTGGTCTTCCAGCCGCACCTGTTCTCGCGGACGCAGGAGCTGGGCAAGGAGATGGGCCAGTCCCTCGCCCTCGCGGACGCCTCCGTGGTGCTGGACATCTACCCGGCCCGTGAGGACCCGATCCCGGGCGTGACCAGCGAGCTGATCATCGAGGCGGCCCGGGCGGCGGGCGCGGACGTGACGGCGGTGCACGACAAGGGCGAGGTTCCCCAGGTGGTGGCGGGAATGGCCGGGGCCGGTGATCTCGTTCTCACCATGGGCGCGGGCGATGTCACCGACCTCGGACCGCGCATTCTGGACCGCCTGTCGAAGTGAGGGGCTGACACCCATGTCGTACGACGTCGAGAAGCCGGACGAGCAGTGGCGCGTGGAGCTGACGCCGGCCGAGTACGCCGTGCTGCGCCAGGCCGCGACGGAGCCCGCGTTCACCGGTGAGTACACCGACACCAAGACCAAGGGCGTGTACGCGTGCCGCGCCTGTGGTGCCGAGCTGTTCACCTCGGACACCAAGTTCGAGTCGCACTGCGGCTGGCCGTCCTTCTACGACCCCAGGGACAGCGACGCGGTGGAGCTGGTGGAGGACCGCTCGCACGGCATGGTGCGCACCGAGGTGCGGTGCGCGCGGTGCGGTTCGCACCTCGGACATGTGTTCGAGGGTGAGGGGTATCCGACGCCGACGGATCAGCGGTACTGCATCAACAGCATCTCGTTGCGGCTGACGCCGGACGAGGACTGACGCGGGGCAGGGCCGAAACTCGGTCAACTCGCCCCCGGACGCCGGATACTGGTGCCTCTCAGGATGCGGCGACCAGGGGAGTGAGTCTGTGAACTCTGCGGGAGAAACAGGTGGCCGGGGCGGCCGGCACGCGGTCGTCGTGGGCGGAAGCGTCGCGGGGCTCCTCGCGGCGCACGTCCTGGCCGGGCACGCCGACCGGGTGACCGTCGTCGAGCGCGACCGGTTCCCGGACGGCACGAAGGCGCGGCCCGGCGTACCGCAGGCGCGGCATCCGCATGTCCTCCTGGAGGGCGGGCAGGTGGCCCTGGAGTCGCTGCTGCCGGGCTTCCTGACGGAGCTGCGGGCGGCGGGGGCACCACGGGTGGGCATGCCGGCCGACATGGTGCTGTGGCAGGACGGCCGCTGGATCCGCCGGTCGCCCACCACGACGCACATCTACACCGGGTCCCGCGCGCAGCTCGAAGAGCTCGTGCGGCGGCGGGTTCTCGCCAATCCGGTGATCAGCGCGGTGCAGGGGACCGACGTCGTCGGGCTCCTCGGCGACGCCTCGCGCGTGCGGGGCGTGCTGCTGCGGGACCGCTCCGGCGACAGCCGCGCAGAGCCCCGGGCCCTTGAGGCCGACCTGGTCGTCGACGCCTCCGGCAGCGGCACCAAGGCTCCGCAGTGGCTCGCGGCGATCGGCGCCGAGGCCCCGCACGAGGAGACCATCGACACCGGGCTCGCCTACGCCTCCCGCGTCTACCGCGGCAGCAGCGGCGTCCTCGACGGCGAGGCCCTCGGCTACTTCGTCTATCCCAACCCCGACCAGGTGCACGGCGGCGGTGCGCTGCCGTTGGAGGACGGCAGCCATCTGGTCATCGTCTCCGGGCTGCGCGGCGACGAACCGCCCACGGACGACGACGAGTTCGTGACGTACACCAAGAGGCTGCCGCATCCGCTCCTGCACCGGTGGCTGGACGAGGCCGAACCGCTCACGCCGGCGTTCGGCTACCGGCGGACCGCGAACATCCGCCGCCGCTACGACCTGTCCGGCCGCCGACCGGCCGGATTCCTCGCCACCGGCGACGCCCTGTGCACCTTCAACCCGATCTACGGGCAGGGCATGGCCGTCGCCGCGATGAGCGCGGTCGCCCTGCGCGACGCGCTGGCCGATCCACGCCGGGCACCCACGACGCGGCGCGTGCTCCGGGCGCTCCTCGCGGCGTCCCGGCAGGCGTGGGACATCTCCGCCGGGGCGGACCGCGCGATGCCCGGCGCGGTCGGCAACGCGGTCGCCGGCGGGCCCGCGGACCGTGTCGCCGGCTGGTATCTGGGCCGGGTCCAGGAGCGATCCCCCGGCGACCCGGTCGTGGGGCGCGCGTTCCGCTCCGTGCTGACCCTCTCCGCGCCCGTCAGCGCCCTGTTCGCCGCGCCCGTGGCCCGGGCCGTCCTCTTCGGCCCGCCCGCGCCGTCGCCCACCGAGCCGCCGGCGGCACCGGAGCGACCGGGCGCCTGAGCGAGGTCATTCCGTCGGGTCGTCCTTGCCCTCGAACGCCCCCAGGATCCGCTCCGCCGCCAGCGTCGCCGTCAACTCACCGTCCCTCACCTGCTGTTCGAGGGCGGGCGCGAGGGCGCGTACCGCCGGGTGGGCATGCAGGCGGCCCAGCAGGTCGTCGCGGACCATGGTCCAGGTCCAGTCGACCTGCTGGTCGCGGCGCTTGGCGGCGAGGCGGCCGGTGGAGTCGAGCAGCGTGCGGTGCTGTTCGAGGCGCTCCCAGACGGTGTCCAGGCCGGTCGACTCGCGGGCGCTGCAGTGCAGCACGGGCGGGGTCCAGGCGGCGTCCCTGCCGTGCATCAGCCGCAGTGCGCCCGACAGCTCGCGTGCCGCCGCCCGCGCGTCGCGCTCGTGCGGGCCGTCCGCCTTGTTGACGGCGATCACGTCAGCCAGTTCCAGGACGCCCTTCTTGATGCCCTGCAGCTGGTCGCCGGTGCGGGCGAGGGTGAGCAGCAGGAACGAGTCGACCATGTTGGCGACGGCGGTCTCCGACTGGCCCACGCCGACCGTCTCGACGAGGACCACGTCGTAGCCCGCCGCCTCCATCACCACGATCGACTCACGGGTGGCCTTGGCGACGCCGCCGAGCGTGCCGGCCGTGGGGGAGGGGCGCACGAAGGCCGCCGGGTCCACGGCCAGCCGCTCCATGCGCGTCTTGTCGCCCAGGATCGAGCCTCCGGTCCGGCTCGACGACGGGTCGACGGCGAGCACGGCGACCCGGTGGCCGAGCCCGGTCAGCAGGGTGCCGAACGCGTCGATGAACGTCGACTTCCCGACCCCCGGCACCCCGCTGACGCCGATCCGCCGCGCCTTGCCGCTGTACGGCAGCAGTTCGGTCAGCAACTGCTGGGCCAGCACCCGGTGTTGCGGCCGGGTGGACTCGACGAGCGTGATCGCGCGCGCCACGATCGCCCGCTTCCCGTCGAGCACGCCCTTCACATACGCGTCGAGATCGATCACAGTTCGTGCCCGAGGCCGTCCGCCAGCCGCTCGACCAGGTCGTGGGCCGCGTCCGGGATCACCGTCCCGGGCGGGAACACGGCCGTCGCGCCCATCTCCAGCAGCGTCGGCACGTCCTGCGGCGGGATCACCCCGCCGACCACGATCATGATGTCCTCGCGGCCCTCCTCGGCCAGCGCCTCGCGCAGCGCCGGTACGAGGGTGAGGTGGCCGGCGGCCAGCGAGGACACCCCGACGATGTGCACGTCCGCCTCGACGGCCTGGCGGGCCACCTCGGCCGGGGTCTGGAACAGCGGGCCGACGTCCACGTCGAAGCCCAGGTCGGCGAACGCGGTCGCGATCACCTTCTGGCCGCGGTCGTGGCCGTCCTGGCCCATCTTGGCGACCAGGATGCGCGGACGGCGGCCCTCGGCCTCCTCGAAGGCGTTCACCAGGGCGCGGGTGCGGTCCACGGACGGGGACTCACCGGCTTCGTTGCGGTACACGCCGGAGATCGTACGGATCTGGCTCGCGTGCCGTCCGTACACCTTCTCCAGGGCGTCCGAGATCTCCCCGACGGTCGCCTTGGCGCGGGCCGCGTTCACTGCCAGCTCCAGCAGGTTGCCGTCGCCCCCGGCGGCCCGGGTCAGCGCGTCCAGCGCGTCCCGGCAGGCGGTCTCGTCCCGTTCCTCGCGCAGCCGCCGCAGCTTCTCGATCTGCTGGGCGCGCACCGAGGAGTTGTCGACCTTGAGCACCTCGATCTGCTCGTCGCTGTCGACGCGGTACTTGTTGACTCCGATGACCGGCTGGCGTCCGGAGTCGATCCGGGCCTGGGTGCGGGCCGCGGCCTCCTCGACCCGCAGCTTCGGGATGCCCGCGTCGATGGCCTGCGCCATGCCGCCCGCCTGCTCGACCTCCTGGATGTGCTGCCAGGCACGGCGGGCCAGGTCGTACGTCAGCTTCTCGACGTAGGCACTGCCGCCCCACGGGTCGATCACGCGCGTGGTGCCGGACTCCTGCTGGATGAGCAGCTGGGTGTTGCGGGCGATCCGCGCGGAGAAGTCGGTGGGCAGCGCGAGCGCCTCGTCCAGGGCGTTGGTGTGCAGCGACTGGGTGTGGCCCTGGGTGGCCGCCATCGCCTCCACGCACGTACGCGTGACGTTGTTGAACACGTCCTGCGCGGTCAGCGACCAGCCGGAGGTCTGCGAATGGGTGCGCAGGGAGAGGGACTTGGTGTTCTTCGGGTTGAACTGCTTCACCAGCTTCGCCCACAGCAGGCGGGCCGCGCGCAGCTTGGCGACCTCCATGAAGAAGTTCATGCCGATCGCCCAGAAGAACGACAGCCGGGGCGCGAACGCGTCCACGTCCAGGCCCGCCTCACGTCCGGCCCGGATGTACTCCACGCCGTCGGCGAGGGTGTACGCCAGCTCCAGGTCGGCCGTCGCGCCCGCCTCCTGGATGTGGTAGCCGGAGATGGAGATGGAGTTGTAGCGGGGCATCCGCTGCGAGGTGAAGGCGAAGATGTCGGAGATGATCCGCATCGACGGCTTCGGCGGATAGATGTACGTGTTGCGGACCATGAACTCCTTGAGGATGTCGTTCTGAATGGTCCCCGCCAGCTTCTCGGGCGGTACGCCCTGCTCCTCGGCCGCCACGATGTACAGCGCCAGCACCGGCAGCACGGCGCCGTTCATCGTCATCGACACGGTCATCTTGTCCAGCGGGATGCCGTCGAAGAGCTGCCGCATGTCGTAGATCGAGTCGATCGCCACGCCCGCCATGCCGACGTCACCGGTCACGCGCGGGTGGTCGCTGTCGTAACCCCGGTGCGTGGGCAGGTCGAAGGCGACCGAAAGGCCCTTCTGACCGGCCGCCAGGTTGCGCCGGTAGAACGCGTTGGACTCCTCGGCGGTGGAGAAGCCCGCGTACTGGCGGATCGTCCAGGGCTGGTTGACGTACATCGTCGGGTACGGGCCGCGCAGATACGGCGCGATGCCCGGGTAGGTGTCCAGGAAGTCCAGGCCCTCCAGGTCCTGCCCGGTGTAGAGCGGCTTGACCGCGATGCCCTCCGGGGTCTCCCAGAGCAGGTCGTCGCCGGCGGCCGCCTTCTTCACCGCCGTACGCCACTCGTCGGTGCCGCCGTCGGTGGCCGGGGTCCCCAGCTCGATCCCGGAGAAGTCGGGGACGGACATCAGGACACTCCCATCCGGTCGAGGGTCGCGGAGAGCACGGCGACCGCGTCACAGCCCGCGAAGACGTAACTGTCGACACCCGTGTACTGCCCCGGCTTCCCCGCGAGGAACACGTGCGTGGCGCCCGCCGCCGTCAGCTCGCGGGCGTGGTCCTCGGCCTGCTCCGCGTACAGCTCGTCGCTGGAGCACAGGCAGGCCTCGCTCGCCCCGCTCTGCTCGAAGGTGCCCTCCGTGACGGGCTCGATGCCGCCCGCCTGGAAGAGGTTCGCGGCGAAGGTGGCGCGCGCGGTGTGGGCGGCGGCCGGGCCGAGGGTGGCCAGGAAGATCCGGGGGCGGGAGCCGGTCGCGGCGAGGTGGGCGTCGGAGCGGGCGCGCAGCGCCTCGTAGGCGTCGTCGCGGCGGACCCGGGGCAGGCCGCCGGTGGGCGGCTCGGGGGCGGGCTCGCGGACGACGGGCTTCTCGGCCAGGTGCGGGAACTCGCTGACGCCGGTGACGGGTTCGCGGCGCTTGGCGAGCTTCGCGCCGCGCGCGGCCCAGGTCTCGGCGAGCCGCTCGCGGACCATCCCCGAGCGCAGGGCGGCTTCCTGACCGCCCGCGCGCTCGATCGTGCGGAAGAACTCCCAGCCCGCGTGGGCGAGTTCGTCGGTGAGCCGCTCCACGTACCAGGAGCCGCCCGCCGGGTCGATCACCCGGGACAGGTGCGACTCCTCGATGAGGATCGTGGAGGTGTTGCGGGCGATCCGGCGTGCGAAGGCGTCCGGCAGGCCCAGCGCGTGGTCGAACGGCAGTACGGTCACGGCGTCGGCGCCGCCGACACCGGCGGCCAGCGTCGCCACGGTGGTGCGCAGCATGTTCACCCACGGGTCGCGGCGCGTCATCATCACCGGCGAGGTCACGACGTGCTGCACCTGCGCCCCGGGCCCGCCGCACACCTCGGCGACCCGCGCCCACAGCCTGCGGGCCGCCCGCAGCTTGGCGATCGTCAGGAACTGGTCGGCGGTGGCCGCGTACCGGAACTCCAGCTGCCCGCAGGCCTGTTCGACGCTCAGGCCCGCTTCGGTCAGCGCCCGCAGATACGCGACTCCGGTCGCCAGCGAGCACCCCAGTTCCTGCGCCGCCGAGCCACCGGCCTCGTGGTACGGCAGCGCGTCCACGGTCAGCGCCCGCAGCCCCGGGAACTCGTCGGCGCACCGGCGCGCGAGCCCGGCCACGACCGAGAAGTCGTACGACTGCCCCGTGCGGGCCTCGAACCCCAGCGGGTCGGCGCCCAGGTTGCCGCGCGCCGCCTCACCGGCGACGCCCCGCTCCTCGTACAGTCGCAGCAACTCCCGCGCCGCGTCCTCGACCTCGCGTCCGGCGTCGAGGACCACGGGTGCCAGGTCGAGATAGACGCCGTCGAGGACCCGGCCGAGCGACGACACCGGCAGGCCGCTCTCGCCGACGACCAGCCAGAGCGAGGTGACGCCGTTCTCCAGGTCGGCGAGGACCGCGCCGCCGTCGACGGTCGCGTGCCGCTGCCGTACGTCCCAGCCGCCGAGGGTGTTCCCCTCGGCCCGGGCGCCCCGTACAAAGGGTGCGAAACCGGGGAGGCCGGGCTCGGGCGCGGCATCGTGGGCGGTGTACAGGGGGCGGACGCGGAGTCCGTCCTCCAGCGTGGTGGCCAGGGCGTCCTCGGCGGCCGTGCCCTCGACGTCCTTGCCCGACTTGCGCAGTACGCCCGCCACAAGGCGCTGCCACTGCTCACGGGTCGCGTCGGAGAACTCGGCGGCCAGAGTAAGCCCGTCGTCGGGCAGGACCGTCATGCTCGGATGCTAGGCCAGGTGGACAAAGGAGCAGCAGAGGGCACGGCTGTGACCTTGCCCTCTCCGGGTGGGCCTTGAAGGGGCGGCGGATTCCGTACTACGCCGGGGTGTGACCGCTCTCACGCGTGCGGCGCCGGCCGCTGCTCGGGTTGCGGTGCGGCCCACAGGCCGCGGACATGGCCCAGATGGCGGGTCATGACGGCGTGCACGGCCCGCTCGTCGCGGGCGAGCAGGGCGTCGAGGAGTTCCAGGTGCTCCTCGGCCGACGCCTGGAGCCGGCCCTGCTCCACGAGTGCGGTCAGGCCGTACAGGCGGGCGCGGCGGCGCAGGTCGCGGACCACCTCGACGAGGTGCTCGTTGCCCGCGAGGGCCAGCAGGCCGAGGTGGAACCGCAGATCGGCCTCGACATAGGCGATCAGGTCGCCGGCCACGGCCGCGGTGACGATCTCCTCGGCGACCGGACGCAGCCCGGCGAGCGCCACCGGGTCGGCTGTGCGGGCCAGTTGGACCGTGGTCGGGATCTCGATCAGCGCACGGATGTGGGTGTACTCGTCGAGCTGTCTCTCGGAGACGGCCGTGACCCGGAAGCCCTTGTTGGGCACCGCGTCGACCAGGCCCTCCTTGGCCAGGTCCAGCAGCGCCTCGCGCACCGGCGTCGCGGAGACCCCGAAGCGGGCGGCGAGCGCGGGCGCCGAGTAGACCTCGCCGGTGCGCAGCTCACCGGCGATCAGGGCGGCACGCAGGGCGTCGGCGACGCGCTCGCGGTAACTGCTCCGCCTGCCGCCGAGCGTGGGCAGGCCGGGGGTGGTCGTGGGGTGCGTCATCGCCGTTCCTTCCTCACAGGACGAACCCGGCGGGGAAGGGGTCGTCGGGGTCGAGCAGGTACTGGGCCGTGCCCGTGATCCACGCCCGCCCCGTGAAGCTGGGCAGCACCGCCGGGATCCCGGCCACCTCGGTCGTGCCGAGCAGACGGCCGGTGAAGTGGGTGCCGATGAAGGACTCGTTCACGAAGTCGGTGTGCAACGGCAGTTCACCCCGGGCGTGCAGTTGCGCCATGCGGGCGCTGGTGCCCGTACCGCAGGGGGAGCGGTCGAACCAGCCGGGGTGGATCGCCATCGCGTGGCGCGAGTGGCGGGCGGTGGCGTCCGGGGCGAGCAGATGGACATGGTGCAGGCCGTGGATCGACGGGTCCTCGGGATGGGCCGGCTCCTCCTCGGCGTTGACGGCCTCCATCAGCGCCAGGCCCGCCTTCAGGATGTCGTCCTTGCGAGCGCGGTCGAACGGCAGGCCGAACTCCGCCAGCGGCAGGATGGCGTAGAAGTTGCCGCCGTACGCGAGGTCGTACGTCACCGTGCGCCCGTCGGCGAGCGTGGCCTTGCGGCCGAGGCCGACCGAGAAGGACGGCACGTTGCGCAGGGTGACGTTGCGGGCCGCGCCGCCCTCGACCGCGACCTCGGCGACCACGAGCCCGGCCGGGGTGTCGAGGCGGACGGTGGTGACCGGTTCGGTGACCTCGACCATGCCGGTCTCCACCAGCACGGTCGCCACGCCGATCGTGCCGTGCCCGCACATCGGCAGATAGCCGGAGACCTCGATGAAGACGACACCCCAGTCGCAGTCGGGCCGGGTGGGCGGCTGGAGGATTGCGCCGCTCATCGCCGCGTGACCGCGCGGCTCGTTCATCAGCAACCGCTTGATGTCGTCGCGGTGTTCCCGGAAGTACAGCCGCCGCTCGTTCATGGTCGCGCCGGGGATGGTGCCGATCCCGCCGGTGATCACGCGGGTGGGCATGCCCTCGGTGTGCGAGTCGACGGCGTGCAGGACGAGAGTGCTGCGCACGACCAACCTCCTTTACGCCAGTCCCGCCGCGACGGCCTTCTCCGTCGCCGCCCGCACCGCCGCCTCCTGCTCCGGCGCCAGCGGCGCCCGCGGGGGCCGGCACGGGCCGCCGTACCGTCCGACGATGTCCATCGACACCTTGATGGCCTGCACGAACTCCACGCGCGAGTCCCAGCGCAGCAGCGGGTGCAGCTGCCGGTACAGGGGCAGCGCGGTGCCCAGGTCGCCGGCCACCGCGGCCCGGTACAACTGGACCGAGGCCTTCGGCAGCGCGTTCGGATACCCGGCCACCCAGCCCTTGGCGCCCGCGATCGCCAGCTCCAGCGCGACGTCGTCGGCGCCGATCAACAGGTCCAGTTCCGGGGCGAGTTCGGCGATGCGGTACGCCCGCCGGACGTCGCCGGAGAACTCCTTGACGCCCCGGATCAGCCCCTCGCCGTGCAGCCTCGCGAGCAGCTCCGGTACGAGGTCGACCTTGGTGTCGATCGGGTTGTTGTAGGCCACGACGGGCAGGCCGGCCCGGGCGACCTCCGCGTAGTGCGCGAGGACGGACCGCTCGTCGGCACGGTAGGCGTTGGGCGGCAGCAGCATCACCGCGCCGCAGCCCGCGTCGCGCGCCTGTTCGGCCCACCGTCGGGCCTCGGCCGCACCGTAGGCGGCGACCCCGGGCATCACGCGCTCGCCGCCGACCGCGGCGACGGCGGTCTCGACGACCCTGGCGCGCTCCTCGGGGGTGAGGACCTGGTACTCGCCGAGCGAGCCGTTCGGTACGACACCGTCACAGCCGTTCGCCACGAGCCAGGCGCAGTGCTCGGCGAACGCCTCGTAGTCCACGGACAGGTCGGCGGTGAGCGGGAGCGCGGTGGCGACGAGGACGCCGCGCCAGGGGCGGTGCTGGTCAGTCGTCATGGGGGTCCTTCCCGTCCGGCGGGTTGTCGGGTGGTCCGGTCTGGGTGTCGCGGCCCTGCCCGGCCAGCACGCCGAGCGGCACCGGCCTGGCGAACGGTGTGCGGGCCGGGGTCGGGGGGCAGCCGGTGAGGGCGGCGACGGCGGGCCCGCACATCCGGCCCTGGCACCAGCCCATCCCGGCGCGGGTGAGCAGCTTCACGGTCCGTACGTCACCGGCGCCGAGCTCGCGCACGGCCGCCCGGACGGCGCACGCCGGCACCTCCTCGCAGCGGCAGACCAGCGTGTCGTCGGTGACCTGCTCGGTCCAGTGCGCGGGCGGCGCGTACACCGAGTCCAGCGCGGCGAAGAACCCGCGCAGTGCCGCCCGGCTCCGCGCCGCCCCGGTCCACGTCCGCGCGTCGGGCCGCCGGCCGGTCAGCCGTGCGGCGGCGGAGCGGCCCGCGATGTGTCCCTCGGCGAGCGCGAGGTCGGCGCCGCCGATGCCGGTGGCTTCGCCCGCCGCCCACACGCCGGGCACGTCGGTGCGCTGTTCGTCGTCCACTTCCACGGCGACCCCGTCGAGGCGGCAGCCCAGGGTGGCGGCGAGGTCGGTGTGCGGCAGCATGCCGTGGCCGACGGCGAGCGTGTCGCAGGCGATACGGCGCCGGGTGCCCGGACGGACCCGGCCCCCGGCGTCGAGGGCGGCGACCGTCACGGCGTCCAGCCGGTCGTCGCCGTGTGCCTCCACCACCGTGTGGCGGGCCAGCAGGGGGACTCGGTGGCGCAGCAGCAGCCGGGCCGCGTATCCGGCACCTTCGGCGAGCTTGACCGGCAACGCGGCCAGGGCGCGGGAGTGGCGTACGAGGGCCTTCGGGTCGGCGGACTCGACCAGTGCCGCGACCCGCGTGCCCGCCGCGGCCAGCCCGGTCGCCACGGGCAGCAGCAGCGGCCCGGTCCCGGCGACCACGGCCGTGCGTCCGGGCAGCACGAGCCCGCCCTTGAGCATGGCCTGGGCGCCGCCCGCCGTGACCACACCCGGGAGCGTCCAGCCGGGGAACGGCAGCACCTTCTCGTAGCCGCCGGTGGCGAGGACGACCGCGTCGGCGTCCACCGTCACGCCGTCCTCCTGGAGCGGACCGCGCAGCGCGTGCACGGTGATGCCGACGGGGTGCCGTTCCACGCACCAGACGTGATGGTCCGTCAGGTGCGTGACGTGGCCCGCCGTGAGCTGCCGGTCGAGGCCCGCGCGCAGTCGCCGCCAGGTGCGCCACTGGTGATGCAGCGCCTGCGGGCGGCGGGCGCCGAGCCCGGACGCGGGCTGCCGGTAGAACTGGCCGCCCGCCTGAGGGGCGGAGTCGACGAGGGTGACCCGGACGCCCTCGGCGGCGGCCGCCAGTGTCGCCGCGAGGCCCGCCGGGCCCGCGCCGATCACCGCGAGGCGGGGACGGTCAGTCATCGTGCCCCGTCCCGTCCTGCGTACGGATCGCGTCGCCGGGACGTGCCGGGACCAGGCAGGCGCGTTGGTTGGGGCGGCCGTTGACGGTCACCAGGCAGTCGAAGCAGACGCCGATCCCGCAGAACACCCCGCGCGGCCGGCCGGCGCCGCGCGTGCCGCGCCAGGAGGTGACACCGGCCGCCCAGAGCGCGGCGGCGACGGTCTGGCCGGGCAGCGCGTCGATCTCGCGGCCGTCGAAGGTGACCGTGAAGGCGGGACCGGGCCGGGCGTCGGTCAGCTCCAGGGGGTTCATCGGACGCCCTCCACGCAAGGGTTCACGGGGCCAGGGTTCACGGGGCCTCCTCCGCGAAACGGTCGGGACGGAAGGGCGCCAGGTCCAGCTCCGGCGCCCGTCCGGTCAGCACCTGGGCGATCAGAAGTCCGGTCCCGGTCGCCAGCCCGATGCCCGCGCCCTCGTGTCCGCAGGCGTGCAGCAGGCCGGGCAGGCGCGCATCGGGGCCGATGGCGGGCAGGTGATCCGGGAGATACGGCCGGAAGCCGACGTACGTCCGCATGGCCCGCACCCGCCCGAGGAACGGGAACAACCGGACCGCGCCCGCCGCCAGCGCCCGTACCACCGGCAGGGAGAAGGACCGGTCGAAGCCGACGCGTTCGCGGCTCGCGCCGATCAGCACCGGGCCCGCCGCCGTGCCCTCGACGACCGGCGAGGTCTGCAGGGCGGCCGAGTCGCTGGCCACGTCGGCCACGTAGTCGGCGGCGTACACCTTGTGCCTGACCAGACGCGGCAGGGGCTCGGTGACCAGGACGAACCCGCGGCGGGGGAGGACGGGCAGCCGGACCCCGGCCAGTGCGGCGATCTCACCGCCCCAGGGCCCGGCGGCGTTCACGACGGCGGGCGCGTGGATCTCGCCCCGGTCGGTCCGCACGCCGCGCACGGCACCGTCCGGCCCGCGCAGGACGCCGGTCACGGTCCGGCCGGTTTCGAGCCGGGCACGGGAGGCCCGTACGAGGTGCGCGGCGGCCAGGGCGGGCATGACCTGGGCGTCCTGCGGATAGTGCACTCCGCCCGGGAGGCCGGGCGCCAAGTGCGGCTCCAGCTCCTTGAGCTGCCGCTCGCCGACGGGTACGGCGTCGACGCCGGCGGCCCGCTGGCCGGTCGCGAACTCCTCCAGGGCGGCCAGGTCCTCGGGCGAGGAGGCGACGACCACGCCGCCCTTCGCCTCGTACTCGACCGCGGTGCCGAACTCCTGCGCCAGTTCCGCCCACAACCGGGCGGACAGCAGGGCGAGTCGGAGCTCGGGGCCGGGTTCCTTGTCGGAGACGAGGACGTTGCCCTCGCCGGCGCCGGTGGTGCCGCCGGACACCGGGCCCCGGTCGACCAGCGTGACGTCCAGGCCCGCCCGGGCCGCGTGGAAGGCGCAGGCGGCGCCCACCATGCCGGCCCCCACTACCACGACATCGCAGGTCAGCGGCTTGGTCACGGCAGTAATATGTCACATGGCGCAGGGTCACGGGAATACCCTCGACCCGGGTTCCTCGGTGGTCGTACGCGTTACCCGGCCGATTCGGCCGCGTGCGGGCTGATCACTCCGAAGGTCACCAGGGCGATGATCACCACGCCGAGCGCGATGCGGTAGTGCACGAACGGCATGAAGCTCTTGGTCTCGATGAACTTCATGAACCAGGCGATCACCGCGTACCCCACACCGAACGCGATGAGTGTGGCCAGCACCGTGGGTCCCCAGGTGACATGGCCGCCCTTGGTGGCGTCCCGCAACTCGAACAGGCCGGAGGCGAGGACGGCCGGGATGGCGAGCAGGAAGCAGTAGCGGGCCGCGGCCGCGCGGGTGTAGCCCATGAACAGGCCGCCGGAGGTGGTGGCGCCGGAGCGGGAGACGCCCGGGACGAGGGCCATCGCCTGACACAGGCCGTAGATCAGGCCGTCTCTGACGGTGAGGTCGTGCAGGGTCTTGCCGGGCACGGCGGCCTGGCCGCCGCCCGCACGCTCGGCGCGGGCGGCGAGGCGGTCGGCCACGCCCAGCACGAGGCCCATGGCGATGAGCATGGTGGCGGTGAGCCGGAGATCGCGGAACGGCCCTTCGATCTGGTCCTTGAACGTGACACCGAGGACGCCGATCGGGATCGAGCCGATGATCAGCATCCGGCCCAGCCGGGCGTCCTGGTCCCCGCGCATCGTGCGGTCCGTCAGGGAACGGCACCAGGCGGTGACGATACGGGCGATGTCCGAACGGAAATAGATCAGCACGGCCGTCTCCGTGCCGATCTGCGTGATCGCCGTGAAGGCCGCGCCGGGATCGTGCCAACCGGAGAAGGCGGCCACGAGACGCAGATGCGCGCTCGACGAGATCGGCAGGAACTCGGTCAGTCCCTGGACCAGACCGAGAATGACGGATTCGAACCAGCTCATGGGGGTGCGCCGTCCCGGGATGTCGACGTCCGAAAACGAAGCGCCAGCGTATCCAAGGGATCCAAGGGGTTCCGGGCGGCGCTTCGGGCAGGGAGTTCCGGTTGCGCGTAACCGGAAAATGGCGGTTTCGTGAATTCACGGTGTCCTTGTCAACCAGTGTTTCTGGCGAACGTCACGAGGTGAGAGGGCGAGTCTGCCGTGATGACCGAGGACGGTCGCCCCTGCCGCCCCGGCCGCCCCGAGCGGGAGGGTCGGAATGGCGGGCAGTCGATGCGTGGTCTATGTCGGTTTGTCACCCATTTAAGGTGTTCTGTGTGGCGCGATGGCTCCAGTCGTTCCGAAGACCTCCGACGGCCGGTGCCGTCGGCCGTACGAACACGCCCGCACCGGGAACCGGCGTGTCGTCGCGGCTGACGGCGCTGCGGTCGACCGTGGCCGGGATCGGGACGACGCTCGACGAGCAGACCACCTGCGGTGAGCTCACCAAGGTGGCCGCCGGGCACACCGGGTGCACCGCGGCGATCGTGCGGCGCGCCTCGGAGGAGGGCGAGGTGGAGTTCGAGGCGGTCAGCGGCGACCACACGCTGCTGCCCGACCTCCGGTGGGCCGCGGAGGTGGCGTGCCGGGCGGACAGCCGGGTCGGGCACGAGAGGTACGGCCCCGCGCTCTGCGTGCCGCTCGCCACCGGCGAGGACCGCTACGGCGTCCTCGTGTGCGTCCGGCGCCACGGGCCCTTCACCCCGTCGGAGGTGGACATGCTGGCGCTGCTCGCCGAGCGGGCCGCCTCGCACATCCGGCACGCCCGGGAGCACGACCGGATGAGCCGGATCGTCGGTGATCTCCAGCGCGCGCTGCTCGCCGAGCCGGGCCGCCCGCACCCCAACCTGGACGTCGCCATCCGCTATCTGCCGGTGGGGCAGCGCGCCCTGGTCGGCGGCGACTGGTGCGAGACCGTGCGGCTGCACTTCGGGCGGACCCTGCTCGTCGTCGGCGACGTGATGGGCCACGGCCTGGAGGCGGCCGTCGACATGACCGCCTACCGTTCCGCCCTGCGCTACATCGCCTCCTCCGACCTCCCGCCGCACCGTGTACTGCGCCAGCTCGACGACATCGCCTCCAGCGAGTCCGAGCGTCGGCCGGCCACCTGTCTGATCGCCCGCGTCGACCCCGTGCGCGGTCAGGTCACGCTGGCCAGTGCCGGTCATCTGCCGGCCGCCGTGATCGACGGCAAGGGTGACACCTCGCTGCTGCCGGTGCCGGTCGGCCCGCCGCTGGGCACCGGTCTCGGCGGCTACGAGCCGGCGACGTACCACCTGGAGGCCGACGAGACGCTGCTGCTGTTCACCGACGGGCTCGTCGAGCACCGCGGCGAGGACATCGACGAGTCCCTGAACCGGCTGGCCAGGCTGCGCTTCACCGCCTCGGAGGGCGTGGAGACCATCCTCGACACCGTCCTCGCCAACCTCGACGCCCGCCACGCGGAGGACGACGTGGCCGTCCTGGCGTCCCGGCTGCGGCACCGGCCGCAGCCGGGGGACGAGGGCGCGGCGCTCGGCATGTGAACGCCTCCTCGTGAGGGTCCTGGGCCTCTTACGGATGTGCGTTCCTTACGGATCCAGGACATCTGAGGCCCCCCGTCCCGTACCCGCGCTCGGGGTGCGAGGCTGGCGGCATGGAACAGCAGCCGTACGGAGCCCGGGTCCTGGTCGTCGACGACGACCCGACCGTCGCCGAGGTGGTCTCCGGGTATCTCGACCGGGCCGGATACGTCGTGGACCGGGCCGGTGACGGCCCCGACGCGCTGGCGCGGGCCGCCGCGCACTGGCCGGACCTGGTCGTGCTGGACCTGATGCTGCCCGGCATGGACGGTCTTGAGGTGTGCCGGCGGATGCGGGGGCGAGGCCCGGTGCCGGTGATCATGCTCACCGCGCGCGGGGACGAGGACGACCGCATCCTCGGCCTGGAGGTGGGCGCCGACGACTACGTCACCAAGCCCTTCAGCCCCCGCGAGCTGGTCTTGCGGGTGGAGTCCGTGCTGCGCCGCACCCGGCCCGCCCCGCAGTCCACGGGCACCCTCGGTGCCGCCGGGCTCACGGTCGACCCGGCCGCCCGGCGCGCCACCAAGAACGGGACCGAACTCGCCCTCACCATCCGGGAGTTCGACCTGCTCGCGTTCCTGCTGCGGCACCCCGGGCGGGCGTTCAGCCGGGAGGAGCTGATGCGTGAGGTGTGGGGGTGGGACTTCGGCGACCTGTCGACGGTGACCGTCCATGTGCGGCGGCTGCGCGGGAAGGTGGAGGACGATCCGGCCCGGCCGCGGTTCATCCAGACGGTGTGGGGCGTCGGCTACCGCTTCGACGCCGGCGACGGGGAGGCGTGAGCCGTGCGGGACACTCTGCTCATCGCGCTGTTCGCCTTCCTCGGCGCCGTCGCGGCCGGGCTGGTCGGCGCCGGTGTGCTGCTGCTGGTCCGGCGGCGCTCGCTCACCGCGCACATCACCGTGGTCGCCGCCGTCGCCGTCGGCGCGATGTTCGCGGGCACGCTCGCGGTCGCGCAGGCGATGTTCCTGTCCGCGCACGACCTGACCGTGGTGACCACCGTGGTCGCGATGGCCGCCGTGGTCTCCCTGGCCACCGCACTGCTGCTGGGCCGCTGGGTCGCCGCCCGCAGCCGGGCCCTCACCCTCGCCGCCCGCTCCTTCGGCGACGGCGGCGACTTCACCAGCCCCGACGGCCCCGCCACCGCCGAACTGGCCGCACTCAGCCGGGAGTTGGAGGCGACCAGCCGCAAGCTCGCCCAGTCCCGGGACCGCGAGCGCGCCCTGGAGAGCTCCCGGCGCGAACTGGTCGCCTGGATCTCGCACGATCTGCGCACCCCGCTCGCCGGACTGCGCGCCATGTCCGAGGCCCTGGAGGACGGCGTCGCCGCCGACCCCGACCGCTACCTCCGCCAGATCCGCGCCGAGGCCGAACGCCTCAACGACATGGTCGGCGACCTCTTCGAACTCTCCCGCATCCACGCGGGCACGCTGGCGCTCAGCCCGAGCCGGATCTCGGTGTACGACCTGGTGGGCGACGCCCTCGCGGGCGCGGACCCGCTCGCCCGGGAGCACGGCGTACGGCTCGTCGGCGACCGGGTCGAGCAGGTGCCCGTCGAGGTGGACGGCAAGGAGATGAGCCGGGTGCTGGGCAACCTGCTCGTCAACGCGATCCGGCGGACGCCCGCCGACGGCACGGTGGCGGTGGCCGCCGAGCGCTCGGCCGACGGCGTGGTCCTGTCCGTGACGGACGGCTGCGGCGGGATCCCGGACGAGGACCTGCCGCGCGTCTTCGACACCGGCTGGCGTGGCACCGACGCCCGGACACCACCGGCCGGGGCCGGGCTGGGGCTCGCCATCGTGCGGGGCATCGTGGAGGCCCACCACGGGCGGGCCGCCGTACGCAACGTTTCCGGCGGCTGCCGTTTCGAGGTGACGCTGCCGACGGCGGACGTGTGAGGCACCGGGGCGGGCGGCGACCGTGCTACGGCGCCTCGGACGCCGCGTACCGCTGGAACAGCGACGCCGTGCTACCGCGCCTCGGACGCGCGTACGGCTGAACGGTGCGCCTGGTGGGCAGCCGCGCCGGGGCGGGACTCTCTACCGCGCCGCCGACGTCGCGTACTCCTGAACGGGCGCGTCGGCCGGCAGCCGGACCGTGAACGCCGTCGCCCCCGGTGCGCTGGTCAGTTCGATGGTGCCGCCGTGGGCCCGTACCAGTGAGCGCGCCACCGACAGGCCCAGCCCGCTGCCGCCGCGGTCGCGGCTGCGCGTCTTGTCGACCCGGTAGAAACGGTCGAAGACGCGTTCCCGGTCGGCGGCCGGTATCCCGGGACCCGCGTCGGAGATCCGCACCAGCGCCGCCCCGGCCGCGACCGAGACCGCCACGCACACCTCGGTCCCGGCCGGGGTGTGCACGGCGGCGTTGGTGAGCAGGTTGTCCAGCACCTGCCGGATCCGCTGCGGATCAAGCCGCAGTTCCACCGGCCGGTCCCCGGTGGTCACCGTCAGCGGATGGCCGGGGTGCGCGGCGCGGAACGCGTCGGCGGCCTGCTCGACCAGCTCGACCAGGTCCGCGTCCGCGAGCCGCAGCGGCGCCTCCACCTCGGCGGCGTCGAGCCGGGCGAGCAGCAGCAGGTCGTCCAGCAGGAAACCCATCCGGGCGGCCTCGGCCCGCAGCCGCGCCAGGTGCTTGTCCCGCTCCTCGGGCGCGTTGGCGGCCGCGTACTGGAAGAGGTCCGCGTAGCCGCGTACCGACATCAGCGGCGTCCGCAGCTCGTGCGAGGCGTCCGCGACGAACCGGCGCAGCCGCTGCTCGGCCTCGGCGCGCACGGCGAGGGAGTCGTCGATGTGCTCCAGCATGGTGTTGAACGCCGTGCGCAGCTCCTCCACCTCCGGACCGCCGCCCCGCCGGTCGGCGCGCAGCGGCAGCCGGGCCGCCGACTCGGTCAGGTCGTGCGAGGCGATGCCGTGCGCGGTGTGCGCCATGTCGCTGAGCGGTTGCAACCCGCGCCGCAGCAGCTTCCGGCCGGCCACCACCAGCGCCAGCAGCGCCAGTCCGAACGTGACCGCCTGGATCGTGATCAGCTGCCGGACCGTGTCGTCGATGTCCGCCATGGGGGCGGCGCTCACCAGCACCACGCCGGGCTCGACCTCGCAGGCGCGCAACCGGTACTGGCCCGCGCCCCTGATGTGCTCGGTGCGCAGCAGCTCCGTGTCGGCGGCGGTCTGCGCCCGGGCCAGGGCGGTGAAGTCGTCGACGTCCGCCGGCAGGTCGGCGGGATCCTCGGGGTTGCGGAGCACGGCGGCGCCGCCCGACACGTCGTACACCGCGTAGTACCAGCTGTAGTACTTCTTGCCCGAGAGCGTGCCGTAGTCCGCGATGCTCTTGGACTGGGCGATCTGGCCCTGCGCCAGCTGTGTGTCCAGCTGGGCCGACAGATAGTCCCGCATGTACGTCGTCAGGGCCGTGCCCACGACGGAGAACACCACCAGCGACAGCACGCCCAGCCCCAGCGCCAGCCGGGTGCCGAGGCGCAGCCTGCCGTACGCCCCGCGCAGCCGGCGGATCACTGGGCCGCCTTCCGGATCACGTATCCGAAGCCGCGGACCGTGTGGATCAACGGCTCGCCCTCGTCGTCCAGCTTGCGGCGCAGTCGGCTGACGACCAGTTCCACCACGTTGGAGCGGCCGCCGAAGCCGTACTCCCACACATGGTCGAGGATCTGCGCCTTGGTGAGCACCGTCGGCGACTTGCGCATGAGGTAGCGCAGCACCTCGTACTCGGTCGGCGTCAGCGTCAGCAGCCGTTCGCCGCGCCGCACCTCACGGGTGTCCTCGTCCATGGTCAGGTCCCCCACCCGCAGCACCGACCGCTGGAACCCGGGCCCCGTGGCGCGCCGCAGCACCGTGCGCAGCCGGGCCATCAGCTCCTCGACCGCGAACGGTTTCACCAGGTAGTCGTCCCCGCCCCGGGTCAGCCCCGCCACCCGGTCGGAGACCGCGTCGCGCGCGGTGAGGAACACCACCGGCACCATCGTGCCCGAGGCGCGCAGCCGGTCGAGCACACCGAAGCCGTCCACGTCCGGCAGCATCAGGTCGAGCACGACGATGTCCGGACGGAACTCGGCGGCCCGGCGCAGCGCCTCGTCGCCGGAGTTCGCGGTGACCGCCTCCCAGCCCTCGTAGCGGGCGACCGTGGCGACGAGGTCGGCGATGGGCGGGTCGTCGTCCACGACCAGCAGTCGTACTTTCTCCACCCGTTCATAGTGCGGCAACGGCCGCCCGCCACCAGACCCGGTCACCATCCGGACACACATCGATATCCACCTGAAAGTTGCACGACAGGGAAACGACAGCTCCGGCCAGCCAAGCTCGGTGTCCCAAGGCCCCGACCAAGGAGTTGCCGTCCGTGACGACCGTCCAGTCGCCCGCCGCGCCCGTCGCGGCGATACGTCCCAAGGTGATGGCCCGCACCGGCCTGTACGCCGTGCTGGCCGCGAACGTGGCCGTGGTCACCTACTTCTTCGTCCAGGCCGGATTCGCCTCCAACGCGCTGATCGTCATCGGCCGCCTCGCCGGGCTGTACGCCGCGCTCCTCATGGCCTTCCAGCTGGTGCTGGTGGCCCGGCTGCCCTGGTTCGACCGCCGGATCGGCATGGACCGGCTCACCCTCTGGCACCGCCGGCTCGGCTTCTCACTGCTGTGGACGCTGCTCGCGCACGCGGTGTTCATCACCTTCGGCTACGCCGACTCCTCCGGCCTGGACCCGGTCAACCAGCTCGTCGACCTCGCCGAGACCGTCGAGGGTGTGCTGCGGGCGGTGGTCGCGCTGGCGCTGATCATCGTGGTCGGCACGGTCTCGGGGCGGTTCGCCCGGCGTCGGCTGGCCTACGAGACGTGGCACTTCATCCACCTCTACACCTACCTCGCCGTGGTGCTGGCCTTCTCCCACCAGGTCGCGGTCGGTACGACCTTCGTCGCCTCGCCCACGGCCACCGGCTACTGGTGGACCCTGTGGACCGTCGCCCTCGGCTCGGTGGTCGTGGGCCGCCTGGTGCTGCCGTTGTGGCGGAACTGGCGTCACCAGTTGCGTGTCTCGGCCGTCGTCCCCGAGAACGACAACGTCGTCTCCGTCTACGTCACCGGCCGCGACCTCGACCGGCTGCCCGCCCGCGCCGGCCAGTTCTTCCTGTGGCGGTTCCTGACCCGGGGCCGCTGGTGGCAGGCCAACCCCTGGTCGCTGTCGGCCGCGCCGGACGGCCGCTCCCTGCGGCTGACCGCCAAGGCCCTCGGCGACGGCAGCGCCGGACTGCGCCACCTCGAGGTCGGCACCCGCGTCTTCGCCGAGGGGCCCTACGGCGCCTTCACCACCATGCACCGCACCCGGCCGGACGCCCTGCTGATCGCCGGCGGAGTCGGCATCACCCCGATGCGGGCCCTGCTGGAGGAACTGCACGGGCACGCCGTACTGATCTACCGGGTGGCCACGGACCAGGACGCCGTGCTCTACGACGAGCTGCGCGAACTGGCCCACGCCAAGGGCGCCGAGCTGTACCTCGTCACCGGCCCCGCCCAGCCGGACCGGCTGTCCAAGGGCGAACTCGCCCGGCTGGTGCCCGACATCGCCGACCGCGACGTCTACCTGTGCGGACCGCCCGGCATGACCCGCGCGGTGCTGAACAGCCTGCGCGAGCTGGGCGTGCCCAAGGCGCAGATCCACCACGAGCGCTTCAGCCTGGCCGGCTGACGGACCCGACGGGAACGAGGAGCACCACATGAAGCGAGCACTGCCCGTCCTGGTCCTGACCGTCGCGGGGCTGATCCCGGTCTTGCGCTACGAGCCGTCCGAGACGACGACCACCACCGAGGCGACCCAGCCGGCCTCGACACCCTCTTCTTCAGCGGCTTCGGGGACGTCAGGGGCTTCGGGGACGTCAGGGTCGTCAGGGACTTCAGGGTCTTCAGGGACTTCCGTCTCTCCCGTAGTGGCGGGCTCGACGGTGAACACCGAGAAGGGCCCCGTACAGGTGGAGGTCACCTTCGAGGGCGACGAGATCACGGCGGTACGGATGCTCCAGCAGCCGGACCATCCGCAGACGACGGCCGCCGTGCCGACGCTCATCAAGGAGACCCTCGAAGCCCAGAGCGCGGACGTCGACTCGGTGTCGGGCGCCACGATCACCAGCGAGGGCTACAAGGAGTCGTTGCAGGCCGCGATCGACGCGAAGGGCGCCTGATGCACCGGGTCGAACACGTCATGGGCTTCCCGGTCTCCCTGCGGATCGACGACGAGCACGTCCCCGAGGGGCTCGCGGACGCCGTGTTCGCCTGGCTGCGCGAGGTGGACGACAGGTTCAGTCCGTTCAAGGCGGACAGTGAGGTGTCCCGGCTGGACCGGGGCGAGATCGGCCTCGGCGGGGTCAGCGCCGACCTCGCCGAGGTCCTCGACCTGTGCGAGCAGTACCGGATCGCGAGCGGCGGCGCCTTTGACGCCCGCCTGCCCGGTCGGGGCCTCGACCCGTGCGCGGTGGTCAAGGGCTGGTCGGTGCAGCGGGCGGCCGAACTGCTGACGGCGGCCGGGGTGCGGCGGTTCTGCCTCAACGCCGGGGGCGACGTGGTCGTCGCAGGCGGTCCGTGGCGCGTGGGGGTACGGCACCCCGAACACGCCGATCAGGTGTGCACCGTCCTGGAGCTGACCGACGGGGCGGTCGCGACGTCCGCGTCGTACGAGCGCGGCGAGCACATCGTCGACGGGCGCACCGGCCGTGCGGCGACCGGCCTGCTCAGCGTCACGGTCGTCGCGCCGACCCTGACGGAGGCGGACACGGCGGCGACGGCGGCGTTCGCGATGGGCGCGGAGGGGGTTGCCTGGGCGGCCGCGCGGGAGGGGTGCGAGGTGTATGCCGTGGACAGGGTGCGGCGGGTGCGGCGTACGGCCGGGTTGCCGGTCGCGGTGTGAGCCGGCCCCGCCGGGTGTCTCACAGTGCGGCTCCTCGAACACGACCGACGTCAGCAGCCGCCCGAGAGCCGCGCCGATGCCGTAGTGCGGGCCGTGCCCGAACGCGAGGTGCCCGTCCCCCGGGCCGAACTCCCGGGTGAGGTCGAGGCGTTCGGGAGTCTCGTACTCCGCCTGGTCGAAGTCCTCCGTGCGTATCGGCGTGGCGCCGATACGCACCAGGGTGACGTACCGCAGGAGTTCGGGGACCGCCCGCCGCAGCAGCTCTGCGCGTACTCCCGAGGAAGCACTCGGAGCCTTCCGCCGGCAACTCCGCCTGCGGATCCGGTACCGCCTCTTCCGTAAGGAATCGATCGCGACCCGCCAAAGTCCCGCAACACAACCCGTCTAGACTCTCCCCGCAACGGCCCGCCCCCCAGGCGAGAGCGGGCGGCGACTGCCACACCCGAAGGGCGCTCGGCGTTTTGATACGGATAGATTCAGTCACGAAGCGGTATCCCGACGGGACGGTGGCGGTCGACCGGCTGTCACTGGAGATACCGGACCGATCCATCACGGTCCTCGTCGGTCCCTCGGGGTGCGGCAAGACGACGACCCTGCGGATGATCAACCGGATGGTCGAGCCCAGCGAGGGCAGGATCCTGCTCGACGACGTCGACATCATGCAGCAGCCGGTGAACACCCTGCGCCGGTCCATGGGGTACGTCATCCAGAACGCCGGCCTCTTCCAGCACCGCACGATCGTCGACAACATCGCCACCGTGCCCCGCATGCTCGGCTGGGGCAAGGACAAGGCCCGCTCCCGGGCGCGGGAGCTGATGGAGCGCGTCGGTCTCGACGCCTCCCTCGCCAAGCGCTACCCCTACCAGCTCTCCGGCGGACAGCAGCAACGCGTCGGCGTGGCCCGGGCGCTGGCCGCCGACCCGCCGGTACTGCTGATGGACGAGCCGTTCTCCGCCGTCGACCCGGTCGTCCGCAAGGGCCTCCAGGACGAACTCCTGCGCATCCAGGACGAGTTGGGCAAGACCATTGTCTTCGTCACGCACGACATCGACGAGGCCGTCAAACTCGGCACCATGGTCGCCGTGATGCGCACCGGCGGCCGGCTCGCCCAGTTCGCCCCGCCCGCCGAGCTGCTGTCCAACCCCGCCGACGAGTTCGTCGAGGACTTCCTCGGCGCCGACCGCGGCATCCGGCGGCTGTCCTTCTTCCCGTCCGCCGGACTGGAACTGCTCACCACGCCGATCGTCGCCGTCGACGCCTCCGCCGAGCAGATCGCCGACCGCGGCTCGGCCGACGTCCCCTACCTCCTCGTCACGGACCTGGACGGCAGGCCGCTCGGCTGGAGCACGCCCGGCGACCTCACCGCCGGGCGGATCGAACCGGAGCGACTGCTGCCGTACGGGCGGCCGTTCGTCGCCGAACGGGACTCGCTGCGGGCCGCGCTCGACGGTGCCGTCCTGTCTCCCACCGGCTGGGCCGTCGCCGTCGACGGGGAGGGCCGGGCCGCCGGGGTCGTCTCGCAGCAGACCATCGGCGAGGCGATCCGGGGAGCGCACCAGGAGAGCACCCCGGCCGAGCGGGTCGCCGGATGAACGGCCTCTTCGACCTGCCCAGCGACCTCCAGAACACCTACTGGGGCCTGATCGCCCTGCACCTGCGCGAGGCGCTGATCCCGGTGCTCGCCGGACTGCTCGTGGCGCTGCCGATCGCGCAACTGTGCGTGCGGCTGCGCTGGCTGTACCCGCCCGTGCTGTGGGTGACGACCGTGCTGTACGCGATCCCCTCGCTCGCCTTCTTCGTCGTCCTCATCGACTACACCGGCCTGAGCGAGACCACGGTGATGATCCCGCTCGCCGTCTACAGCCTGGTGGTGTTCGTCCCGGCGATCGTGGACGGCGTCCGCTCGGTGCCCCGCGAGACCCTCGACGCCGCCACCGCCATGGGCTTCGGGCCGGTACGCCGCTATGTGCAGGTGCAGTTGCCGATCGCCGCGCCCGCGATCATCGCGGGGCTGCGGGTGGCGTCGGTGTCGAGCATCTCCCTGGTCAGCGTCGGCATGCTGATCGGCAACCAGGGCGCCCTCGGCAACCTGCTCAACAGCGGCATGATCTACAACCAGCCGCGCCTGATCTGGCTCTCCGTCATCGGCACCGCCGTCCTCGCCATCCTCGTGGACGCCGTGCTGATCGGCCTGCGGATCCTCGTCACGCCCTGGATGCCGCGCGGCACCCGTCAGAACGCGCGCCCGACCGCCCTGAAGGACGCCGCCCGGTGAACGTACTCGACTTCATCAACGCCTTCTTCAGCGACAGCGCCCACTGGCAGGGCTACGACGGCATCCCCACCCGCCTGCTGGAACACATCCAGTACACGCTGATGGCGCTCGGCATCGCCGCCGCCGTCGGACTCCCCGTCGGACTGCTGACCGGGCACACCGGGCGCGGCGGCAACACACTCGCCCTCATCGCCACCGCCGCCCGCGCGCTGCCCAGTTTCGGCCTGATGGTGCTGATGTTCGTGCTGCTCGGGCTCGGTCTGGCGCCGGTGATGATCCCGTTGGTCGTCCTCGCCATCCCGCCGATCCTCGTCACCACCTACGAGGCGATGCGCTCGGCCGACCCCGCCCCCGTGGACGCCGCGCGGGGCATGGGCATGGCCGAGGCCGAGGTCCTCTTCCGAGTCGAACTCCCGGTCGCGCTGCCGCTGATCCTCAGCGGCCTGCGCTCGGCGGCCATCCAGATCGTCTCGACGGCCACCATCGCCGCGTACGTCAGCTTCGGCGGCCTCGGCCGCTACATCGTCGACGGCCTCTACCAGCGGGACTACGAGAAGGTCGTGGGCGGCGCCACACTGGTCGCCGTACTGGCCCTGGCGACGCTCGGCGTGTTCTGGGCGGCAGCGCGCCTCACGGTGTCCCGCGGGGTCCGCCGGGGCGCCTGACACCGCCTCATCCCTCGGTGCGGGCCAACGCCAGCTCCAGTACGACGAGCAGCGCGTCCCGCACCGAGCCGCGCTCCCGGGCGTCGAACACGACCACCGGGACGTGCTCGGCGACGTCGAGCGCCCAGCGGACCTCCTCCAGCGCGTGCTCGACCCGCCCGTCGAAGGCGTTGATCGCCACCGCGAACGGGATCTGCCGGTGCTCGAAGTAGTCCACGGCCGCGTAGCAGTCGTCCAGCCGCCGGGTGTCGACGATGACCAGCGCGCCGACCGCGCCCTCCACGATGTCGTCCCACATGAAGCCGAACCTGTCCTGCCCCGGCGTACCGAACAGATACAGCTTCAGCGTCGGGTCGATGGTGATGCAGCCGAAGTCCATCGCGACCGTGGTCGTCGTCTTGCGCGGCGTGTGCGACAGGTCGTCCACCCCGGCCGCGACCTCCGTGATGGCGGCCTCGGTGGTCAGCGGCTCGATCTCGGAGATGGCGCCGACGGCGGTGGTCTTGCCCACGCCGAAGCCGCCCGCGATCACCAGCTTCACCGGCAGTGGCGGCCGTACGGCACTCTGCGCGGCCACGCCGACGGCGAGCGGTTCAGTCGGTGTCACGGAGTACCCCCCGGGAGTCGGGGATGGCGCGGAGGCCATCGATAACCCTGCGCAGGACGGACGCGTCATGGGTGACGGCGGCGTTCGGCACGTACACCGCCAGATGCCCGGCGGTGCGCAGGTCCTCGGCGAGGACCCGGACGACGTTGAGGTGCAGCCGCAGCAGCGCGGCGATCTCCGCGATGGACTGGGGCTGCTTGCAGGCGGCGACGATGTCGTGCCGCTCGAAGGAGAGCCCGTCGAGCGCGTCGAGCCCCTCGGCGGTGGCCACCACCTGGGTCTCGACGGGCATCGCCCGGGCGGACGCGGCCTCGCCCGCGCCCGCCACCCGGCCCGCGGTGACGAGGAACGGCCGTACGGCGGGGACGGGGCCGACCGGGTGCGGTCCCGGGGGCGTCGAGTCGTCCGCCATGGGGTGTCTTCCTCCTCGACCGGGCGGTGACCGGTCAGCCCGTCGACGCGACGCCGACGCTGTTCTTCAGTTCGAGCACGAGCTGGGGGCTGAGCGCGGCACCGGCGCGGTTCGCGAACAGCGTCATCTCGTAGGCGATGTTGCCCAGCTTGGCCTCCTTGTCGGCGACCACGCCGAGCACGGCGCCGCTGCCGATCGCGGAGACCAGCACATGACCGCCCTCCAGGTCGATGATGACCTTGTTCAGCGCGCCCAGGCCGTAGTTGCCGGACGCTCCGGCGGCCAGGCTGGTGAGGCCGGAGACGATCGCCGCGAGCCGCTCGGAATGTGCGCGCTCACGCAGCTGCGCGACGGCGATCAGCAGTCCGTCGGAGGACACCGCGATGGCGTCCACGACGCCCGCGGTCTCGGTCGCGAAACGGTTGAGCAGCCACGTGAAGTCGGCTGCGGCGGCCCGCAGTTCGTCCGGCGTGGTGCCTCCCGTCGGAGTACCACCTGTCGACGTGCTCACTGCTCCGCTCCTTCCGGGAGGTGCCTGGGTTCTTGCGAGTCGCTGTCGCGCGTGCCGGGTGTGCTGCCCGGGTTCTCGTTGTCGCGGGGGTCGTACGAGGCCTGCGTGCCGTCCGCTGTGCCGTCGGCGCGCCGGGCGTCCCGGTGGGCGCGTGCCACGGCCGCCTCGAACTCCTCCAGGGCGTCGCGGACGGCTTCGGCGTCGGCGGGCGCGGCGGCGGCCGATCGCGTCTCCGGGCGCTCGGCCTCGGCGCCGGCGGTCGTCCGCAGGGTCGCACCACGGACGCGGCGACGCAGCGGACGTGGGCCGTCCGGGGGTGCCTCGGTGCGGGCTCGGGGAATGAGGGGCTGCTGGTCGCCGGTGCGGGCGGCGACATGCCGGGGGACTCGGCGGGGGAGCGGGGTGGAGTCGTCCGCGGGGGCGCCGGGTCGGGCGTGCGAGGTGTCCACCGCTTCCGAGGGCACGCCCGGTACAGCGGTCGAGGAGCGCGGCCCGGACGGGACGTGCGCCTGGTCGCCGCCTTCTTCGCCGGGCCCGGACAACACGGCCCGCCCGGCCGCCACCTCGGCACTCGTACGGCCCCCTGACGTGCCCCCGGAGACCACCGTGCCGCCCTCCGCCGAACCGCCGGGTGCCGCAGAACCGCCGCCCTCCGCCGAACCGCCGGGTGCCGCCGTGACGCCGGGTGCCGCCGCGTCGTCGCCCGCCGAACCGCCGGAGGCAACCGCGCTCATCGTCAGCAGCAGCGTCGACGGGATGCCGACCTCGGCCGTGACACCGCCGCCGGGTGTGCGGGAGAGGGTCACGCCGATCTCCCAGCGGCGGGCCAGGGTGCCCACCACGAACAGGCCCAGCACCTTGGTCGGGACCAGGTCGAGGCGTTCGCGGCGGATCAGGCGGGCGTTCTCCTCGGCGAGCCGCTCGGCGCTCATGCCGAGGCCGTGGTCGGCAACGGTGATCGTCGCGCCCTCGTCGCCCGCCCGCACGGTCACCTCGACGGGGCTGCCCACGGGCGAGAACGACACGGCGTTCTCCAGGAGTTCGGCCACCATCAGCGTGAGGTCGCCGACGATGTCCGGCTCGACCATGATCTCGGTACCGGCGTGCAGCTCCACCCGCTGGTAGCCCTCGATCTGGCCGAGCGCGGCCCGTACCACGTTGGTGAGCGCGGTCGGCCCGCCGTCCAGGACGGTCTCGCGGATGCCGGCGAGCAGCATCAGGCTGTCGGCGTTGCGGCGCAGCCGGACCGCGATGTGGTCGATGCTGTACAGCCGTTCCAGCAGGGCCGGGTCGGTCTCGCCGCGCTCGACGGCGTCGATGAGGACGAGCTGCCGGGTGGTGAGGTTGCTGACCCGGCGGCCGACGTTGCCGAACATCTCGGCGACGTTGCGGCGGCTGAGCACCTGCCGCTCCAGCAGCGCGGCGGCGGTGGTCTGCACCTGGTTGAAGGCGTCGGCGAGGTCACCGATCTCGTCCCTGGCGGCGACCGGGATCTCCCGCAGCCGCGGCGGCGCGTCGTCCTCGGTGTCGTCGTCGGCCACGCGCGCGAGCTCACGTCCGGCCACGTCGGCGACCTGCCGGGCGGCGCCGGTGAGCGCCTGCACCGGACGGACCACCGAGCGGCGTACCACCACCGAGACGGCACCCCACAGCAGGAAGCCGAACAGGGCCAGGCCCAGCAGCCAGGCCGCGTTCCACCAGGCGTCGTTGGAGGCGTCGTCGGCGCGGTCGGCGATCTGGTCGATGAGCGAGCCGGTGATCGCCAGCCGGGTGTCGGACTGCTCGCCGTAGGTGGGGTAGCCGGACAGGGCGAGGGTGAACTTCGCGCGGAGCACGCTCGGCGTCGCGGCCTGCAGCGCGCTCGGGTCGATCTGCAGCTCGGCGTACTGGCGCAGGATGTTCGCCTGGGCGGGGTTGTGCTCGATGCCGCGCAGCTCGGCCGTCTGCTCCTCGGTGGCGAACCGGCCGAACCGCTCGGCCTGGTGCTCGTACAGCTCGTAGGCGCCGACCGCGCTGATGAACTCGATGAGCGCGTTGGAGTCGCCGGTCGAGGCCGAGAACACGCTGGTCTCGAACGAGCTGTGCGCGGCGTCGGCGCGCAGCAGCGAGTCCAGCAGATTGCCGGTGAAGGTGGCCGCGAGGGCCGCGTTGCGGTCCAGGCCGAGGCCGTCGATCAGGCCTCTGGCGGCGTTGTGGTAGGCCGGGTCGATGTTGTCGGCGGGCAGATAGCCTTGCTCGATCGTCCGCCGCAGACTGCTCAGGCCCTCGACTTCCCGCAGCGCCTGCGCCTCGGTCTCCGGCAGCCGGTCGCCGAACGTGCCGCGCACCTTCTCGACCTGGGCGTCGGTCGCGCGCTGCGCCGCGCGGTAGTCGTACAGCGAGGGCGTGGCGCCGCTGCCGCCGGCCTCGTACCGCACGGACAGCAGGATGGCCTGCTGGTGCTCGGTCTCCACCTGGTCGACGAGTTCGGCGACCCGCGCGCTGTCCCGGACGAGGGTGGCGGCCTCCGCCGCGTCGCGCGCCTGCGTCACCTGGCCGGAGATGAGGTACGTGAGCAGCACCGCGAGTCCGGCCAGCGGCACGCCGACCAGGACGTTGAGCTTCTGACGGAACGGCCGGCGGTCGGCGAAGCCGCGAATGCCACCCCGGGCCCGCGGCGAGGCCGAGAGCGCGGGGGAGGGCGCGCCCACCTCGTTCGTGGACACCGGGCCTCCTTCGTGGGGTGTGTGTCACGGCTGTGACCGGAGGGCAACTCCGGTGAGACTATCGCCTCTTGTGACGGCGGATCGCACCACTCCAAGTCAAGAATCCGTTACAACCTGCTCTTCAATGAGCGGGAATCGTTCGCAACTCCCTCACAACCGGTCACTCATCGAAGCCATTTGGTGACCTGGCTGCTCTTGACTGAGTGAGAAGCGGCTGGATTGGATCAGTAAGTACGGTGTGCGCGCCGTATCGCCCAATCCTTCAGCCCGGAACGGGAAACGTGACTTCAACCGTGAAGAGCACCTGGTCCAGTACGAGACAGCGCGGCGCGGCCGCCGTCGCCCTGGCCGTCGCGGCGACGCTGGTCGCCGGTTGCGGCTCGTCCTCCGACGACACGGCCGACAACCCGCTCGCGGAGGGCACGTCGGACGGCAAGACCGTCGTCGTCGGCTCCAACAACTTCCCCGAGAGCATCCTGCTCGCCGACATCTACGGCGAGGCCCTGAAGGCCAAGGGCATCGAGGTCGAGTACAAGCCCAACATCGGCAGCCGTGAGACCACCTACGGCCTGATGAAGAACGGCACGGTCACCGTGCTGCCCGAGTACAACGGCTCGCTGCTGGCCTACCTCGCCCCCGACACCGAGCAGAAGTCGACCGAGTCCGTGAACGCGGCCGTCAAGGCCAAGCTGGACTCCAAGCTGACGCTGCTGGAGTCGGCGCCGGCCGAGGACAAGGACTCGGTGTCCCTCAACGCCGAGACCGCGAAGAAGTACAACCTCACCGCCCAGTCCACCCTCGCCGACCTCAAGGACATCGCGCCCGAGCTGGTCATCGGCGGCTCGCCGGAGTTCCAGACCCGGCACCAGGGGCTGATCGGGCTGGAGAAGGAGTACGGCCTGAAGTTCAAGTCCTTCAAGGCCCTCGACGCCGGTGGCCCGCTGACCCAGGCGGCGCTGACGAAGAACACCGTGCAGGCCGCGGACATCTTCACCACCGACCCGACCATCACCAAGGAGAAGTTCGTCGTCCTCAAGGACCCGAAGAACCTCTTCGGCTTCGCGAACGTGACCCCGCTGGTGTACAAGGACGGCCTGCCCCAGGAGGGCATCGACGCCCTCAACGCGGTCTCCGCCAAGCTCGACACCAAGACGCTGCTCGACCTGGACACCCAGGTGCAGCTGGAGAACAAGGACCCGCTGGACGTGGCGAAGGCCTGGCTGGCGTCGGTCGGCCTGAACTGACCCGGCTCACCGCCTCGTCGTCCCGACGTGCCCCGCGCCGCCTCTGCCGGCGCGGGGCACGCTTGCGTACCGAGGCAATCGCCGTGTGAACCGAAACTGGACATTCACTGTCAACCCTCGGACAGCAAGGGTGAGTTTCCGGCCGGACAAAGGGTTTCCCCTGTATCCGCGCGGCCGTCCCGTTGCCTATCGTTCCTGCACAGCTGACCCCCAGGTAACCCCTGAAAGGGCCCGCTCCGCGCCAGGCCGGCCTCCGCACGCCGCTTTTCGACATCACCCCCCTCCGCTTCGACGTGGAAGCGCATCGACCGCCGCTCCGCCCTGCCCGGAGCACGGCCACGAAAGGCAAGCCCTTGCGAACCTCCCCTGCCAACAGACGCAAGCTGATATCCGTCGCCGCCGTCTCCGCGGCGCTGCTCACCGCCGCCGCCCCGGTCGCCGCGGCCCAGGACCCCTCGCCCGGCGCAGCCGCCGTCCCCACCGCCCAGACCGAGGCCGCCCCCGGCACCCCCGCCGAACGCCTCATCGTCGGCTACAAGTCCGGCGCCGCCGAGGCCAGGTCCAACAAGTCCGCCGAGGCCGACGCGGCGGCCAAGGGCGAGAAGACCGGCGAGGACCTCGACTTCCAGCGCCGCCTCGGCACCGGCGCCGCCCTGGTCGACCTGGGCGAGAACCTCACGAAGTCGGACGTCGCCGACGTCGTCGCCGAGTACCAGGCGGACCCGCAGGTCGCCTACGTCGTACCGGACCGCCTCAACACCCCGCAGGCCGACCCGAACGACACCGACTACGCCAAGCAGTGGGACCTGTTCGAGTCCACCGCCGGCATGAACGTGCCGGCCGCCTGGCCGACCTCCACCGGCAGCGGTGTGACGGTCGCCGTCATCGACACCGGCTACGTCGCCCACTCCGACCTCGCCGCGAACATCGTCGGCGGCTACGACTTCATCGCCGACACCGCCGTCTCCGTCGACGGCAACGGCCGCGACAGCAACCCGGCCGACCCGGGCGACTGGTACAACGCCAACGAGTGCGGTTCCGGCATCCCGGCCAGCAACTCCTCCTGGCACGGCACCCACGTCGCCGGCACCATCGCCGCCGCCACCAACAACAGCAAGGGCATGGCGGGCATCGCCTACGGCGCCAAGATCTCCCCGGTGCGGGTGCTCGGCAAGTGCGGCGGCTACGACTCCGACATCATCGACGCCATCACCTGGGCGTCCGGCGGCACCGTCTCCGGCGTCCCCGCCAACTCGAACGTGGCCAAGGTCATCAACATGAGCCTCGGCGGCGACGGCGCCTGCACCAGCGCCACCCAGAACGCCATCAACGCGGCCGTGAACCGGGGTACCACCGTCGTCGTGGCCGCGGGCAACGACAACGACAACGTGGCGAACCACTCGCCGGGCAACTGCAACAACGTCATCTCGGTCGCCGCCACCAACCGCTCCGGCGCCAAGGCGTCCTACTCCAACTACGGCTCCCTGGTGGACATCTCGGCCCCCGGCGGCCAGACCAGCACCGGCACCGCCAACGGCATCTACTCCACGCTGAACTCCGGCACCAAGACGCCGTCCACCGAGTCGTACGCCTACTACCAGGGCACCAGCATGGCCACCCCGCACATCGCCGGCCTCGCCGCGCTGATGAAGTCGGCCAAGCCGTCGCTGACCCCGGCCCAGATCGAGTCGGCGATCAAGTCCAACGCCCGAGCGCTGCCCGGCGCCTGCTCCGGCGGCTGCGGCGCGGGCCTGGCGGACGCCGCGAAGACGGTCCAGGCCGTGGCCGGTGGTACGTCCACCGGTACGACGTTCTCCAGCAGCTCCGCCGTCTCGATCCCGGACGCCGGTTCGGCCGTCGAGTCGCCGATCACCGTCAGCGGCCGCAGCGGAAACGCGCCCTCGGCCCTCCAGGTCGCGGTCGACATCACCCACACCTTCCGCGGTGACCTGGTCATCGACCTGGTCGCGCCGGACGGCTCCACGTACCGCCTGAAGTCCTCCAGCAGCTCGGACTCCGCGGACAACGTCAACACCACCTACTCGGTGAACGCCTCCAGCGAGACCGCCAACGGCACCTGGAAGCTGCGGGTGCAGGATGTCGCCGCGCAGGACACGGGCCGGATCAACAGCTGGAGCCTGACGTTCTGACGTACGTCCTGACAGGACGCGTCTCCTGAGCGGGCGGGTCGACCGGTGCGGATGGGCGCCGGCCGGCCCGCCCTGTTGTCGTTGCCGGGACGCCTTGAGCCGTCATGGGCCATGGCGCCGCACGCTTGACCGGCGGCTCACTACGCCACGCGGCTGTCCAGCGACGCCAGCACCCGCGCCCCCCGGTCCGCCCGGCTGTCCAGCCCGAGCAGCAGGCCGGGCACCGCGATACTCGGCAGCACGTGGGACCACAGCACCGACAGACGTCGCCCCAGATCGTCCCGCCCGGTCAGGGCCCGCGACATCAGCTGTATGCCGGTGAACGCACCGACCAGCAGCTCCACCGTCTCCCGCGGATCCACCGTCGGCAGCAACTCCCCCTGCGCGCACGCCTGTTCCAGCAGCGGTGTCAGATGGTCGGCCCACTGCCGGAACGGCCCGGTGTGATCCACTCCCGGCGGCGCGCACTGGTCCACCGCCAGTCGCATACTCCCCCGGAGCAGGGCGTTGCTCAGCAGCCGCTGGCCGACGACGAAGGTGATGTCGATGATCTCCTGCAACTTGCACGGCTGGGAGGGAATCGCACCGAAGGGCACCTGCTCGTCGAGCACCGCCTGGGCGAGGGACTCCTTGGACGGGAAGTGGAAGTACAGCGCGCCCTTGGTGACTTCGGCCCGCTCCAGCACCATGGCGATGGTGGTGGACGTGTAACCGTGTTCGTCGAAGACCGCGCCGGCGGCTTCCAGGATCGCCCTGCGTGTCCTGATGGCGCGCTCCTGTTTCGCCATGAGAGACCCTCTCCGGCGCCCAGTTGGCCGGTTCATGCCGGTGGCGCCACGATCGTGCCGGAACTGCCCCGATCATAGGGTGTTACGGAGTGATCGCATTGAAAACAAACCGGTCGCCTCGTATTCTGACGCCCCATCCGCAGCGGACGTTCCCACCGTCCGCAGAGCCCTTCGGGGGACCGTAGGGAGAAACATGCCTCAACTGCGGCAACTTGCTGAAATCCCGACCCTGACGGCGACTGTTCCCCGGCAGCTCGTGCATCGCGCGGCCGTCGCCGAGACCTTCCTCACCGGCTGGAGACAGACGGAAGCCGACCGCTTCGCCGTCACCGCCCAATGGCCCCGAGCCCATGGGTTACACGTGTCGCCCGACCGCTCCGCGTACGAGCCGCTGCTCGTCGTGGAAACCGTGCGCCAGAGCGGAACCCTGATCGCGCACACCGAGTACGACGTGCCCCTGGGCCACCACTTCGTGCTCCAGGAATTCGAAGTCGACACGTTTCCCGAGCACTTGGCCGTCGGCCCGGTACCCGCCGAGCCGGTCGTCGACGTCCACTTCACCGAGGTGCGCCACCGGGCCGGCCGCCCCGCCGGAGCCCGCTACACCGCCGAAGTGCTGCTCGACGGTGCCCGCGTGGCGACCGCCCGGGTCGCCTTCACCTGCGTCGCCGAGTCCGTCTACCGCAGGCTGCGCGGCGGCCGCACCCCGGCCACCGTCTCCGCCCCGCCGACGCCGCCCGGACTGCCGCCCGAGGTCGTGGGCCGCGCCCTGCCGGCGGACGTCGTCCTGGCGCCGGGTGACCGGGACGACCGCTGGCGCCTGAGAATTAATACCGCGCATGCTGTTTTCTTTGACCATCCGCTCGATCACGCCCCAGGGATGCTCCTGCTGGAGTCCGCCCGCCAGGCGGCCCGGGCCCGGGCACCCGAGGCCGGGACGCCCGCATCCTTCCGGTCGGTCTTCCATCGCTACGCGGAACTGGACGAACCCATATGGATCGAAGCATCGGACGAGGGTCACGCAGGCATACGAGTCGTGGCCACACAGGGGGAGTCGGCCGTCTTCGAGTGCCTGGTCGGCCGGGCCGAGGAGTGAGATAGTGTGTGCGCCGGGTAATAAACAAACGGCATAACCCGTTTTCATTCCCAGGAGAGTCCAGCCGATGGCGAGGCAGTTACGAGCCGAGCAGACCCGCGCCACGATCATCACGGCCGCCGCCGACCTGTTCGACCGTCACGGCTACGAGTCGACCAGCCTGAGTGACATCGTCGAGCACGCCCAAGTCACCAAGGGCGCCCTGTACTTCCACTTCGCGGCCAAGGAGGACCTGGCGCACGCCATCATGGAGATCCAGTCGCAGGCCGCACGGCGGCTGGCCCGTGAGGTGGACGACCGGAAGTGCTCATCACTCGAAGGGATGATGCGCATCACGTTCGGCCTCGTGCGGCTCACCGTGGAGGGGCCGGTGGCCCGCGCCGGACTCCGGCTCGCCACCGGCGGAGTCGGGGTGCGGCCGCCGCTGCCGCACCCCTTCACGGAGTGGCTCGACATCTTCTCCAGAAAACTCCTCGGCGCCGTCAAGGAGTCCGACATCCACCCGGACGTCGACATCGACGCCGTCACCCACTCCCTCCTCAGTTTCTTCGTCGGGATACGCGTGACGGGCCGCACCCTCGAACCCGTCCCGCGGCTGCCCCGCCGGCTCGCCGAGATGTGGTACGTCCTCATCCGCGGCCTGGTCCCGGTGACCCGGCGCCCGCGGTATCTCGGCCTCGCCACGCAGCTGGAACGGGAGATCAGAACCGTCTGAGCGGCGCGCGGTACGGTGAGCCGCATGCCCGACACCGCGCCCGCGCCCGTGATCCTCGGCAACGAAACCGGCTCCTTCCCGCACAGCGTGCTGGCCGAACGCCACCCCGCGATCATCCGGCAGGTGCGCGAGTCCCTGCCGTACGGCCCCGACCGGCAGCGCGCCCTCGACACCCTGCTCACCAGCTGCACCAAGGGCGTGATCGACCCGCTCCCGTCCGACGCGCACGACCGGGACCGATGGGCCGCGTGGGGACTCGACACCTACGCCGGGCAGTCCTGGTTCGACGTGCCCTGGCTGTGGTCGGAAAGCTACTTCTACCGCCAACTCCTCGAAGCCGTCGGTTACTTCGGTGCCGGGCCCGAGCAGGCCATCGACCCGTTCCGTCCGGTCAAACTCGCCGAGCTCGACGCACCGCAGACCGACGAGGAACTGGCCGCCCTCGACCGCCTGGAATCCCGCCCGTCCGAAGAGCGCGCCCAGGCGCTGCTGCACGGCTCGCTCTGGGGCAACCGCGCCGACCTCGGCTTCCGGCTGTCCGCCGGCGGCGACACCCCGGCCGCCGCCCCCGGCCTGGTCGCCGACGACAGCGACACTCTGTGGTCACTGCTGCCGCCCTCCGGCACCGGCACCCTCTGCCTGATCGCCGACAACGCCGGCCGCGAACTCATCCCCGACCTGCTCCTCATCGCCCACCTCCTCGCCGAGGGCCGCGTCGAGCGGGCGGTGCTGCACGTCAAGCCGTACCCGTACTACGTCTCCGACGCCACCCCGGCCGACGTGCTCGACGCACTGCGTCGGCTCGCCGCGGCGCCGGGCGCGGCCTCCGCGTACGGGCGCCGCCTGTGGTCGGCGACTGTGGAGGGGCGCCTGACGGTACGGACCCACCCCTTCTCCTGCGGCCCTCTGCCGTACGCCGACATGCCCGACGACCTGCGCGCCGAGTTCGCCGCGGCGACGCTCACCGTCGTGAAGGGCGACCTCAACTACCGCCGCCTCGTGGGGGATCGCCGCTGGCCCCCGACCACCCCTTTCGCCGACGTCACCGGCTACTTCCCCGGGCCGGTCGCCGCCCTGCGCACCCTGAAGTCCGACGTGATCTGCGGCCTCGACGCCGACACCGAGGCGGCATTGGTCGCCGCGGAGGGGCAGCGCTGGCGGACCGGCGGCACGCATGCGCTGATCCAGGTCAACGCGGGTGCGGGTGTGGCGGGTGCGGGTGGAGGCCGAGACGCAGGTGCAGGTGTTTGATGCCGTTGATGAAGTTCGAGACCAGCCGTTTCGGGGGCCCGGCGGTCCGCGGCGCCGCGGGCAGGGCTCGTAGCGCCTCCTGATACAGCACCCGCAGTTGCAGCCGGGCGAAGTGCGCGCCCAGGCAGACGTGCGGGCCGTCGCCGAAGGAGACGTGCGGAACCGGCTTCCGGAACAGGTCCAGCCGGTCCGGCTCGGCGAAGACCCGCTCGTCACGGTTCGCGGCCGCGTGGAAGACGACGACCTTGTCCCCGGCCCGGATCGGCCGCCCGGCAAGCTCCGTGTCCTGTACGGCGGTCCGGCGGAAGCTGAGCACGGGTGGATGCCAGCGCAGCAACTCCTCCACGGCCGAGGCGACATCGACCGAGCCGGTGCGCAACTGCTCGTAGGCGTACGGATGCTCCGCCAACGCAAGCAGTCCGCCCGGTGCCGCGCTGCGTACCGTGTCGTTTCCGGCCACCGTGAGCAGGAAGAAGAACATCTCCAGTTCGGCGTCGGCGAGCTCTCTCTCGTGGGCGAGTGTGGTCAGCACGTCGTCGGAGGGGTGGCGGCGTTTGTGCGCGGCGAGTTGCTGGGCGTACCCGAACATGTCCCGCAGTGCCGCCGGTGACCGTGGGTTGAGCGGTTTGCCCGTCGCGTCCAGGACCGGGGGACCGGCCTCGTCGGGGTCCTGGTAGCCGATCACGCGTTGGGTCCAGTGCAGCAGCAGCTTGCGGTCGCTCTCCGGGACGCCGAGCAGGTCGGCGAGGTTGAGCAGGGCGTAGTCGTCCGTGACGGCGGTGACGACGTCGACGGCGCCGTCACCGGTCCGGGCGAGTTCGACGGCGTCCGCGAACAGGCTCCGCGCGCGCTCCCGCACGACCGCCGTGAAGCGCTCGGTCCGCCCGGGGGTGAACGCGCGGCTCACAAGACGCCGCAACCGGTTGTGGTCCGGCGGATCCTGATTGAGCATCATGCGGCGGATGAACGGCAGATCATCCGCGTCCGGGTCGCGGATCTGGGTCGCGCCGAGACACGACGAGAAGGTCGCCGAGTCCTTCAGGACGCGGACGACATCGGCGTGCCGGGTCACCGCCCAGAAACCGGGCCCGGCCGGCCAGCCCAGCACCTCGGGCTCGTCCTGCCAGGCCACCGGGTGATGGTCACGCAGGACGCGGTAGGCGTCGTACGGCACCCCATCGGCGTACCGACGCGGGTCGAAGACGTCGGGGACGGACGGGGGTGCCGACGGCGTCATGCGGGGTCGCCTTCGGCCGGTGCGCCGCCTTGGCCTTCTCGGCCGTCGCCGGGTCGCACGCCGTCCCGGCCTTCCTCGCCGTCCCGGCGGAGGAAGTCCTCGACCACGCGGATCAGTTCGAGCGGGGTCTCGTCCATCGCGTAGTGGCCGGCGCACGGCAGCTCGTGGAGTTCGGCTCGTGCGTACCAGGTCAGCCATGTCCGGCGGAGCAGATCGGCCGAGAGGGCGGGGTCGAGCGCTCCGGCGACGGCGAGCGCCGGGACGGTCGAGCCCTCGACCTGCTCGTGGAAGTCCTCGCGGGCCCAGGAGTCCAGCCAGGCGCGGAACGCCTTCGGGTCGCTGTCCGTGAGGGAGCGGGCGACCATGCGGTCCAGCCAGGCCGCCGGGCGGCGGCCGCCCGTGGTGATGTCGATGATGGCGCGGCGGTTCTCCGGCAGCTGGGCTGCGTCCGCGAACAGCTCCCACTGCTCCGGCGGCAGCGCGAGCCCGCAGGCGGGCACCGGTGAGATGCCCACCACCGTGCGCAGCCGGTGCGGGGCGACGGCGAGCAGCCGCTGGGCGATCGCGCCTCCCATGGAGTGCCCGACGACGGAGAACCGCGGCCAGCCGAGCCGGTCGGCCAGCGCCACCAGGTCGAGCGCCGCCTCACCGGTGGTGTACGCGCCGTCCGTGTCCTTGGCCTGCCCGTAGCCGCGCAGATCGACGAGCGCGTACTGGAAGGACGTACGGTCCAGATCCGGTAGGACGGGTGCGTACGCGGACCGGTCGGCGAACCAGCCGTGCACGGCGAACACCTTGTGGGTGCCGTCGCCGTGCAGCTCATGGGGAAGCACGAAGGAGGTCATGCGAACACCGTGGCCGGTCGGCCGGGGCTCGGCAAGGGCGCGCGGCGGGGCGGCGCGGGCTCAGACCACCCGCACGTCCTGCCAGACCAGCCGGTGGTCCGAGGTGGGGACCGGCCAGCCGCTGCCGACCAGCCGGTACAGCGGGTCGTCGGACGTCGGCCAGAACACGCCGTTCGCGACCGGCGTCAGTCCCTTGCCGGGTATGACGTAGTCCACCCGCAGGTTGCCGGGCGCGGTGTCGGTGAAGTCGGCCGTGTCGTAGGCCGGGTTGCCGGTGTGGGTGGTGTTGGCGCCGCCCTGACGGCTCGCCGCCTCCACCGCGCCGGCGCTTGCCGGTGGGGTGGCCGGCAGGTTGACCGCCGGGTGGTCGAGCAGCTGACGTATGGCGTTGGCGTAGCTGTCGCCGTCGTGCGGGTCGGCGTTCTGGTCGCCCGCGATCACGAAGCGCGCGCCGGGGCGCAGTCCGCCGCGCCGGCCCTTGTCGTCGTAGAGGTAGAAGCCGCGCCTGCGGCCGCCGATGTAGTCGGCCCAGAGGCGGATCTCGTCGTGGTTGCGGCGGCCGTTGCGGTCCTCGGGGCCGTCGAAGGTGGGCGGTGTCGGGTGCGAGACGAGGAAGTGGACGGTGTCGTGGCCGATGCGGACCGGTACGTCCCAGTGGCTCTTCGAGGAGAGCCGGAAGATCGCGCGGGCCTCGTCGCTGTAGTAATCCGCCGGGAGGAGGTTGCCCGGCATGTCCTTCCACAGGAAGCGCTGGAAGGTGCGCACCGCGCGCGTGTCGATGGGGTACTTGGAGAGGACGAGCATGCCGTACTGCCCCGGGAACCAGCCGTAGCCGAAGGCGTCCTGCCCGTACGCGTCGGAACCGGGCGTCGTGACGGCGCCGTTGCGTCCGTCGAAGTCGACGCCGGAGGCGACGCCCGTGTTGACGGGGCCGGTGAAGTGGTACCGGTAGCGCACGGGACGCGCGCCGTTCTGGCTCACCGCCAGGTAGTTGCGCCGGAACAGGCGCGCCGCGGTGCCGTCGGCGTCGTAGTCGAACTCGTTGATCAGCAGGATGTCGGGGTCGACCCGCTGGATGGTCTCGGCGGCGTTGCGCGCCTGGACGTTGTCCGGGGTGGACAGGTCGGTGACGAGGGCGCCCTCGGCGGAGCGGTTCAGCGAGGCGTTGAACGTGGCGAACCGAACCGTCCGCCGGTGCCGGCCGGTGGCCGACGCCGGGAACGCCGCGGTGCCGGCCAGCGCGGCCCCGGCGAGCGAGGTCAGCGCGGCCCGGCGGGAGAGGGCTCTGGGGTCGTTCATCGGGACTCCCAAGGTCGGGGACACGTGAAGTGCCGTGGTCGGCGGTTTGCCTGGTCTGGTGGAGCCGGGGTTGCCTGTTGTGCGATTGCCGTAGTCTGCGCGCGTAGAGATGAACGCCACAAGGTCTGGCGAGAACTCCCGGATTCACCCCCGATTCACGCGATGGTGTGATCATGTCCGGGCCGGCGGATGCCCCCGGCGGGCCACGGGTAGGGCCCGGCCATGACGCAGCAGCCGTTCGAACTCCCGCACTTCTACATGCCGTATCCCGCGCGGCTGAACCCACATGTCGACGAGGCCCGGGCCCATTCGACCGTGTGGGCGCGCGAGATGGGCATGCTGGAGGGGTCCGGGATCTGGGAGCAGGCCGACCTCGACGCGCACGACTACGGCCTGCTCTGCGCCTATACGCACCCCGACTGCGACGCCGAAGCCCTCTCACTCATCACCGACTGGTACGTGTGGGTCTTCTTCTTCGACGACCACTTCCTGGAGACCTTCAAGCGCAGCCAGGACCGTGCCGGCGGCAAGGCCTATCTGGACCGGCTGCCGATGTTCATGCCGCTCGACATGTCAACACCCGTACCGGAGCCGGAGAATCCGGTCGAGGCGGGCCTCGCCGACCTGTGGGCGCGCACGGTGCCCTCGATGTCCATGGACTGGCGCCGCCGCTTCGCCGTCGCGACCGAACATCTGCTGAACGAGTCGCTGTGGGAACTGTCCAACATCAACGAGGGGCGGATCGCCAACCCCGTCGAGTACATCGAGATGCGCCGCAAGGTCGGCGGCGCGCCCTGGTCGGCCGGGCTCGTGGAGTACGCGACCGCCGAGGTGCCCGCGTCCGTCGCCGGTTCCCGGCCGCTCAGGGTGCTGATGGAGACGTTCTCCGACGGCGTCCACCTGCGCAACGACCTGTTCTCCTACCAGCGGGAGGTCGAGGACGAGGGCGAGCTCAGCAACGGAGTGCTCGTCCTGGAGACCTTCTTCGGCTGCACCACCCAGGAGGCCGCCGAGGCCGTCAACGACATCCTGACCTCCCGCCTCCACCAGTTCGAGCACACCGCGTTCACCGAGGTGCCCGCGCTGGCCCTGGAGAAGGGCCTCACCCCGGACGAACTGGCCGCGATCGCCGCCTACACCAAGGGCCTGCAGGACTGGCAGTCCGGCGGCCACGAATGGCACATGCGCTCCAGCCGCTACATGAACGAGAACGCCAGGGCCACCGCCCCCTGGAGCGCCGGAACCACCGGACTCGGCACCTCCGGCACCGACATCCGGGCGCTGCTGGCCTCGGCGGGCGTCGAGCGGCTGCGCGCCTACACGCACGTGCCGTTCCAGAAGGTCGGGCCGACGCGCATTCCCGAGATCTACATGCCGTTCCAGGTACGCCTCAACCCCGACCTCGAGGGCGCCCGCGCCCGTCTCCTGCCCTGGGTACAGGGCCTTGGCATGCTCAGCGAGGGCGTCTGGGACGAGGACAAACTCGCCGCCTTCGACCTGCCGTTGTGCTCGGCGGGCCTCGACCCGGACGGCACCCCGGAAGCCCTCGACCTCAGCTCGCAGTGGCTGACCTGGGGCACGTACGGCGACGACTACTACCCGCTCGTCTTCGGGCACCGCCGCGACCTCGCCGCCGCCAGGCTGTGCACGGAACGCCTCTCGGCCTGCATGCCCATCGACGGCGCGGCGCCTCTCGTCCCGGCCAACGCCATGGAGCGTGGCCTCGTCGACCTGTGGCAGCGCACCACGGCCGGCATGAACGAGGACGCCCGGCGCCGGCTGAAGGCCGCGATCGACGTGATGACGGAGAGCTGGGTGTGGGAGGTGGCGAACCAGGTCCACAACCGCATCCCCGACCCCGTCGACTACCTGGAGATGCGCCGCGCCACCTTCGGCGCCGACCTCACCCTCGGCCTCTGCCGGACCGGGTACGGCCCGGACATCCCGCCGGAGGTCTACCGCAGCGGCTCCGTCCGCTCGCTGGAGAACGCCGCCGTCGACTACGCGTGCCTCCTCAACGACGTCTTCTCCTATCAGAAGGAGATCGAGTACGAGGGGGAGATCCACAACGCCGTCCTCGTGGTGCAGAACTTCTTCGGCGCCGACTACCCGACCGCCCTCGGCATCGTCAACGACCTGATGACGCAGCGCATGCAGCAGTTCGAGCATGTGGCGGCGACGGAACTTCCGGTCGTGTACGAGGACTTCGGTCTGTCGGACAAGGACCGCGAGAGCATGGCGGGATACGTGGGCGCGCTGCAGAACTGGATGGCGGGCATCCTGAACTGGCACCGCGAGGTCGATCGCTACAAGGCGGACTATCTGGCGCGCCGAGCCCACGGCTTCCTGCCGGACCGCGCGCCGTCCGTGCCGGTGCCGGTCAGCTGATTCACCGAGCCCACCGATTTCACCGAACCACTGATTCCACTGATTCCGTGCAGCCGCGCGGCCGTCTCCTCGGCGAGCTCTCTCATGCCCTTCGCGGCGTTTTCCGAGAGCTCGCCGAGTATCGCGTCGTCGGCCGCGAGGCGCAGGGCGTGGGCCTCTGCCCCGTGCGTCGGAGCGCCTTCCATTTCTGATGGTGAACCAGTCTCACTCGTTCGTGGCTCGTTGTGCGCCGGTGCGCCGGGTAGTGCACCAGGGGAGGCGAACCATGGAACAGACTGCGCTGCGTCCCAAGCCGATGCCCGGTCAGGAGCCCGGCGACACCGGCTCGGACCCCGTCCGGCGCCCGCATGCCGCGCGGCGCCGCGGCCGGCGGCTCACGACCCTGCTGCTCGGCCTGCTCGTCGGGGTGGTACTGGTGCTGTCCGGCGTCGGACTGGGCACGGTGGCCGCCACGGTGATCGGCATGAGCAACCTCGCCGAACTCCAGAGCCGGCCCGGCCGGCCCGGACCGTCGGGGTCACCGGTGACTCCGTCCGTCTCGCCCGGCCCCAGCGCTTCCGGGCCGTCGGCCGCCGGGCCGACCCCTGCGGCCGACATGATCCTGGGCGTCGAGGTCGTCGACGCGGAGAAGTCCGGTGCCCTGGTCGTCGGGGTGCACATCCCCGGGCCCGGCTATGCGGCGGGCCTGGTGCGGGGCGACGTACTGCTCACGTTCGACGGCGCACCCGTCGAGTCCGCGGCGGACCTCGTACGGGCGGTCGACCGGTCCCGTCCCGGGGCGACGATCACGGTGACGGTACGGCACGTGAGCGGCGGCTACCAGCAGTTGGCGGTGGCCCCGGCGATCGTCACGTGACCACGGGCAACGCTTAATAGGGTTACACGTATGCAGGCATTTGACGCACTGCTCGGCTCGGCCCCGCTGCTCGATCCAGGTCCGGCAGACCGCACGACCACCGACATGCGGGGCCGGCCACACCCCGACTTCCACCCGAATCCCCGTTTACCGGCTCGCGTCGCCCCCTCCGGGCGGGCAGGATGCTGCCCGAGGTGTTCCCGCACCGGCTCAGGGAGGCTTGGATGACCGGCAGTACGGCCGCGCCCTTCACCGCCGACGACTACCGCGCCCGTATGGAGCGCGCCGCGCGGGCGGCCGCCGACGCGGGGCTGGCCGGGCTGCTGGTGGCGCCGGGGCCGGACCTGGTGTGGCTCACCGGCTACGCGCCCACCGCGGCCACCGAACGGCTCACCCTGCTGGTCCTCGCCGCCGACCGGGATCCCGTCCTCGTCGTCCCCACCCTGGAGGCCCCCGACGCCGCGCACGCGGCGGGAGCGGCCGCCCTGACACTGCGGGACTGGACCGACGGCAAGGATCCCTACGCCCTGACCGCAGGCCTGCTCGCCGCCTCCGGACGCTTCGGCATCAGCGACAACGCCTGGGCCATGCATCTGCTGGGCCTGCAGAAGGTGCTGCCCGGCACGTCGTACGCCTCCCTGACGGAGGCGCTGCCGATGCTGCGTGCCGTCAAGGACGCGGCGGAGCTGGAGCTCCTGGCGGCCGCGGGAGCGGCCGCGGACGCAACGTTCGAGGAGATCCGGAAGGTTCCCTTCGGCGGCCGACGGGAGTCCGACGTCGCCGGCGACCTCGCCGACCTGCTGCGCCGCTTCGGGCACTCCCAGGTCGACTTCACCATCGTCGCCTCCGGCCCGAACGGGGCCAACCCGCACCACGAGGTCGGCGACCGTGTCATCGAGCGCGGCGACATGGTCGTCCTCGACTTCGGCGGCCTCAAGAACGGCTACGGCTCCGACACCTCCCGCACGGTCCACGTCGGCGAACCCACCGACGAGGAGCGCCGGGTGCACGACATCGTGCGCGAGGCCCAGGAGGCGGGCTTCCAGGCGGTCCGGCCGGGCGTGCCCTGCCAGGAGGTCGACCGGGCCGCCCGCGCGGTCATCGCCGACGCCGGCTACGGCGAGTACTTCATCCACCGCACCGGGCACGGCATCGGCGTCACCACGCACGAGCCGCCGTACATGATCGAGGGTGAGGAGCAGCCCCTGGTCCCCGGCATGTGCTTCTCCGTGGAACCGGGGATCTATCTGCCGGGCCGGTTCGGGGTGCGCATCGAGGACATCGTGACCGTGACCGAGGACGGCGGCCGCCGCCTCAACGACACCAGCCGGGAGATGCTCATAGTCGAGTGACCGACCCAGGAGTCCCTGTACACACCCGAGCGACAACGGTCCGACCATGACCCAGGCACCGACACCCACCGAGGACACCGTCCGCAGACTGGTCCGTTCCCTGCTCAAGGAGGGCGCGGCCGGTCCCGACGTCCGGCCGGTCACCGAGGGGGGTGGGCAGGCCACGTGGTGGGTCGGCACCCGGCACGTGCTGCGTCTCGCCCCCGACCGCGAGGCCGCCGCACGCCAGCGCCGCGAACTGCGCCTGCGCGACCTCGTCCGCCCGCACGTCCCGGTCGCCGTGCCGACCAGCGTGGCGCACGGCGAGTGGGCGCCCGGCCTCACCTACACGCTGGACACCAAAATGCCCGGCGGCTCGGCGCCCGAGCACGACGTCTCCGCCCTCGGCGAGGCCGACCTGGCCGGACTTCTCACGGGGCTGCGCGAGGTGCCCGTACGGCAGGCGGAGGCGCTCGGCGTGCCGCGCACCGCCCCGCGCTCCCTGGAGGCGCTGCGCAAGGCCGCCGGACGCGCCGCCGAACGCCTCGCCGCGGCAGACGAGTTCGACGCCGCCCGACTCCACCAGTTCACCCCGCCCGCGGCGGTCCAGCTCGCCGCCCAGCCCGGCGGTGCGGTGCTCGTCCACCACGGCCTCACCGGCGCGCACCTGGTGGTCAGCGCCGACGGCCGGGTCCGCGGCGTCCTGGGCTGGGCCGACGCGGTCGTCGGCGATCCGGCCGAGGACATCGCCGGCCTCGCCCTCGCCGTCGGCGCCCCCGCCGCCGTCCGCGCCGCCACCCTGGCCGGTTACGGCGCCCGGCCCTGCCTGCGCGGCCTGTGGCTCGCCCGCTGCGACAGCGTCGTCCACCTGGCCGACCGCCTCGCCGGCAAGGGCGAAGAGCCCCTGCTCCACCTCAGGACCCGGCTCCGGTACGCGTGGGAGGCGATCCTCCTGGAACGCGTGACGGAACTCCGGGGAGACGACACGGACGACGCCCTCTAGGGAGGACCGGCCTCCGTCCGCACTGAGCGGACACCCACAGGCGTGCGCGCCTCCGCCGGAGGCCGCACCAGGGCGGGCACCCACGCGGGCCGGCTGGGCCGAGCAGGCACCCGCACGCGCGTGTGCCCCCTACGGCTGTACCACCACCACACAGCACTCCCCAGGCACCCTCAGCACCCCCTCCTCGTCCGGCGGCCCGACCGGCTCCCACGCGGCGAGGACCTCGGCCGGGCGGGTGCCCAAGGGGATCTCGGCCGGGGTCTTCGCGAGGTTCACGGCCACGCAGATGTCCCCGCGCCGGAAGGCGAGCCAGCGTGCCTCCTCGTCGTGGGCGACCTTGATGTCGGCGAGGTCCGGGTCGGTGAGGTCCGGCTGGTCGTGGCGGAGGGCGATGAGCCGGCGGTACCAGGCCAGCACGCGCGCGTGGGGCTCGCTGTCGGGCTCGGCCCAGTCGAGGCACGAGCGGTCCCGGGTCGCCGGGTCCTGCGGGTCAGGTACCTCGTCCTCGGCCCAGCCGTGCGCCGCGAACTCCCGCCGCCTGCCCTGCCGTACCGCCTCCGCGAGCTCGCGATCGGTGTGATCGGTGAAGAACTGCCAGGGCGTGCCGGCCGCCCACTCCTCGCCCATGAACAGCATCGGCGTGAACGGCCCGGTCAGCACCAGCGCTGCCGCACAGGCCAGCAGGCCGGGGGAGAGCTGGGCGGAGAGCCGGTCACCCTGGGCGCGGTTGCCCACCTGGTCGTGGGTCTGGCTGTAGCCCAGGAGCCGGTGCGCGGAGACCCGCGTGCGGTCCAGCGGCCGCCCGTGGTGCCGGCCCCGGAAGCTGGAGTAGGCACCGTCGTGGAAGAACCCGCCGCCGAGCGTCTTGGCGAGCGCGCTGACGGGGGCGCGCGCGAAGTCCGCGTAGTAGCCCTGCGACTCGCCCGTCAGGGCGGCGTGCAGGGCGTGGTGGAAGTCGTCGTTCCACTGCGCCTGTACCCCCAGCCCGCCCTTGTCGCGGGCGGTGATGAGCCGCGGGTCGTTCCGGTCGGACTCGGCGATCAGGAACAGCGGGCGACCCGAATCCGCGGCGAGGGCGTCCACCGCGGCCGACAGCTCCTCCAGGAAGTGCAGCGCGCGCGTGTCCGCGAGCGCGTGCACGGCGTCCAGCCGCAGCCCGTCGAGCCGGTAGTCGCGCAGCCACGCCAGCGAGCTGTCGATCAGAAACGCCCGCACCTCGTCCGACCCGGGCGCGTCCAGGTTGACGGCCGTGCCCCACGGGGTGTGGTGCGTGTCGGTGAAGTACGGGCCGAACTCGGGCAGGTAATTCCCGGACGGACCGAGGTGGTTGTGCACGACGTCCAGGACCACGCCGAGACCGAGTTCGTGGGCCCGGTCCACGAAGCGTTTCAGCGCCGCGGGCCCGCCGTACGGCTCGTGCACCGCCCACAGCGACACCCCCTCGTAACCCCAGCCGTGCCGCCCGGGAAAGGGGCACAGCGGCATCAACTCGACGTGTGTGACGCCCAGTTCTGCGAGGTGCCCGAGGCGGTCCGCGGCCGCGTCCAGCGTGCCCTCGCGCGTGTACGTGCCCACGTGCAGCTCGTACAGGACCGCGCCCGGCAGCGGGCGGCCGGACCACTCGACGCGCCACGTGTGCAGCCCATGCTCGACGACCGCGCTCAGCCCGTCCGGGCCGTCCGGCTGCCGCCGCGAGCGCGGATCGGGCCGCACCGGGCCGTCGTCCACCGAGAAGCCGTAGCGCGTGCCGTCACGCGCCTCCGCGTCGACGGTCCACCACCCCGCTCGCTCCGGATCGTGCTCCATCGCGCGCGTCGCTCCGTCGCAATGGAGCGTCACACGGTCGGCCTGCGGTGCCCACACCTCGAACTGCACGGACGGTTCCCCTTCGTCTGCTCACCGTGATGTCGCCCGATCATCGTGCTTCAAACGAGATCAATCCGCTTGTGCTTACCCCCTTTTACGGCGGGTGTCGTCCGGTACGCGCGCGTGGTGGTCGTTTCCCCGATTTCTGGACACCCGGGGTTCACTGCCCGACAATCAGCCGTGTGACGTCGTCCTTCGAGTTCTCGACCTACCCCGCGCGGCTGTCCGACGCGGAGCGCGACAAGGCGCTGAAGGTGCTGCATGACGGCGTCGCCATGGGCCGTCTGTCGCACGACACGTTCATCCGGCGCATGGAACTGGCGCTCGCCGCCCGCCGGTCCGACGAGCTCGCCGCCCTCACCGCCGACCTGCCCTCCGAGGGCCGGTTCGCGCGCCTGGTGTTCGGCACGGTCGAGGCGGTGTCGGGCTTCACCGAGCGGCTGCGCAGGGCCTGGCGGGCGGAACGGCTGCCCAAGCTGCTGCTGCCCCACCCGGCGGCCGGTCGCCCCCTGCGCATAGGGCGCGACCCGGCCAGCGGACTCCGGCTGAACCACGAGACGGTCTCCCGGGTGCACGCGGAACTCACTCGCCAGGGTGGCATGTGGGTCCTTCGGGACCTCGGCTCGACGAACGGCACCACCGTGAACGGGCGGCGTGTCATCGGAGCGACCGTGGTCCGCGAGGGCGACCAGGTCGGCTTCGGGCAGATGGCGTTCCGGCTCGCGGCCAACTGACCCGGACCACCCCACGGACTCTCACACCGATGCCCGAGCCCGAACACCCCAAATGACCCTGATCGGCGCGGTGTTGACGTACACCTGAACTCGTGACTGACTGTGCGTACACCACACACATCAGGTGAACCGACGGCACCACGGAGGTGTGCCCTGCCGCCACTCCTCCGCTATCCGACCGTCGACGAGCTGGGCGCGAGAGCGGCCGCCCTCGTCGCCCGCCACCCCCGTTCCGCCCGGCTGCGCCGTATCGGCACCTCGCGCGCGGGTACGCCCCTGTGGCTGCTGTCCGCCGGCCGCGGCAGCCGCCACACCCTGATCGTCGCCGGGCCGCACGCCAACGAGCCCGTCGGCGGCGCCACCGTCCTGCTGCTGGCCGAGCGGATCCTCGCCGACCCCCACCTGACCGAGGGCGCCGACACGACCTGGAACCTGCTGCTGTGCCTCGACCCCGACGGCCTGCGCCACAACGAGGGCTGGCTGACGGGCCCGTACAGCCTCGACCGGTACTTCCGCGGGTTCTTCCGCCCCGGCTTCCTGGAACAGCCCGAGTGGCTGCCCGACGGCGCGGCCGGCGCAGTACTGCCGGAAACGCGCGCCCTGCTCGCCCTCCAGGACGAACTGAAACCTTTCTTCCAGTGCTCCCTGCACGGCGTCGACGTCGGCGGCGGCTTCGTCGAACTCACCCGCGACCTGCCCGGCCTCGCGCGGTCCGTGTCGCAGACGTCGGCCCGCCTCGGCATCCCGCGCGAACTCGGCGCGTACGACGCCCTGTACTGGCCGGCACTCGGGCCCGCCGTCTACCGGATACCGCCCCCGCGCCGGGGCGACCTGGTCGCGGCCATCACCGAGGCGGCCGTCGAGTCGACGTGGTACCACCCGCACCGGCACGGCACGGTGACGGCCGTCGTGGAGGCGCCCATGTGGGGCGTGGACGCCGTGGCGGACGACTCCGCGCCCACCGACCCGGACGCCGCGCTGCGCGCCCTCAGCCGCACCCTGCGCCACGACACGCGGCTGCTGCGGGGCATCCTCGCGCGCGTGCGCCCGCATGTCGCCGCCGTCCCGGACGCGGCCCGCCTGCTGGCGCCGGTCGACGACTACCTGCTCGTCTGTCCCGGGCTCGCCGACGCCTGGGACCCCGACCTCGACCTAACGCGCCGCCCCCTGCCGCCGCTGACCACCGCCCACCTGACAGCCCTGCGCATCGCCGGACGGCGCCTCGCCCTGCGCACGGCGGGGCTGCTGCACCAGCTCGTCACGCGCGCGGGGCGCGATCCGGCCGGTGTGCTGCCGGAGCTGGACGAACTGGTCGACCAGTGGTGCGCCGAGTACCGGGACGGCTGCGGAGCCCGCTGGATCCCCGTCCCGCGCCAGGCCGAGTACCAGTCCCAGGTGGTCCTGGCCGCGTTCGAACTGGCCCGGCGGCACGCACCCGGGGGTTCCCGTTCGGGTGAGTCGGGCTGGGGTTGTGAGCGGGTCGTGCCGATGCATCGGGAATGACGTACACCCTCACGACGAAAGCCGTACGGGGCGGTCTGCTGGCGGCGGCCGCCCTCCTCGCCGTCGGCGCCGCACCGGCGCCGGCGACGGCCCAGGAGTCCCGCGTGAGCGACTGGCTCTATCTCTCGGTCATCCGGGGCGACGCCCGGTCCAGCGACACGAGCGGCACCCTGCTGATGTGCGACCCGCCCCAGGGCCACCGGCGGGCCGCCGAGGCCTGCACCCAGCTCGACGCCGTGCACGGCGACATCAGCCGCATGCCGCTGAAGCACGCCTACTGCACGATGGTCCACGCGCCGGTGACCGTCCACGCGCGCGGGCAGTGGCGTGGGCAGCCGGTCGACTACCGGCAGACGTTCTCGAACGACTGCGAGATGGAGGCGCGCACGGGGGCGGTGTTCGCGTTGGACGGCTGACGGACGGTGGCTGGTGGCGACCGGTCGGCGGCGGTCACGCCGACCGGTCGCGCGCGTGGAGGGCCGCCGCGACGACGGTGCGGGCCTGATGCTCGACCTGGTTCTCCAGGGGTACCCAGCGGGCGCGGAAGCGGTCGGCGAAGGCCTCGCTCCAGGTCGCGACGAGCCGTTCGAGGCGCGGGGCGGCCCGGTCGTCGGTCTCCTGGAGGACCCGCAACAGCATCGCCGCCGCCCGCAGAGGCAGGCGGCGGGCGAAGGCGTCGACACTCCCGACGTACGCCATCGTGTGTCCGGCGGGCGGCGTGTACGTCCAGTCGGCGGCCAGCCCCGGCACCAGCTCCAGCGCCCATCTCGCGGCCCGCAGCAGGGGCCCGTCGACGCCCTCCAGGCGCGGTGAGGCGTCGGACAGCACCCGCTCCACCTGGAGCGTGTCCCGCTGCAGACGGCCCGCCAGGCGCCGCATCGCCGCGGCCGGCGCCGGATGCGGGGCCGGGTCGTCCACCAGGTCGCTCGCCCACATCGGCACCTCCACGACCGCCGTCAGGCCGCCGTACCGGTGCACGTGGTACCAGGTGCTGTGCCGGGCGTCGTCCGCGGGCAGGCTCGGGTACGCCAGGCTCGCACCGGCGGCCGGCATCACATGCACCCCGGGTCCGGTAGCGGGCCAGCCCGCCGCGTCCGACGCCCCCGTCTCCACCGGTATGTGCAGCTCCGCCGCCGACTTGGCGAACGGCTCGGCCAGGCCGGGTATCTCCTTCGTCAACTGCACCCAGCTGCCGCCCAGGTCGGTGCCGTGCAGGGTGACCTGGAGGTAGGGCCGCAGCTCGTCGATGACCCCGGTCAGGGCCCGTGTCTCGGGCGGCAGCCGGTCCGGCGGCAGCACGGCCGGCGACCACTCCGGCTGCTCCGGGCCGGCGGGCCGGAAGAACCCGAGGTGGTAGTCGAGCAGGCTGCGCGGCGCCGGCGTGACGTGCAGGCTCGCGCCGTCCGGGTCCGCGCACAGCAGGAAGTGCCACGATATGCCGGACCGCAACTGCCGCCCGTGCACCACCCGTTCGGCGACCGTGAGCAGCGTCGAACCCCCGGTCGGTTCGTTCGCGTGGGCCCCCGCGACGACCAGGACCGCGCGCCGGGCGCGACCCACGGACAGCAGATGCAGCGGCCGGCCCGCGCGGGAGACGCCGATCTGCCGGAGGGCGCACAAGCCGGGATGCCGAGCGGCCAACGCCCCGGCGGACGCGACGATTTCGGTCACGGTGGGGTAGCGCAGCTCCGGCAGGAGACTCACCCCCGACTTGTCCGCCCGGCTTCGCACCCGCAGTACCGCACGGTCTCCGTGCAGTGTCAAGGAGAGAACGGGGGAGCCTCCAGGGGGCGCCCGGATGCACGCACCGCCGGGCGGACGCGTGTTCGCGCCAGGGCCAGGCGTTCGCGCCCCCACCCCCAAGCCCTCCGCCGGTCTCCGGTCGGCGCCCGAACCCGCAACCAGCACGGACCCGACGGCCCCACCGCGCGAACCGCCCGCCCCTCAGCCAACCCGCTCCAGCAACACCACAGGCAACGGCTCGAAAAGCTCCCCCACGCGCGCGTGCCCGCTGAACTCCCGACCCGGAGCCAGCACGTCGGCCCAGCGCCCCGGCGGCAGCGGCAGGGCCGTGTCCCGCCAGCCGCCCGCCTCCGCCAGCCGCAGCGACAGCCGGGTGACGGCGGCGACGACCTCGCCGGAGCGCACGTACGCCAGGCAGTGCGCGGCCGCCGGGCCCTCGGCCGCCAGCGGCGCGTATGTCGCCGCGTCCCCGAACACCTCGGGCCGCCGCGCCCGCAGCCGCAGCGCCGCCGCGGTCACCGCACCCTTGGCGCCGGCATCCTCGGCGGGCGGGAACCCGACAGGCCGACGGTTGTCCGGGTCGACCAGCGCCCGGTACTCGGCCTCCGTGCCCTGGTACAGATCCGGCACCCCCGGCATGGTCAGATGGACCAGCGCCGTGCCGAGCACATTGGCCCGGACGTGCGGCTCCAGCTCGCCGCGCAGGGCGGCCACCGGCTCTCCCGGGGGACCGCACGGGCCCGCCGCCACGAACGCCGTCACCGCCTCCTCGTACGGCGGCTCCTGCTCCGTCCAGCTGGTGTACAGCCCGGCCTCGCGCACATGCTTCAGCAGCGCCTGCCGCACCCGGTCCGGATCGGCCGGGCCGAGGCCGAACACCGTCTGCCAGGCCGCCCACGCCAACTGCGCGTCCGGCACACCCTCGCCCGTACGGGTCACCTCGGTCAGCACGTCCGCCCAGCGCCGCGGGCACTCGGTGAGCACGGCCAGCGCCGCGCGCACGTCCGCGCTGCGCTTGGTGTCGTGCGTCGACACGACGGTCCCGGTGAGCGGCCAGTCGCGCTGCACGCGCGCGCAGTACGCGTGGAACTCCTCCGGAGACAGCGCGGGGATCCCCGGGTTCCCGCCCACCTCGGTTGCCGACAGCAGCGGCACATAGCGGTAGAACGCCGTGTCCTCCACGGACTTCGCCCGCAGCGCGGACGCGGTCTGCGCGAACCGCGCCCGGAACTCCAGATGGTCCGGCGCGTCCCCGTGCCGCCCCAGCACCAGCCCGCGTACGACGTCGACCGCACCGGCCTCCTCGTCGACGACGAAGGCCGCCCTGGCCTCCGCCGCGGCCTCCTCCGTGACGACCGTCGCCGCGTCCCCCGAGGCGTACGGCCGGTACACCTCCAGCCGCACCAGCAGCTCCCGCAGCGCCGTGTGCAGCGCCCAGGGCGCGCGGTCGCGCAGCGCGGGGTCCGGCGACGCCGCGCACAGCCGGCTCGCCGACCGGGTCAGCCGGTCCACCTCGGCGGCCAGCTCGTGCTCCAGCACGCGGTACGCGGCCCGCCGTACCGTCGACTCCCAGTGGCCGCCCCGGTCCGTCTGCGGGGCTGCGAACCGCCGGTACTGGCCGAGGAGTTCACCGGCGCCCGCGGGGTCCGTGAACACGCCGTCGACGTGCCGCAGGGCGTCGTAGCCCGTGGTGCCCGCGACGGGCCAGGAGGCCGGCAGACGCTCCCCGTCGGACAGGATCTTCTCCACCACCGTCCAGCGGCCGCCGGTCGCCTCGTGCAGCCGCCTCAGGTAGACGTCGGGGTCGGCGAGCCCGTCGGGATGGTCGATGCGCAGCCCGTCGATCACCCCGTCGTGCAGCAGCTGCAGGATCTTGGCGTGCGTCGCCTCGAACACCTCGGGGTCCTCCACGCGCACCCCGATGAGCTCCGAGATGCTGAAGAAACGCCGGTAGTTGATCTCGGTGCGGGCCAGCCGCCACCACACCGGGCGGTACCACTGCGCGTCCAGCAGCTGTGGCAGGGGCAGCTGTTCGGTGCCCTCGCGCAGCGGGAACGCGTGGTCGTGGTAGCGCAGGACGTCTCCGTCGACCTCCAGGTGCTCCATCTCGGCGCCGAGCGGATGCCCGAGCACCGGCAGCAGCACCTGGCCGCCCTGTGCCTCCCAGTCGATGTCGAACCAGCGCGCGTACGGCGACTTGGGGCCCTCCCGCAGCACCTCCCACAGGGCGCGGTTGTGGCGCGGCACCATCGCCATGTGGTTCGGCACGATGTCCAGCACCAGTCCCAGACCGTGCTCCCGCGCGGTGTGCGCGAGCGCCCGCAGCCCTTCCTCGCCGCCCAGTTCCGCACGCACGCGCGCGTGGTCCACGACGTCGTAGCCGTGCAGTGAGCCCGGCACGGCCTCCAGGACGGGGGACAGGTGCAGATGCGAGACGCCGAGCGAGGCCAGATACGGCACGGCCGCCGCCGCGGCCCCGAACGGGAACTCGGGCTGCAACTGCAGCCGGTACGTGGCCGTGGGCACCGTCGGGTCAGGACGCTCAGGTGTCATGGAAAGCTACGTACCCGCCCGGCCGGGTTTCGTGTCATCGTCCCCTGCGCGTGCGCCCACACGCGTGGCTAGCTTCGAGCGATGGGAAGCACGGGGTGGCGCGGCACGCTGGGGACCTACCACGAGGTGATCGGCCTGACCGGGCCGCTGCTGCCGGTCGTGTCCTTCCTCGGGCGGCTGCCGACGGCCACCGTCCAGTTCGGCAGCGTGCTGCTCGTGGCCCGCACCAGCGGGTCGCTCGCCGACGCCGGGCTGACCGGCGGCGCGCTCGCGATCGGGCAGGTGGCCTGTGGGCCGCTGGTGGGCCGGCTCGCCGACCGGCACGGGCAGCGGACGGTCGTGCTCGCCTTCTCCCTCACCAACGCCCTCGCGATCGCCGCGCTCGTCGTCGGCGCGCTCGCCGGGCTGCCGGCGCCGCTGCTCGCCCTCCTGGGGGCGGTGGCGGGCGCCAGTGTGCCGCTGATCGGACCGCTGGCCCGCACCCGCCTGGTGGCCCTCGCTCGCCGCTCGGGCGCGCCGGACGCCACGGTGGGCACGGCCCTGTCCTTCGAGAGCGCCCTGGACGAGGTCTCCTTCGTCCTCGGCCCGGCCCTGGTCGGCCTCGCGGCGGTGCTGGCTCATCCCGCACACGCCCTGGGGGTGGCGGCGTTTCTGGTGGCCACCTGCGGCACCGGCTTCGCGCTGCATCCGACGGCCAGGACGACGGCGGCCCGGTACGGGCCCGTCGCGACGTCAGGGGAACGCCGGTCGAACCGCACCCCGGGGCCCGCTCCCCGTCGCTCCCGTTCCCTGCACCCCCTCTGTGCCGCCCTCGGCCTCCAAGGCGCCATGTTCGGCGCCTGCCAGGCCGGCATCACCGCGCTCACCGATCGCCTGGGGCAGCCGGAGCAGGCCGGACTGGTGTACGCCGCCATGGGAGTGATGAGCGCCGTGGCGGGCCTCTCCATGGCCGCCGTACCGGCCCGTATCGCCCTCCGGGCGCGCTGGCGAGCGGCCACCGCCGCCGCCTTCGCCCTCTCGCTGCCCCTGCTGTGGACGGACGGACTGGCCGCCCTGTACGCCGTCGTCATCGTCCTCGGTGTCGCCTACGCCCCGCACCTGATCACCGTGTTCGCGCTCACCGAACGCGCGGTCCCGAAGCAGCGGCTCGCCGAGGCGATGGCCCTGGGGACGAGCGCCCTGGTCGGCGGTCAGGCCCTGGCCGTCGCCGTCACCGGCCGCCTAGCGGAGTCGTACGGCCCCACCGCGGCGTTCGCGGCGGCGAGCACGGCCGCCGCACTCGCCGCCGCGATCGCGTGGACGGCGCGCCCGGCGACGTACACCCAACGCACCGAGAGCACCTTCCGCGCGCGCGTGCCCGGCAGCGACACCCGCGCCTAGGCGGGCCGCTGCAACACCGTCAGGCTCCGGTCCACGAGCGTCAGCCGGTCGCCGGCCGCCACCTTGGTACCCGTGCCCGGCGGTACACCCTCGGGCCGGGCGGTGTCGACGACGACCTGCCACTGCCGTCCGTGGTTGACCGGCAGGACGAAGTCCAGGGCCTTGGGTGAGGCGTTGAACATCAGCAGGAACGAGTCGTCGGCGATCCGTTCCCCGCGCGGCCCCGGCTCGGAGATCGCGTTGCCGTTGAGGAACACCGTCAGCGCCGACGCCTGCGCCGACTCCCAGTCCCGTTGGGTCATCTCCTTGCCCTCAGGGGTGAACCAGGCGATGTCGGACAGCTCGTCGTGCGTGCCCTCCACCGGCCGTCCGTGGAAGAAGCGCCGCCTGCGCAGCACGGGGTGGTCCTTGCGCAGCCACACCATCGCGCGCGTGAAGTCCAGCAGCTCGCTGCCGTCCTGCGGCCACTGGACCCAGGCCAGGTCGCTGTCCTGGCAGTAGGCGTTGTTGTTGCCGTGCTGGGTGCGCGCGAACTCGTCGCCGTGGCTGATCATCGGCACGCCCTGGGACAGCATCAGCGTGGCGATGAAGTTCCGCATCTGCCGGGCCCGCAGCTCCAGAACGCCAGGGTCGTCGGTCTCGCCCTCCGCGCCACAGTTCCAGGACCGGTTGTGGCTCTCGCCGTCGCGGTTGTCCTCTCCGTTGGCCTCGTTGTGCTTGTGGTTGTACGACACCAGGTCGTGCAGGGTGAAGCCGTCGTGGCAGGTCACGAAGTTGATGGAGGCGAGGGGCCGGCGTCCGTCGTCCTGGTAGAGGTCGGAGGAGCCGGTCAGCCGGGAGGCGAACTCCGCCAGCGTGCGCGGCTCGCCCCGCCACAGGTCCCGCACCGTGTCCCGGTACTTGCCGTTCCACTCGGTCCACAGCGGTGGGAAGTTGCCCACCTGGTAGCCGCCCTCGCCCACGTCCCAGGGTTCGGCGATCAGCTTCACCTGGGACACCACCGGGTCCTGCTGCACCAGGTCGAAGAACGACGACAGCCGGTCCACCTCGTGGAACTGCCGGGCCAGCGTGGCCGCGAGGTCGAAGCGGAAGCCGTCGACGTGCATCTCGGTGACCCAGTACCGCAGCGAGTCCATGATCAGCTGGAGGACGTGCGGGGACCGCATGAGCAGGGAGTTCCCGGTCCCGGTCGTGTCCGTGTAGTACCGGGGGTCGTCGGCCAGGCGGTAGTACGACGGGTTGTCCAGGCCTCTGAAGGACAGCGTCGGGCCCAGATGGTTGCCCTCGGCGGTGTGGTTGTAGACGACGTCCAGGATCACCTCGATCCCGGCCTCGTGCAGCGCCCGCACCGCCGACTTGAACTCCAGGACCTGCTGCCCGCGGTCGCCCCAGGAGGCGTACGTGTTGTGCGGGGCGAAGAAGCCGATGGTGTTGTAGCCCCAGTAGTTGTTCAGGCCCATGTCCACCAGACGGTGGTCATTGACGAACTGGTGTACGGGCATGAGCTCCAGGGTGGTGACGCCGAGCCGGGTGAGGTGCTCGATGACCGCCGGATGGGCGAGCGCCGCGTAGGTGCCGCGCAGTTCCTCCGGCAGCCCCGGGTGGCGCATGGTCAGGCCCTTCACATGGGCCTCGTAGATCACCGTCTCGTGGTACTCGGTGCGCGGCGGCCGGTCGTCGCCCCAGTCGAAGTACGGGTTCACCACGACGGACGTCATGGTGTGCGGTGCGGAGTCCAGGTCGTTGCGCTTGTCCGGTGAGCCGAACGGATAGCCGTACACCTCCTCGCCCCACGAGACCGAACCGCTGATCGCGCGCGCGTACGGGTCGAGCAGCAGCTTCGCCGAGTTGCAGCGCAGCCCGCGCTCGGGGGCGTACGGGCCGTGCACGCGGAAGCCGTACCGCTGGCCCGGCATGACGCCCGGCAGGTACGCGTGCCGGACGAACGCGTCGCTCTCCCGCAGTTCCACCGCCGTCTCCGAGCCGTCGTCGTGCAGCAGACACAGCTCTACTCGGTCCGCGGCCTCCGTGAAGACCGCGAAGTTGGTGCCGGCGCCGTCGTAGGTGGCGCCGAGCGGATATGCCTCTCCAGGCCAGACCTGCATGGATACGACTCTTCCAGGTGTGTCGTGCCGGTGGGGCCGCCTTGACCCCCGAGTCTCCCCGAAAGTGAGGGAACCACCTATGACTTACTCCCCTCTTACCGGTCGACCAGTGCATACGACGTATGCCGAACCAGTGGGCAGACACGTACTCCCCTGGAGACCAGGGGGAGTAGGGGGAGATTGTGCGCAACATAGTGCACCGCCATCTGGGCAAGGTGGTGGCCGGTGCCGCGATCGCGGTCGCCGGGACGGCCGTGATGGTGGGAATCACCCTGCCGGGCACGGCAGGAGCCGACGACACGGCCGGGGGGACGGCCGGTGGACGCGGGGCCCAGCAGGCGGCTCAGAGCGCGGGAGAGGGCCAGGCAGCCGTTCCGCCGGGTGTCGTGGAGCAGGCCCCCGCCCAGGGCGAGAAGGGCACCGGCCGCGACCCGCTCACCGAGGACGAGATGAAGCGGGTCGAGCGGATCGCCCTCAGCCGGCAGCCGCGCGGCTCCGGCGAGGACGTCGACGGGGACCGTGGGCCGCAGCGGCTCGGCGTCGACCTCGCCGAACCGGAGGCCGGCGAGCTGGGCGACGCGAAGGCGCCCCGGCGCGCCGAGGTGTCGTTCTACGACTACCGGGACGACACCCTCGTCACCAGGACCGTCAACCTCGACACCGGGAAGGTCGAGCGGACCGCCAGTCAGCAGGGCGTCCAGCCGCCGCTCAGCCGCGACGAGGCCAACGAGGCCGCCCGGCTGCTGATCGCCGACCCGCTGGGCGCGGGCCTGAAGGCCGACTACAAGGACGCCACCGGCAAGGAGCTCACCTCGCCGGACCAGCTGCTGCTGAACAGCATGGTGTACCGGGCCGCGCCGGGCGCCCAGCCCGCCGTACTCGACCAGTGCGGTGAGCACCGCTGCGTGCGGCTGTTCCCGAAGGTGAAGAACGGGCCGTGGATCGACGCCCGTTCCCTGGTGGTCGACCTGAGCGCCCGCAAGGTGGGCGAGCTCGCCGACTGAGCCACCCGCGCGCGGGAGCAGCCCGCGATCAGCGCGACTCAGTCCACTTTTCCAACCGATCCTCCAGAAGGCTCTGGTGAGCCTTCCGCAAGGGAGTCGTCTCGTCATGCCCGTGAACAGCAACAGCCGTGCCCGCAAGCGGACGGCCCTGGCCCTCGCCCTGGCAGGGCTGGCCGCCGGTGCCACCACCGGGGCGGCTCCGGCCGCCGCCCAGCCCAAGGCCGCACCGGCTCCGGCGGCCGACTGCAGCGCCGCGTACCGCATCGAGCAGAAGCTCTCCACCGGCACCACCTGGCGGATGTGCTGGCGCTACCACAAGGAGGCCGGTCTCGTCCTGGAGCACATCACCTACCAGCCGCCGGGCGAGGCCCGCCCGATCAAGGTGCTGGCCTCCGGCAGGCTCGGCCAGATCCATGTGCCCTACGACGACGGCAAGAACGAGTACCACGACCTCACCCAGGCCGGATTCGGCCAGGGCCTGATGGACCTGGCGCCCGGCGAGTGCCCCGGCGGCACCATCAAGACCGTCCGGGTCCCCGAGGCCTGGGACCCGTCCCGCCAGAACGTCAAGGGCCTGTGCACCACCACCCGTTCGCGTGGCCACGCCTACCGCATGCAGGGCGACACCGCGAACAAGGTCTTCCAGAAGCAGGGCAAGGACCTGCTCGTGTACACCGTCAACCAGGTCGGCTGGTACGAGTACATCACCGAGTGGCGCTTCCAGGACGACGGCACGATCAACATGAACGTCGGCGCCACCGGCACGCTCTCGCCCATGGACTACGACGCCGGCGACGGCCGCGGCTGGCCGATCGGCAAGGGCGCCAAGGCCTACGCCACCAGCCACAGCCACAACGTCTTCTGGAAGCTCAACTTCAACCTGGACGGCTCCGCCAAGGGCAGGATCGAGCAGTACGATTCCAAGGTCAGCGCACCCGCGAACGGCCGCCCGGCGCCCACCAACAAGACCACCCGCACCCAGGTCACCAAGGAACTCGCGGGCGACGCCAAGAACATGCGCTGGTGGCGCGTGGTCAGCGCGACCGGCAAGAACAAGGACGGGCACGCACGTTCGTACGAAATCGTGCCCGGCGCCAGCGCCAAATACCCCGGCCGCAGCTACACCAAGCACGACGTGTACTTCACCGAGTACAACAAGTGCGAGCAGTTCGCCAGCGACAACCTGCCCAACTGCGGCGCAGGGCACGGTAAGTCCGTCGACAAGTGGGTCAACGGCCAGGCCCTGAAGAACCCCGTGGTCTGGGTGAACGTCGGCTTCCACCACGTGGCGCGGGACGAGGACCAGCAGCCCATGCCGGTCCACTGGCAGGGACTGTCGGTCGCCCCGCGCGACGTCACCGCTATGAATCCGCTCACGCCGGCCGAGCTCGCTGATCAGAATGGGCGGCCCGAATAAGGAAGTTGGGAAACGAGCCTGCCCATCCGGCTGCACCGCCGACCGCTCCCGGAGTACCCTTCCTTGATCGTTGGGACGGGGAGTGCTCGGGGGAGCGGAAGGCGGTGCGCGGGTGGGCTCGGGAGGGCTGGAGCTGCCCCCTGGTGACGACGGTCACGAGGGGAACTCCACAGACGTCCCGCCCGGCACGGTGTCCCTGGCCAGACCGATGGAGACCCACTCGATCGGCCCGGAGTTGGACTGGGACGCCGACGCCTGGCGCGAGGTGCGCACACGCGCCCAGCGAGCCGGCCGTGCCTACATCTGGCTGAACCTGGTCGAACAGCGGCTGCGCGCGGTCGTGGCCGCCGTACTGCGCCCCATCTACGAACCCGTCCACGGCGACGACTGGGTGGTCGCCGCGGCCGGCCCGGCCGGCCAGGAGTGGGTCCAGCGCGCGGTCGCCGTGCGCGAAGTCAGCCGCCGCAAGGGCTACCTGCTCGACCCCGCCGACGACAACGTCCTCAGCTTCCTCACCCTGCCGCAGCTGCGCGAGCTGATGGTGCAGCACTGGCCGTGCTTCGAGCCGTACATCGACGAGCGGCGGGACGTCGAACTCGCGCTCGACGAGCTGGAGGTCACCCGCAACGTCGTCTCCCGCAACCGGGCCCTGTCCGAGGCCGTGCTGAACCAGGCCGAGCGGGCCTCGGCACGCCTGCTGGAGATCCTCGGCACGGGCGGGGACGTTCCGTCGGCGCGCCGGCTGCCGGTCGACGCGGTCGAGGACCTGGTCGGCGACCGCTACTCCGACGTCGTCGCCGTGCACTCCGACCGGGTGCGGCTGATGCGCCAGTTCCCCGCCGAGGACATCTTCGGCGGCGCCCGCCGCCTCGACGCCATCGGCATCGGCCTCAACCTGCTCGTACAGAACTTCTCCGGGCGCCGCATGGTGCGCCTGGCCGAGAGCGGCTGCCGGGTGCGGCTGCTGTTCCTCAACCCGGCCTCCAGCGCGGTGAAGCGGCGCGAGCGCGAACTCGGGATCAAACGGGGCGAACTGGGCCGAGCCGTGGAGATGAACATCCTGCACATGCGCCGGGTGCGCGCCCGGCTGCGGGACCCGGACGCCTTCGAGATCCAGGTCTACGACGAAACACCCCGCTTCACCGCCTACCTCGTGGACGGCGACGGCTCCGACGGCATCGCGGTCGTGCAGTCCTATCTGCGCCGCACCCGCGGGATGGAGGCGCCGGTGCTGGTGCTGCGGAACGGCAACCGGGTGGTCAAGTCGGGCGAGGTGGACGAGGGCGGTCTCTTCGGTACCTATCGGGAGGAGTTCGAGGCGGCATGGGTGGATTCACGCCCTGTGTCCTGAATCGGCGTCACCCTTCCCGCCGTCCCGCCCGCGCCACGAGCCGTCACGCCGGCGCCTCAAGCCGCCACGCCCCCGCCACGATCCGTCACGCCGGCGCCTCAAGCCGTCCCGCCCGCGCCGTAAGCGGAACGCTGCCCTCTGATTGTCAGTGCCGCATGCGATCGTGGAGGCCACTGGGGGAAAGCACCACCAAGAAGGGGGGCCGCCCATGGGCTGGCACCGGGAGCTGCTGATCGGCTTCGACCTGGAGACGACCGGGACCGATCCGCGCGAGGCTCGCATTGTCACGGGGGCCGTGATCGAGGTCAGGGGCGGGCAGCCCATGGGACGCCGGGAGTGGCTGGCGGACCCGGGAGTGGAGATCCCGGCGGACGCCGTGGCGGTGCACGGGATCAGCAACGAACGCGCGGCCGCCGAGGGCCGCCCCGCCGACCGGGTCGCGGACGCCATCGCGGACGTGCTCGTGGCTTACTGGAAGACAGGCGTTCCGGTCGTCGCCTACAACGCGGCCTTCGACCTCACCCTGCTCTCCGCCGAACTGCGCCGGTACGGCCTGCCGTCCCTGCGCGACCGCCTCGGCGGTATGAACCCGGCACCGGTCATCGACCCGTACACCATCGACCGCCAGGTCGACCGCTACCGGCGCGGCAAACGCAACCTCGAAGCGGTCTGCACGGAATACGGCATCGCTCTCGACGCCGCCCACGACGCCTCTGCCGACGCCCTCGCCGCGGCTCTGCTGGCCTGCGCTATAGCCGGCCGCCACCCCAAGATCGCGGCCCTCGGCCCGGCGGAACTGCACCGCCGCCAGGTCGAGTGGTACGCCGAGTGGGCGGCGGACTTCCAGAGCTTCCTGCGCCGCAAAGGCGACGCCACCGCCGTGGTGGACGGGCTGTGGCCGCTGCGGGAGTTGGCGGACGAGCGAGTCTGAGCCTGCCCGGCAACGGCCGACGGCTCAGAACGGATACCAGCGCACCGTCTCGTCCCCGTCCCGCAGGGACGCCACCCGGCGCTCGAACTCGGCCAGCGCCTTGGGATTGCTCGGCGCGTGCTGGGCCACCCAGGCGCAACTGGCCGTCTCGCGCGCCCCGCGCAGCACCGCACACCCCTCCCACGCGCGCACGTCCCAGCCGTAGGCCTCGGTGAAGGAGTCGTAGGCCTCGGCCGGGAGCCCGTAGCGGTCGCGGGAGAGGGCCAGCACCACCAGGTCGTGCTCGCGCAGGTCGGCGGAGAAGGTCTCCAGGTCGACCAGGACCGGTCCGTCGGGGCCGATGTGCACATTGCGGGGCAGCGCGTCGCCGTGGATGGGGCCGGGCGGCACATGCGGGGTGAGCACGGCCGCGGCCGCCGCGAACCCGTCGCGCCGCTCGCGCAGATACGCCGCGTCCGCCGGGTCGATCGCGTCGCCGGCGAGCCGCAGCCAGCGTTCCACACCGCCCAGCAGATCGCGGGGCGGCAGTTCGAAGGAGGGGGAGGGCAGTGCGTGGACGACGCGTAGCAGTTCGGCCAAATCCCTGGGCTCGGCGGGCCGTACGGGGTCGGGCAGTCGATGCCACACGGTCACCGGGTGCCCCTCGACGAGCAGCGCCGTGTCCCCGGCCGCCCGGACCGCGGGGACACCGGCGTCCGCCAGCCACAGCGCGACGGCCAGCTCCCGGCGCGCCCGGCCGAGGAGTTCGGCGTCGCGGCCCACCTTGACGACCAGGTCACCGGCGGCGAACACCGCGTTCTCGCCGAGGGCGAGGAGCCGCGCGTCCCGTGCCGGACCGGGCAGCACCCCTGCCGCGGCCAGTACGTCCCGCGCCCGTGCCTCGTCCATCGTTCGCCTCCGTGCTTCGTCGTCGCGGGGCCGTGACCCCACCTTGCGGTGTCGCGTTCCCGCCGTCCGCCCGCCAGTGTCGCATTCGCACAGGTCGGACGGTGTGCACGATGCCTTGACGACCCCTGCCGCCTTCACGACCATGACGGGGGCCCACCGGGCTCCAGCACGTCACGAGCCGCGCAAAGGAGCCGATTTTCGTGACCTTGGTGACCGAGGTGAGGCGCCCCGCGAGGCGTGCGCCGAGCCGGGGCCGTGAGCGGCGTGGTGGCGACCACGGCGCGTGGTTCCTGGTGTTGCCCGCGCTGATCCCGATCCTCGTGCTGAGCGTGGGACCACTGCTCTACGGCATCCTGCTGGCGTTCACCGACGCTCAGTCGGGCCGCACCGAGCCCACCGAGTGGATCGGCGCCCTGAACTTCCGGGACCTGCTGCGGGACACGCTGTTCTGGGAGTCGTTCCGGATCGGGCTGGTGTGGGCGGTCGGCGTCACCGTGCCGCAGTTCCTGCTGGCGCTCGGTCTCGCCCTGCTGCTCAACGAGAGGCTTCGGCTGCGCTGGCTGGCCCGTGCCCTGGCGATCATCCCGTGGGCGATGCCCGAGGTCGTCGTCGGCATCATGTGGCGGCTCGTCTACAACCCGGACGCGGGCGTCCTCAACGAGACCCTGCGCGACCTCGGCCTCGGCGACGGCCGGGACTGGCTCAGCGGGCTCGGCACCGCCCTGCCCGCGGTGATCGTCGTCGGTGTCTGGGCGGGGATGCCCCAGACGACCGTCGCCCTGCTCGCCGGGCTGCAGAACACCCCGCGCGAACTGCACGAGGCGGCCGCGATCGACGGCGCGGGCGCCTGGCGCCGCTTTTGGACGGTCACCTGGCCCGCCCTCAGACCGGTCGCCCTCGCCATCACGGCGCTCAACTTCATCTGGAACTTCAACGCGTTCGCCCTGGTCTACGTCCTGACCAGCGGCGGTCCGGGCGGACGCACCCGGCTGCCGATGCTCTTCGCCTACGAAGAGGCCTTCCGCTACGGCCAGTTCGGCTACGCGGCGGCGATGGGCTGCGTGATGGTCGCGGTGATCTCGATACTGCTCGCCGTCTTCCTGGTGGGCCGGCTCAAGGGAGGTGACGACGCATGAGGGCCAGTACCGGCGCGCGCGTCGGCCAGTACGTGGCGCTGCTCGCGTATCTCGTCTTCCTCGCCTTCCCCTTCCTCTGGCTGATCTCCACCGCCTTCAAACCGCCGCAGGAACTGGGCAGCCTGCACCCCACCTGGATCCCGGAGAACCCCACGCTCGCCAACTTCCGGCAGGCCTTCGACGAACAGCCGCTGCTGCGGGCCGCGCTCAACTCGCTGCTCGCCGCGACCGGAGCGGCGGTGATCGCCGTAGTGATCGCGACGCCGATGGCGTATGTCATGGCCCGCCACCGCACCCGGCTGGCGCGGGCGGCGACCGGGTGGGTGGTGGTCAGTCAGGCGTTCCCCTTCGTGCTGGTGATCATCCCGCTGTTCCTGGTGCTGAAGAACCTGCGGCTGATCAACTCCGTGCCGGGCCTGGTGATGGTGTACGTCGTGTGGGCGCTGCCGTTCGCGCTGTGGATGCTCGTCGGGTACGTCCGGGCCGTGCCGGCCGAGTTGGAGGAGGCGGCGGCGGTCGACGGGGCCGGGCGGCTGCGGACGCTGGTGTCGGTGACCGCGCCGCTGCTGGCGCCGGGCATCGTGGCGACGGCCCTGTTCGCGTTCATCACCGCGTGGAACGAGTTCTTCTTCGCCCTGGTCCTGCTCAAGACCCCGGAGAAACAGACACTGCCCGTGATCCTCACCCACTTCATCGGAGCGGAGGGCGTGGCGGACCTGGGCCCGCTGGCCGCCGCCGCGTTCCTCGCGACCCTGCCCTCGCTGGTCGTGTTCGCCGTCATCCAGCGGCGGATCACGGGCGGCATGCTCGCCGGGGCGGTGAAGAGCTGATGCGCGCCAGGAGTGGATGGATTGTCGCGGCCGTGCTGCTGCTGCTCACCGGTTGCACGGGCGGCGCGCGGGATGGCTCGGCGGACGGCCGGATCACGCTGCGCTTCCAGTCCCTGGCCTGGCAGGAGGAGTCCGTCGAGGCCAACAAGGAACTGGTCGCGGAGTGGAACGCCACCCATCCGGACGTGCGCGTCGAGTACGTCCAGGGCAGCTGGGACAGCGTGCACGACCAGCTCCTCACCTCCTTCGAGGGCGGCGAGGCGCCGGACATCATCCACGACGCCTCCGACGACCTCGCCGACTTCGCCTACGGCGGCTATCTCGCCGATCTGACCGACCTGCTGCCCGAGCGGCTCAGGGCCGACATCCCGCAGCGGAGTTGGGAGACGGTGACCTTCGGGGACGGGATCTACGGGGTGCCGTTCCTCCAGGAGCCGAGGGTGATCATCGCGAACGCGACCTGGCTGAAGGAGTCGGGCGTACGGATCCCGACCCCCGAAGCGCCCTGGACATGGGCGGAGTTCCGCGAGGTGACGAAGGAGCTGAGCAGCGAGGGGAAGTACGCGGTGGCCTGGCCGCTGAAGGAACCCGTCTCGGCGACGCTCAACCTCTCCCTGTCCGCCGGCGGGCAGCTCTTCCACCGGGGCGCGGACGGCAAGGTCACCGTCCGCTTCGAGGCGGGCGACGAGGTCGTGCCGCGCACGGTCCACGACCAGGTCAACACCGACGCCAGCGCGTCGGGTTCGACGCTGGGCAGCGGCGGCTCCGACACGCTCCCCGGCTTCTTCGGCGGCAAGTACGCGATGGTCCCGCTCGGATTCTCGTACCGCCAGCAGATCGTGCAGCAGGCACCGAAGGGCTTCGACTGGCAGGTGTTGCCGGCCCCGGCCGGGGCCGAGGGGCTGGCCCAGGGGGTCAGCCCGCAGACCCTGTCCATCGCCGAGGACAGCCCGTACAAGAAGGAGGCTGCCGCTTTCATCGACTTCCTGCTGCGGCCGGAGAACATGGTGCGCCTCGCCCTGGGCGACTGGATGCTGCCCACCGGCACGCAGGCCCTGAAGGACCCGGCCCTGCACACCACCCGGCACGACTGGGCCACCGGCACCGCTCTCGCCACCCACCTCCGCTCGGCGCCCGCGCAGTCCGTGCGCGGCTATCCGGAGTGGAAGGACAAGGTGGCGACCCCGGCGTTCCAGGAGTACTACAGCGGCGCGATCGACCTCGGTGAGCTGCGAAGACGGCTGGAGGAGGACGGGAATCCGGTGCTGGCGCGGTATCAGCGGTGAGGGGAGACGCGGGGGCGGCGGGTCAGAAACAAAGAAAGTTGCACGAGACGTCTCGTCTCGCGTATGGTCGAGGACATGACCCACATCGCCATGTTCTCCATCGCCGCCCACGGCCACGTGAACCCGAGCCTGGAGGTGATCCGCGAGCTCGTCGCGCGCGGGCACCGGGTGACGTACGCGATCCCTCCGGTGTTCGCGGAGAAGGTCGCCGGGACCGGTGCCGAGGTGAAGCTGTGGAACTCGACGCTGCCCTCGCCCGACGACGACCCGGAGGCGTGGGGCACCACCCTGCTGGACAACGTCGAGCCGTTCCTGAACGACGCCATCCAGGCTCTGCCGCAGCTGATCGCGGCGTACGAGGGCGACGAGCCGGACCTCGTGCTGCACGACATCAGCTCGTACCCGGCACGGGTGCTGGCCCACCGCTGGGGCGTCCCGGCCGTCTCCCTCTCGCCGAACCTCGTCGCCTGGGACGGTTACGAGGAGGAGGTCGCCGAGCCGATGTGGGAGGAGCCCAAGAAGACCGAGCGGGGCCGGGCCTACTACGCGCGCTTTGAGGCCTGGCTGAAGGAGAACGGCATCTCCCAGCACCCCGACCCGTTCGCCGGCCGCCCGGCCCGTTCCCTCGTCCTGATCCCGAAGGCGCTCCAGCCGAACGCCGATCGGGTCGACGAGACCGTGCACTCCTTCGTCGGCGCCTGCCAGGGCGACCGCAGCGCGGAGGGCGACTGGCAGCGGCCCGCCGACGCCGAGAAGGTCGTGCTCGTCTCGCTCGGGTCGGCCTTCACCAAGCAGCCGGAGTTCTACCAGGAGTGCGTGAAGGCGTTCGCCGGGCTGCCGGGCTGGCACCTGGTCCTCCAGATCGGCAAGCACGTGGACCCCGCCGAGCTCGGGGAGGTGCCGGGGAACGTGGAGGTGCGGTCCTGGGTCCCGCAGCTCGCGATCCTCAAGCAGGCCGACCTGTTCGTCACGCACGCGGGCGCGGGCGGCAGCCAAGAGGGCATGGCCACGGCCACCCCGATGATCGCCGTACCGCAGGCGGTCGACCAGTTCGGCAACGCGGACATGCTCCAGGGCCTCGGCGTGGCCCGCCACGTCCCGGCGGAGGAGGCCACCGCCGAGACGCTCCGCGAGGCGGCCCTCGCGCTCGTCGACGACCCGGAGGTCGCCCGCCGGCTGGCGGACCTCCGGGCGGAGATGGCGAAGGAGGGCGGCACGCGGCGGGCGGCCGACCTGATCGAGGCCGAGCTGGCCGCGGCGCGCGTGAGGGCGTGAGCGCAGGACCGAGGGCCCGCCGGTTCCACTGGAACCGACGGGCCCTCGGCCGATGAGGGGTCCGGCCTGCCCGGAAAGGAGGGCCCCGACCGGGCGGGGGCTCGGACCTCAGACCCGCACCCGCTCCCCTTCCTCTTCCTCCACCACCGGCGTCCGCGTCCCCGTCACCGCGTCGGCGGTCTCGTCGTGTGTCAGGTCGGGCAGCCGGCGGAGCCACTTCGGCAGATACCAGTTCCGCTCACCGAGCAGCGCCATCACCGCCGGCAGCAGCACACCCCGGATGATCGTCGCGTCGATGAGCACCGCCGCCGCGAGGCCGACGCCCATCTGCTTCATGGACTGCATCGACAGGGTGCCGAAGATCGCGAAGACGGCGACCATGATGACCGCGGCGCTGGTCACGACCCCCGCCGTGGTGACCACGCCGTGCGTGATGGCGTCCTTCGTCGTACGGCCACGCAGCCGCGCCTCACGGATCCGCGAGACCACGAACACGTGGTAGTCCATCGACAGGCCGAACAGGATCACGAACAGGAACAGCGGCAGCCAGCTGACGATGGCGCCCACACCCTCCGCGCCCACCAGTGACGCGCCCCAGCCGTGCTGGAAGACGGCGACCAGGATGCCGTAGGCCGCGCCCACCGACAGCAGGTTCAGCGCGATCGAGGTGATGGCGATCGTCAGCGAACGGAACGACAGCAGCATCAGCAGGAACGCGAACACCACGACGAACACGAAGACCGGGGCGACCGAACCGACGAGCTGGTCGTTGAAGTCCTTCGAACCGGCGACCTGACCGGTGATCGGCGCCTGGACGCCCTCGACCGTGCCGAGCGTCGCGGGCCGCACCTCGTCGCGGAGTTTGTCCAGGCTCGCGCCCGCCTTGTCCAGGTCGGAACCGCCGACCAGCGGGACGTATACGAAGGCGACGTTCTTCGCGTCGTCCAGCTTGATGTCGACCGGGCCGCGTGAGGCGCCCGAACTGATCGCCCGTTCACGGAAGTCGGCGAGCGCCGACTGCACGTCGGGCGCGTTGATGTCGTCCGCCCTGACGACCACCTCGGCCGGCTCGGAGCCGCCCGGGAAGGCCTCGTTGACCCGGTTGTACGTCTGCACGATGGGCAGCGAGTCGCCGAACTCCTGGTCCAGCGTGAGGTTCTGCGTCTTCATGCCGAGCGCGGGAGCGGAGATCGCCAGCAGCGCGCCGGCCGCCACGACCACGGAGACCACGGGCTTGGCGAGGACGCCCTTCAGTACGGCGGTCCAGAACCGGCTCTCCCCGGAGCCGGAGCCGGCGCCGTTGCCGTTCCGGCGACGGCGCCGCAGAAACGGTATCCGGCCCTTCTCCACCCGCTCGCCCAGCAGCGACAGCAAAGCCGGCAGCACCGTCACCGAACCGACCATGGCGACCGCCACGACCATCAGGGAGGCCAGGCCCATCGCCTCGAACTCGGCGAGCCCCGTGAACAGCATGCCCGCCATCGCCACGCACACCGTGACACCGGAGACGATGATCGCCCGACCACTCGTCGCGGCGGCGACCCGCAGCGCCGTCTGCGCGTCCCGGCCTGCCTCGCGCTCCTCGCGCTCGCGGCGCAGATAGAACAGGCAGTAGTCGACGCCGACGGCCAGACCGACCAGCAGCATCACGGAGTTGGCGGTGTCGCTCATCGGCATCACATGGCTGACGACGCCCATCAGGCCCATCGTCGCCATGATCGCCGTGATCGCCAGCGCCACCGGCAGCAGCGCCGCCACCACCGCGCCGAACGCGATGAGCAGAATCCCGAGCGCCACCGGTACGGCCGAGTACTCGGCCTTCTTGAAGTCGTCGCCGAACGCGTCGTCGAACGTCTTCATCATGCTGGCGCCGCCGATCTCCTCGATCCGCAGCGTCTCGTGCTCCTGTTGGACCCGCTCGACGGCCTTCAGGACCGGCTCCACCCGCTCACCGGCGGTGTTCGAGTCCCCGCGGATGTCGAACTGCACCAGGGCGCTGCGGCCGTCCTGGGAAATCGTCTTCGTGTCGTACGGCGTGGTGATGTCCGTGACCTCACCGGTCGCGTCGACGGCCTTCACCACATCGGTGACGGCGGCCCGGAACGCGGGATCCGTGGCCTTGAGGCTGCCGTCCTTCGACTGGATCAGGACGGTCTCACTGGCCGGTTCCTCGATGCCGGCGTCCTCGATGATCTTCGCGGCGGTGTGTGTCTCCCCCTTGAGCTGGTCGCTGTCCTTGACGTCGACCCGGCCTGCGGCCGAACCGAGCCCCATCGCCAGGACGACGAACAGCACCCAGATCCCCACGGCCGCCCATCGGTGCCGGGCGCTCCAGCCGCCGGCCCGGGCGGCGAGTCCCCGCACGCGTATGTCTCCGTTCCCCATGACGGGCTGCCCCCTCGTGAGCGGTGGCGGCCCCCTGCCGCCACCTTTCGTCTCGAAGGTATGGGCCGGATAAAGCCGTCTCGTCGTGCTGCCCGGTGAAGCGCCGGGGCCCTGGATCCTCCGAACGGCCACCCCACTCTCAGCACTGGGGAGGACACCGGCCCCTTACATCTATCGGCGGATGTCCGGGCCGATGATCAGGGATCCGGCCTTGGCGCCCTTTGTGCCGACTCGTGATTACAAAACTTTGTTGAGCAAGTCACAGGTGCGTGTAGTGGTTGATCCCGGCCCGTTCATCGGCCAGAGTTTCGCGCAACCCCCACCCAGGACCGGCCGTCGTGCCCGCCCCCACGGGGCACGACGGCCGCCAGGGCCTAGGGTGGACGGATGACGACGTACGCGGCGCTGCTGCGCGGAATCAACGTGGGCGGCAGCAAGAAGGTCCCGATGGCCGACCTGCGCGCCCTCATGGAGAACCTCGGGTACGACGCCGTGCGTACGTATCTGCAGAGCGGCCAGGCCGTGTTCGCGAGCGGACACGGCGACGAGGAGTCCCTGGCCGCCGAGCTCACGCAGGCGATCGAGGAACAGTTCGGCTTCGCGGTGGACGTCATGGTGCGCGACCACGCCTATCTGCGGGCGGTCGCCGACAGTTGCCCGTTCCCGGCCGCCGAACTGGAGGGCAAGCAGCTGCACGCCACGTACTTCTCCGCGCCGGTCGACGCGGAGCGCTTCGCCGAGATCGACCAGGCCGCCTTCCTCCCCGAGGAGTTCCGGCTCGGTGACCGCGTCCTGTACCTGTACGCGCCGAACGGCCTGGGCCGCTCCAAGCTCGCCGAGTACCTGGCCAAACCCCGGCTGAACAAGGGCGTGATGGCCACGACCAGGAACTGGAACACCGTCGTCAAGCTCGTGGAACTCACCGAGCCGACGCCAGAGTGACCTTGGTCAGGTCAGACGACCCGCGCCCCTGACGCCGACGCCGACGACGGCCCTGGTACCTCGAGCGCACACCCGACGGCAACGCACACAGCGGCCGCGATCATGCCCGCCGCCACCACGGTGTCCGGGCCGGGCGTCTGGCCGAGGGCGTTGAGCAGTGCCTTGGCCGCGATGGCGAGTTGGCCCAGGGCGACGAGCGCCAGCCACACCGCACGCACGCCCCGGGGGCTGCGCGTACGCGCCTTCTCCAGCCCAAGAAGCGCGGCCGCGCCCGCCAGGGCCACGATGATGCCGAGGGCGGCGGCGGGGACGACCGCCTTCTCCATCGCCGTGGTGTCCGGCTGGTCGATTCCCCCCGTGTCCGGCGGCAGGACCGTGAAGGCCACCGTCAGCAGGACGACGTAGGCAACCTGGAGGAGGAGAAGGAACGGCGCCACGCGCCGGCTGAGCTTGTCGGTCATGAGTTGGTCCTGACGAGGCGGCCGTTCTTGTTGATCACAGGCTGCCACACTTGCGGGCCTCGGCCGACGGAGAAGCGCTCCGCTTCGACTCAGCAGGAGCGCTCGTTCAGGCCCCGACAGCCGTCAGCATCGGCACCCGCGCCCCGTCGTACCGCTCCAGCAGCACCCGGGCCACCTCCGGCGCCGGGCCCAGCACATCGGCCAGTACGTCCGCCTCGGCCGCCCCCCGCGCGATGCGGTCCGGCAGGAAGCCGGGGGCCAGGACGTACGGCGCGACGGCGACGCGTGCGCAGCCGAGGGTGCGCAGCTCCCGTACCGCGTCCTCGGTACGGGGGAGGGATGCGGAGGCGAACGCAGGTCGCACGGCGCACCAACCGGTGTGCCGCCACTCCCGCGCGATTTCTGCGATCACTGCGATCGCCTCCGGGTCGGTGGACCCCGCCGAGGCCAGCACGACCCCGGTCGAGGACTTGTCGGCGGGCGTCAGCCCCGCCTCGTACAGCCGCCGCTCCAGCGCGTCGAGCAGCAGCGGCGAGGGGCCGAGCACCTCCGCCTGGCGGATCCGCAGCCGCCGCGGGGCCTCGCGCAGCACCGCCGGGATGTCCGCCTTCGCATGGAAAGCGCGCGTCAGCAACAGCGGCAACGCCACGACATCGCGGACCCCCTCCGCCGCCAGGGACTCCAGTACGCCCTGCACGGACGGGATGTTGAAGTCCAGGAAACCGGTTTCGACACGCAGGCCCGGCCGCAGCGACCGCACCCGCCGCACCAGGGCGTGCACGGTCGCGGCGTGCCGCGGGTCGCGGCTGCCGTGGGCGATGACGAGAAGGACCGGTTCGTGGCGCATGGGGATCAGCTCTTCACCAGCAGGCCGCGGCTGCGCAGCACCCGCCGCTCCAGCGGGCTGAAGATCAGCAGGTCGATGGCGATACCGACGACGAGGATGAGCAGGATGGCGAGGAACACCATGGACATGGAGCTGGTGTTGCGGCCGTTCTCCAGCAACTGGCCGAGCCCCACGCCCAGGTCGGGGGAGGAAGCGATGATCTCGGCGGCCATCAGCGACCGCCACGAGAACGCCCAGCCCTGCTTCAGACCGGCCAGGTAGCCGGGCAGCGCGGCCGGCATCACGATGTGCCAGGTGCCCTTCAGACCGGTCGCGCCGAGCGTGCGGCCCGCCCGCAGGAACAGCGGCGGCACCTGGTCCACGCCCGAGACCAGGCCGTTGGCGATGGACGGGACGGCGCCCAGCAGGATCACGGCGTACATCATCTGGTTGTTCAGGCCGAGCCAGATGACGGCCGGCGGCACCCAGGCCACCGACGGCAGCGACTGCAGTCCGGACAGGATCGGCCCGATCGCCGCCCGCACGAACCGCACCCGGGCCACCAGCAGCCCCAGCGGGGTGCCGATGGCCAGCGCCAGCAAAAAGCCCAGCAGGCCACGGGAGACGCTGGTCCAGATGTAGTCGAACAGGGTGCCCTGCAGCCAGGCCGTGCGGACCTCGCCCCACACGTCGGAGGGGGAGGGCAGCTTGCTCGGGTCGTCGACGACGTTGAAGCTGATCAGCGCCTGCCACACCGCCAGCACCAGCAGGATGGCGGTGACCGGCGGCACGATCTTCTGCGTGAACGTCGTGCGCAGCGGCGTACGCCCGGTGTGCACCGTCTCCAGGGCGTCCAGGCCCGCCTCGAGGCCGGCCAGGTCGTGGCCGTCCTTGCCGTCCTTGACGTTCTTGACGGCGGGCGTGTCAGTGCTGGCCATGGCGGCGGATCTCCCCACGCAGTTCCTCGGTGATCTCACGGGACAGTTCCGCCACCGCGGCGTCCTCGATGCGGCGCGGCTGCGGGATGTCGACCGTCCACTGGCGCGCGATCCGTCCCGGACGCGACGACAGCAGCACGACGCGCTGCGCGAGCCGCACCGCCTCGCGCACGTTGTGCGTCACGAACAGCACCGACAGCTGCGTCTCGTTCCAGATCCGGGTCAGCTCGTCGTGCAGCACGTCGCGGGTGATCGCGTCCAGCGCCGCGAACGGCTCGTCCATCAGCAGCAGCTTGCTGTCCTGCGCGAGCGCACGGGCCATCGCCACCCGCTGCCGCATACCGCCGGAGAGTTCGTGGACGCGCTTTCCGTACGCCCCCTGGAGCCGGACCAGCTCCAGCAGTTCCTCCGCCCGGCCGCGCCGGTCGCCCTTGGGCACACCGCGCAGCTTCAGGGCCAGCTCGATGTTCTTGCCCGCGGTCAGCCACGGGAAGAGGGCGTGCTCCTGGAACATCAGCGCCGGACGGCCGTCCGTCGAGATCGCGCCGGACGACGGCTTGTCGAGCCCCGCCACCAGGTTCAGCAGCGTGGACTTGCCGCAGCCCGAGGCCCCCAGGAGGGTGACGAACTCGCCGGGCGCGACATCGAGCGTGATGTCGTCGAGGACGAGCTGCTGCCCGGCTGGGCCGGCGAAGGACTTCGAGACATGCTCGATGCGCGCGGCGTGCTCCACCGACGTACCGGCGTCGGCGGCCTTGGCGAAGGTCGTGGCCATGGTCGTCACCTCCTGGAACTCAACTGGGCAGTCATCTGGGCAGTCATCTGGGCACTTGTCCGGAAATTCATCAGGGCCTCACGAAGCGGCGCCGAGGCCGGCGTCGCCGACGGTGGCCTCGCCCTCGGCGGCGAGGATCTTGTTGAGCGGCGTGAGGTCGTAGATGCCCTTCAGGTCGGACTGCTCCAGCAGCCCCGCCTTCACCGCGTGCTCCGCCTGGGTGTCGAAGGTGGCCGCCAGGGGGTCGTCGGTGATCCGGATCGACTTCCACGCCGGGTCCAGCACGTCGGCCGGGAGCGGCTTTCCGGTGTCCACCTGGAGCTGCTGGTTCGCCGCCGTCTTCGCCTTACCGGGGTTGGCGTTGATCCATTTGTTGGTCTCGACGGACGCCCGCAGCACCGCCTCGACGGCCTTGGGGTGCTCCTTGAGGAAGCTCTGCGAGACGATGACGTTCGTGATCACGAACTGCTGCTCCGGCCACAGCGTCGACTCGTCGAGCAGTACCTTCGCGCCCTCGGCGACCAGCTTCGACGCGGTCGGCTCGGGCACCCATGCGCCGTCGACGGACCCCGACTTGTAGGCGTCCGGGGTCACCTTGTTGTCGGTGCGGATCACGGAGACGTCGCCCTCGCCGCTCTGCGCGTCGACCTTCCAGCCCTGCTCGGCGATCCAGTTCAGAAACGCCACGTCCTGCGTGTTTCCGAGCTGTGGGGTGGCGATCCGCTTGCCCTTGACGTCCTTCAGAGACTTGATCTTCTCGGGGTTGACCACGAGCTTCACACCGCCCGACGCCGAACCGCCGATGATCCGCAGATTCTTGCCGCCCGACTTCAGGTAACCGTTGATCGCCGGGGACGGACCGATCCAGCCGATGTCGATGGAGCCCGAGTTGAGGGCCTCGATCTCGGAGGGTCCGGCGTTGAAGGTGGCGTACTGGGCCTTGGTGGCGCCGAGTTCCTTCTGGAAGAAGCCCTGCTGCCGGCCGACCAGCGCGGTGGCGTGGGTGAGGTTGCCGAAGTAGCCGATCCGGACGGAGTCCAGACCGTCGATCTTCTTCGCCCCGGCGGCGACCTTGACGGTGTCGTCGTCCTTGGCCTGGGAGCCGTAGCCGCAGGCGGCGAGCGCGAGGAGGGGGAGCGCGGCCATCGCCGCGAGACCGCGGCGCAGGACGGTGGTGGCAGGCACGGGAGGTGTTCCTCTCGGTGGCCCGGCGGTCACGACACCTCAGGTCGTGGCCGGGAGGTCGGCGGGTTTTCGGCGGCGCGCGCAAGGGGCGTAGGTCCGCGCACGAGGCGCGTAGGTCCGCGCACGAGGCGCACAGGTCCGTGCGCGGGGCGCGTACGTCAGCGCACACATCGCGGGCATCACGCCACACATCGCGCCACTCCGCCCTGCCCGCTGCCGAGGGCGCCGCTGCCGACGCGGCCGCCCTCCTTCGCGAACGACGAGTAGAAGTCGGTCGAGGTCATGTTCAGAAGTCCCACCCGTCGTCCTCGGCCTCGTCCCGGACCGGCTCCGGGGAGGCGAACGACTCGCCGACCATGCCCGCGGTGAGCGTGGTGCCGTCGCTGGGGTCGATCAGGATGAACGAACCGGTGCGCCGGGAGTCGGAGTAGGAGTCGACCGGCAGCGGCTCGGCGGTGCGGACCTTCACCCGGCCGATGTCGTTGGCGACGAGCTGTCCCGGGTGCGGGTGCAGGGACAGGTCGTCGAGGGTGAGCCGGGACGGGATGTCCTTGACGATCGCCTTGACCGTGCGGGTGCCGTGCTTGAGCAGCACCCGGTGACCGACGGTCAGCGGCTGGTCCGCCACGTGGCAGACGGTCGCCTCGATGTCCTGGGTGGTCGGCGGCGCGTCCTTGCTCGGCACGATCAGGTCGCCGCGCGAGATGTCGATGTCGTCCTCCAGCAGGAGGGTGACCGACTGCGTGGTCCAGGCGACGTCGACCGGCTCGCCCAGCAGGTCGATCCCGGAGATCTTCGTGGAACGGCCGGACGGCAGGACGGTGATCTGCTCGCCGACGCGGAAGGTGCCGGCGGCGATCTGGCCCGCGTAGCCCCGGTAGTCGGGGTGCTCGGCGGTCTGCGGCCGGATCACGTACTGCACGGGCAGGCGGGCGTGGCAGTGCGCCAGGTCGTGGCTCACCGGCACGGTTTCCAGGTGTTCCAGGACGGTGGGGCCGCCGTACCAGTCCATGTGCGCGGACGGTTCCACGACGTTGTCGCCGTTGAGCGCGGAGATCGGGATCGCGGTGACCTCGGGGACGCCGAGTTCGGTGGCGTACGCGGTGAACTCCTCGGCGATCGCGCCGAAGACGTTCTCCTCGTACCCGACGAGGTCCATCTTGTTCACCGCGAGCACCACGTGCGGGACGCGCAGCAGGGCGGCGATCGCGGCGTGCCGGCGGGTCTGCTCGACCACGCCGTTGCGGGCGTCGACGAGGATGACCGTCAGCTCGGCCGTCGACGCGCCGGTGACCATGTTGCGGGTGTACTGCACGTGTCCCGGCGTGTCGGCGAGGATGAACCGGCGCCGCGGGGTGGCGAAGTAGCGGTAGGCGACGTCGATGGTGATGCCCTGCTCGCGCTCGGCGCGCAGGCCGTCCGTCAGCAGCGCCAGGTCGGGAGCGTCCTGCCCCCGCGAAGCCGAGGCGCGCTCCACGGCCTCCAACTGGTCGACGAGGACCGACTTGGAGTCGTGCAGCAGGCGGCCGACCAGGGTGGACTTGCCGTCGTCGACCGACCCCGCGGTGGCGAACCGCAGCAGGGTGGTCGCCGACAACTGCTCGACCGACAGCGTCTCGGTGGGTTCGGTGGTGCTGGTCATGGCTAGAAGTACCCCTCGCGCTTACGGTCTTCCATCGCGGCCTCGGAGAGCTTGTCGTCGGCCCGGGTGGCGCCCCGCTCGGTGAGGCGGGACGCGGCGATCTCGGCGATCACCTGCTCCAGGGTCTCGGCGTCGGAGTCGACGGCGCCGGTGCAGGACATGTCGCCGACGGTGCGGTAGCGGACCTGCCGCTTCTCGACGGTCTCGCCCTCCTTGGGGCCGCCCCACTCGCCGGCGGTCAGCCACATGCCGTTGCGCTGGAAGACCTCACGCTCGTGGGCGAAGTAGATCTCCGGCAGCTCGATGCCCTCGCGGGCGATGTACTGCCAGACGTCCAGCTCGGTCCAGTTGGACAGCGGGAAGACGCGGACGTGCTCGCCGGGGGCGTGCCGTCCGTTGTACAGGTTCCACAGCTCGGGGCGTTGCCTGCGCGGGTCCCACTGCGAGAACTCGTCGCGCAGCGAGAACACCCGCTCCTTCGCCCGCGCCTTCTCCTCGTCGCGGCGCCCGCCGCCGAACACGGCGTCGAAACGCTCGCTCTGGATCTTCTCCGTCAGCGGCAGCGTCTGGAGCGGGTTGCGCGTCCCGTCCGGACGTTCGCGCAGCACACCCCGGTCGATGTAGTCCTGTACGGACGCGACATGCAGCCGCAGCCCGTGCTTGTCCACCGTACGGTCGCGGTAGTCGATGACCTCGGGGAAGTTGTGGCCGGTGTCGACGTGCAGCAGCGAGAAGGGCACCGTCGCGGGCGCGAACGCCTTCAGCGCCAGGTGCAGCATGACGATGGAGTCCTTGCCGCCGGAGAAGAGGATCACCGGCCGCTCGAACTCGCCCGCCACCTCGCGGAAGATGTGCACCGCCTCCGACTCCAGCGCGTCCAGGTGCGACAGCGCGTACGGGGTGTCGGTGCCCTCGTCGATCGTGGCGACGGTCGTCATGCCAGTCCCCTCTCGGTGAGCAGCGCGTACAGCGACGCCGCGGACTCCTGCACGGTCTGGTTCTGGGACTCGATGCGCAGGTCGGGCGCTTCGGGCTCCTCGTAGGGGTCGTCCACGCCGGTCAGTCCGGTCAGCTCGCCCGCGGCCTGCTTGGCGTACAGCCCCTTCACATCGCGCACGGAGCACACCTCGACCGGAGTCGCCACGTGCACCTCCAGATAGGGCGTGCCGTTCGTCTCGTGCCGTTTGCGCACCGCGTCGCGGCTGTCGGTGTACGGCGCGATGACCGGGACGAGGGCCTTCACACCGTTGCGGGCGAGGAGTTCGGCGACGTAGCCGATGCGCTGGACGTTGGTGTGCCGGTCCTCGCGGGAGAAGCCGAGGCCGGCGGAGATGAACTCGCGGATCTCGTCGCCGTCGAGCACCTCGACGAGGTGGCCCTCCTCGCGCAGGCGGCCGGCCAGCTCGTACGCGATCGTGGTCTTGCCAGCGCTGGGCAGGCCGGTGAGCCAGACGGTGGCTCCGCTCGTCACGTGCTTCTCCTGAGGGGTCGCTGTGGTGGTCATCCGTGCAGTCCGCACTCGGTCTTGGCGCGTCCGGCCCAGCGGCCGGCGCGGGCGTCCTCGCCGGCGAGGACGCGGCGGGTGCAGGGGGCGCAGCCGACGGAGGTGTAGCCGTCCATCAGCAGCGGGTTGGTCAGCACGCCGTGTTCGGTGACGTAGGCGTCGACGTCGTCCTGGCTCCAGCGGGCGATCGGGGAGATCTTGACCTTCTGGCGCTTGTCGTCCCAGGCGACGACGGGGGTGTTCGCGCGGGTGGGGGACTCGTCGCGGCGCAGTCCGGTCGCCCACGCGTCGTAGTTGGTCAGCCCCTGCTCAAGCGGTTTGACCTTGCGCAGGAAGCAGCACAGGTCGGGGTCGCGGTCGTGCAGTTTCGGGCCGTACTCGGCGTCCTGCTCGGCGACGGTCTGGACGGGGGTGAGGGTGATGACGTTGACGTCCATCACGGCCTCGACGGCGTCGCGGGTGCCGATGGTCTCCTCGAAGTGGTAGCCGGTGTCGAGGAAGACGACATCGACCCCGGGCATCGCGCGGGAGGCGAGGTGGGCGACCACCGCGTCCTCCATCGAGGACGTCACACAGAACCGCTTGCCGAAGGTCTCCGCCGCCCACCGGAGAATCTCCAGCGCGGAAGCGTCCTCCAGGTCGCGGCCCGCCCGCTCGGCGAGGGCCTTCAGCTCCTCTGTCCGTCGCGTTTCCTGAGCGGTCGTCATATCTCGTCCCCTCCCGTTGTGTCGTGCTGGAGTCCGCGGGCCAGCAGCCCGAGGAACTTCAGCTGGAATGCGCGGTTGCACGCCGCGCATTCCCAGGAGCCGTGGCCCTGCTCGCTCGGACGCAGGTCCTCGTCGCCGCAGTAGGGGCAGTAGAACGGTGCGGCACGCTCACTCATGACAGGGCCTCCTCGGAGGCACGGGCCGCCCAGGTCGCGAACCGCTCGCCCTCCTCGCGCTCCGCCTGGAAGCGCTTCAGCACGCGCTCCACGTAGTCGGGAAGCTCCTGCGAGGTGACCTTCAGACCGCGCACCTTGCGGCCGAAGCCGGCCTCCAGGCCGAGCGCGCCACCGAGGTGCACCTGGAAGCCCTCGACCTGCTCGCCCTGGTCGTTCATCACCAGCTGGCCCTTGAGACCGATGTCCGCGACCTGGATACGGGCGCAGGCGTTCGGGCAGCCGTTGATGTTGATGGTGATCGGCTCGTCGAAGTCCGGGATCCGGCGCTCCAGTTCGTCGATCAGGGAGGAGCCGCGCGCCTTGGTCTCGACGATGGCGAGCTTGCAGTACTCGATGCCGGTGCAGGCCATGGTGCCGCGCCGGAACGGGGAGGGCTTGGCGGTGAGGTCCAGCGCCTCCAGGGACTCGACCAGCGAGTCGACCTGTGCCTCCTCGACATCGAGGATGATCATCTTCTGCTCGACGGTGGTCCGGACCCGGCCCGAACCGTGTGCCTCGGCGAGCTCGGCGATCTTCGTCAGGATCGTGCCGTCGACGCGGCCGACGCGCGGGGCGAACCCGACGTAGAAACGGCCGTCCTTCTGCCGGTGCACACCGACGTGGTCGCGCCAGCGCTGCAGCGGCTGAGCGGGGGCGGGACCGTCGGCCAGCTCGCGCTTGAGGTACTCGTCCTGAAGGACCTGGCGGAACTTCTCCGCGCCCCAGTCGGCGACCAGGAACTTCAGGCGGGCGCGCGTACGAAGGCGCCGGTAGCCGTAGTCGCGGAAGATGCCGATCACGCCCGCCCAGACGTCCGGGACGTCCTCCAGCGGCACCCAGGCGCCGAGCCGGACGCCGATCTTCGGGTTGGTGGACAGGCCGCCGCCCACCCACAGGTCGAAGCCGGGGCCGTGCTCGGGGTGGTGCACGCCGACGAACGCGACGTCGTTGATCTCGTGCGCCACGTCGAGCAGCGGCGAGCCGGAGATCGCCGTCTTGAACTTGCGCGGCAGGTTGGAGAATTCCTTGCTGCCGATGTACCTGCGGTTGATCTCCTCGATGGCGGGGGTGCCGTCGACGATCTCGTCCTCGGCGATACCGGCGACCGGGGAGCCGAGGACGACGCGCGGGGTGTCACCGCAGGCCTCGGTGGTGGACAGCCCGACGGCCTCCAGGCGGTTCCAGATCTCGGGCACGTCCTCGATCCGGATCCAGTGGTACTGGACGTTCTGCCGGTCGGTGATGTCGGCGGTGCCGCGCGCGAACTCCTGCGAGATCTCACCGACGACCCGCAGCTGCTGGGTGGTGAGGCGGCCGCCGTCGATGCGGACGCGCAGCATGAAGCACTCGTCGTCCAGCTCCTCCGGCTCCAGGATCGCGGTCTTGCCGCCGTCGATCCCGGGCTTGCGCTGGGTGTACAGGCCCCACCAGCGCATCCGGCCGCGCAGGTCGTTGGGGTCGATCGAGTCGAAGCCGCGCTTGGAGTAGATCGTCTCAATGCGTGTCCGCACATTGAGACCGTCATCGTCCTTCTTGAACTGCTCGTTGCCGTTGAGCGGGGTGAAGTGCCCCGCGGCCCACTGACCCTCACCGCGGTGACGGCTCACCTTGCGGCGGGGAGTCGCGGCAGCTGGGTTCTGCGGGGTGGCGGCCATGGTTCTACGTCCTTCGGGACAGGCGGAAAGCGGCTCTGACCTGCGCGTACGGCGCATCGGGGCATACGTGCGCATCATTGCGCAGGGACAGACAAAGCGGGGGAGAACGGCGTTGCTGGAGAGGTCTCAGCTCGCCGGACAGATGGCGCTGGACATGCGGCCGAGGTCGACGTGCCGCCGACTCACCAAGGCAATTCCAGTTCCAGACATGACGGAAGCGTGTCACGGCGATCTGGACACAGTCCAGCTTTATCCAACATGCGGACACCCTTGTCCCGGAATGTGGAACAAGGGTGTCGTCGGTCACAAGGCGTGAATGCCGTCTTGTCGGGCCAGGTCAGGCAGGGTATGCGCCCGGCCAGGGACCCGGCGTCGCGATCTGCGGCTCCTCCTCGACCTTGGTGTCGAACAGCTTGAAGCCGCGCCGCAGGTAGTTGTCCATCGCGTGCTCGCCGTCCTTGCTGCAGGTATGCAGCCACACCCGCTTCGTCGGCGCAAGCCCCGGCCAGCGGTCCGCGAGATCCCACGCGCGGGCAGCGCCGTACGACAGCAGGTGCCCGCCGATGCGCCGTCCGCGGAAGGCCGGGATCAGGCCGAAGTAGGCGATCTCCACCACCGAGTCGTCCTGCGGCTCCAGCTCCACATAGCCGGCGGGCGTGCCCCGGTCGTAGGCCACCCAGGTCTCCACTCCCGGCCGCTCCAGGTACTCCTGCCACCGCGCGTACGTCCAGCCCAGCCGGTCCGTCCAGCGGATGTCCCCGCCCACGGACGCGTACAGGAAACGGCTGAACTCGGGCGAGGGCACCTCGGCACGGGCGATCCGCACGTCGCCCTCCGGCGCCGCGGCCGGGAGCAGGTCGGTCGGGGCGGTCTGCTCCAGGGACCAGGTGGTCACGGGGATGTTCGTCATGCAGGTCAGGGAATCATCTAGCTCATCGCCCTGTCGATCGTGTCCAGCGGCAGCGAGAACAGCATCCGCCCCGACTGCGACCAGACCTCACCGCTCTCCTCCCAGTAGGAGAGGGACTGCGCGGGACCGCTCCAGCACAGATACGTCTCGTCCGTCCCGCACCGCGCCGCCCGCGCGCCACCGTCGTCCTGCCGCCACAGCGTCCCGTGCTCGCCCGCCGCTCGGGACAGGTACCACTGGGACCGGTGGGCGAGCACCCCACGGACGTCGGCCGCCTTCGTCTCGTACGCCTCCAGCGCCCCCGTGGAGAGCAGGCCGGCGTCGGACGGGTCGTCGTCGAGGGCGTAGCGCCACAGGCGGGTGGACCGGTCGCCGTCCGGGACCGACTCGCTCGCGACGAGGCTGTCGGGCGTGGTGCTGCGGTCGAGGGAGAGCGCGCCGATCCGGGCGCCGGTCAGACGGTACGAGCGGACGGCGGGCAGCGTGTAGCGGTCGCCGCGCGCCGGTGGCGCGGTCGCGGCGGTGTCGGCGGAGGCGCGCCGGATGCGGTCCAGGTCGTAGACGTACAGGGCGCGCCCCTCGTCGCCGGTGACGAGCAGCTTGTCCTGGTACCAGACCATTCCGGACAACGGGGACACGAGTGGCCTGCCGACGGGGTCGCCGCCCGCCGGAACGGTGAGCGCCACCCAGGTGTAGGTGAGCCGGTCCGGGTCGTCCGCGTCGACGAACGCGACCCGGGAGTGGCCCCGCTGGTCGCTCCAGCCGGAGAGGATCACGCGGTTCGCGCCCCACCGGCCGTCGTCGTCGGCGTCCCCCGAGGTGGTCACCGCGCCGGTGTGCCATCCCTCGGTGCCGGCCTCGTCCCAGCAGTGCGCTCGGGTGGCCGCGGGCGCTATGGGCAGCGCGGAGCGCTCGGCGCCGGTGCAGTCGGGCGCGGCACGCAGGCTGCGGTCGGCGTCCGTGAGGACGGTGGCGACGCCGACGGGCTGGGCCGGCCCGTCGGGCACGGGCTGCGGGATCCGCGCCTCGCGCAGCCGCAGATCCGCCAGGGAGGCGGCGGAGGTGACCGGCTTCAGGGCGCCCGGATCGGTGCCGACCGTGGCCTGGGAGGCGCTGATCAGGGTGGCGGCGCCGGTGAGCGCGAGGGCGGTCCCGGCCAGGAACGCCCGCAGCGCCTGGCCCCGCTTGCGTCGGCGGTGTCTGCCGCGATGCTTCATCTGGTCCTCCCGAGGCGGGCCAACTGCGCCTGATGATCTGTGCGTTGACCTGGGAGCAGGTGGGGTGGCCCGATAGTGGATGCTACGTCAGGTACGGCGGACTGTGGACGCAGACCCCGCAAATATGCGGAAGAAGCCCTCGGACGTGCGGAAGCCACGTGCGGACGCACGGCGACGCCGTACCCTTCGAAGCGCCTACGGCACCCCCGAGGCCGCCCGCGCCCTGAGCACCGTCGGCGCGGTGGAGTGCGGCAGCAGGTCGGACGGCTGGGGCGGCAGGATCACCTCGATCTCGGCATCGTCGCGGAAACGATACGGCCGATGCTCCAGAAAGCCCCCGAGATACCGCCGTACCCGCGACATCTCGGCACGCACCGTCACGGTGCGGTAGGGGTCGCCGAACACGTCCGCGGCGAGCTGCGCGGCGGTGCGGCCGGCCCGGTGCTCGGCCAGCAGGTACAGCAACTCGGCGTGCCGCGGACTCAGTTCATGGGTCCAGGAACCCGCGCCGCCCGACACCGTCACCGTCCAGCGGCGCGGCTGCCCCAGGTCGAGCACGATCCGGGTGGCCCCGGTCGGCACCGGCTCGTCGGCGGGCCGCACCAGCCAGCCCTCGGCGAGCGGTTCCACCACGCACAGGCCCAGCACGGGCAGCCAACGGCGGCCCGGCGAGAGCGCCTTGGGCAGCGCGATCCGGTTGGTGTACGGCATCCCCGTCACGGCCGCGGTCCAGCCCTCTCGGTCCACCACCAGCGCGCGGCCGGTCAGCCGGGCCAGCACCGGAGCGGCCACCGCGCGCAGCCGCTCCAGCGCGGTCAGATGCAACACCCGCAGCCGGGCCTCCGCGAGCTTGGCCACCGAGTCGACCCAGGCGAGGGTGGCCGGATGCATCGTCTCCAGCGGCCCGCTCACGTCCACCACGCCGATCAGTCGCCCGTCGCGCGGATCAGTGATGGGGGCGCCGGCGCAGGTCCACGAGGCGTGCGAGCGGACGAAGTGCTCCGCGGCGAAGACCTGCACGGGCCGCCGTACCACCGCGGGCGTCCCGACGCCGTTGGTGCCGACGATGTTCTCCCGCCAGTCGGCGCCGAGCAGGAAGCCCAGCCCGTCCGCCTTGCGCAGCACCGCGGAACTGCCCTCGCGCCACAGCACCCGGGCGTCCGCGTCGGCGATCACCATGATGTGCTGGGCGGTGTCCGCGACCGAGACCAGGCCTTCTCTGAGCACCGGCAGCACATGCCGCAGCGGCGAGTCCTGCCGCCGCCGCATGATCTCCTCCGGCTCCAACAGGCCGGATCTGAAGTCGTGGTCCGGGTCCACGCCACCGCGCAGCATGCGACCCCAGGACTCCTCGATGACCGGCCGGGGGGCGAGGTCGGGGCGCTTGCCGGAGAGGGCGGCGTCGCGCACCGCGCTGAGCATTCGCGCGGCCCGTGGCGCGTCGACGGCGGCCAGGTCCGTCACATTCATCGGCGACCGCGGCACTGTGGTCCTCCCCCGGGTTCACACTGACGTGCGACCGGCTGTCAAGCTCTGGCGGCGTCGTTTTCCGGTCGCGTCCTGATGGTGCGTCCCATACTGCCGCCCGCCGAGGACGGAGGGGCCCAGTCCGGTCACAGACACCGGAAAGTTGCAACCCCTTGCAACTCTGGTGAACCTCCCCCGGTGTTTGAAACTTGAGCGACGTCGCCCGTGCGGCGCGCATGGCCTCAACGGGCCTGCAGGGGCAGGGGTGGTGCCGTGTCGGCGCAGCACCACCCCTGTCGGCGTGCGGTTTTCCCGGTGCGCGCGGGCCTTTCGCCGCAGGGCGCCACAGCCGCCGTACCCCGGGTCAGGAGACCGGCCGCGCCCGCTCCACTACTGACGCGAGGTTCAGCGTGTGCGGAAGCGTCCCGAAAGCGCTTCCCCAGTCGCCGCCCAGTCGCGAGCCGCAGAACGCGTCGGCGACCTCCGGGGGCGCGTACCGGACGAGCAGCGCCCCCTGCAGCACCAGCGCGAGCCGCTCGACCAGGCGCCGCGCGCGGGCCTCGACGCCCTCCAGATCGGCCAGTTCTGTCAGCAGGTTCTTGATCGCGGCGTCCAGCCGGTGGTCGGCGCCGCGTGCCAGGCCGACCTCCTGGAGGTAGGCGTTGAGGGCCTCCGGCTCGCGTTGCAGCGCGCGCAGCACATCCAGCGCCTGGACGTTGCCCGCGCCCTCCCAGATCGAGTTCAGCGGCGACTCGCGCACCAGCCGGGGCAGCCCCGACTCCTCCACGTAACCGTTTCCGCCCAGGCACTCGGCCGCCTCCACCGTCACCGGCGTACAGCGCTTGGTCACCCAGTACTTGGCGGCCGGCACCGCCAGGCGCAGAAACGCCCGCTCCTGTTCGCTGCCGTCGTCGTAGGCGGCGGCGAGGCGCAGCCCGAGCGTGGTCGCCGCCTCCGACTCGAGGGCGAGATCGGCCAGAACGTTGCGCATCAACGGCTTGTCGATCAGTTTTCCGCCAAACACCTCCCGATACGTGCAGTGGTGAACGGCCTGCACGACGGCCTGCCGCATCAGCCCCGCCGAGCCGAGCACACAGTCGAGCCGGGTCGCGGCGACCATCTCGATGATGGTCCGCACCCCGCGTCCCTCCTCGCCGACCCGGCGCGCCCAGGTCCCGTCGAACTCGACCTCGCCGGAGGCGTTGGAACGGTTTCCCAGCTTCTCCTTCAGCCGCTGGAGCAGGAACACGTTTCTGGTGCCGTCCGCGAGCACCCGCGGCACCAGGAAACAGGTCAGCCCGCCCGGGGCCTGGGCCAGCACCAGGAAGCCGTCCGACATCGGTGCCGAGCAGAACCACTTGTGCCCGGTCAGCTCGTACGTCCCGTCCTCGGCCAGCGGCCGGGCCACGGTGGTGTTGGCGCGGACGTCGCTGCCGCCCTGTTTCTCCGTCATGCCCATCCCGAACAGCACCCCCGCCTTCTGCTCGGCGGGCCGCAGATCACGGTCGTAGATCATGGACGTCAGCCGCGGCTCCCACTCGGCGGCGAGGTCCGGGTCCACGCGCAGGGCGGGCACGGCGGCATGGGTCATGGACAGCGGGCAGCCGTTGCCCGCCTCGACCTGCGTCCACATCAGGAACCCGGCCGCCCGGCGCACATGCCCGGCGGGCCGCGTCCAGGCCGCGGTCAGGCCCGCGGCGACGCCCTTGCCGAGCAGCCGGTGCCAGGCCGGATGGAACTCGACCTCGTCGACGCGGTGGCCGTAGCGGTCGTGGGTGTGCAGCCGGGGCGGGTTCTCGTTGGCCAGCACCCCCCACTCCTGCGCCTGCGCCGACCCGCAGGTGCGGCCGAGCCCCGACAGCTCGTCCAGGACCTCGTCGAGCAGATGCGGGGCGACGTGCCGCTCGACGGCCGCCACGAGGGCCCGGTCGGCGCGGAAGACGTCGTGCCCCACGAGCGGCGGCGCCTGGTTGGTCACGGTGTGGGTGCTGCGTGCCATGTCTCGGAACCTACCCCGAGGTACGGAGGCGGTCACCCCACGGGCACAGACACGGACGCGGACACGGGCACCCGTGGCCCACCGTCCCACCAGGGTGAACCGCGCCCCGTGCGGCGGATACCTTTGGGTCGTGCAGCCAGCAAGTGATATCCCCGAACGACCCTCCGGTCGCCTCCACCGCGCGCGTGCCCTCTACCGGGACGTCTCCAAGCGCAGGACGGCCTGGCTGCTGCTCAAGGACACCGTCAACTCCTGCATCGAGTACCGCATCCTCGGTCTGGCCGCCGAGGCCGCCTTCTTCACGCTGCTGTCCGTGCCGCCCCTGCTGCTCAGCCTCATCGGCCTGCTCGGCTACGTCGACGACTGGACCGGTACCGACACGATCTCCAGCCTGGAGACCAACCTGCTGGAGGCCTCCCGCACGGTCCTGTCCGACAAGGGCGTCAACCAGATCGCGCGGCCGATCCTGGACGACGTGATGCAGGGCGGGCGACCGGACGTCATCTCCATAGGTTTTCTCTTCGCGCTCTGGTCCGGCTCCCGCGCGGTGAACGTCTTCATCGACACCATCACCGTCATGTACGGCCTCGACGGCGTCCGCGGCATCGTCAAGACCCGGCTGGTGGCCTTCCTGCTGTTCATCGCGGCCCTGCTGATCGGCTCGGTCGCGCTGCCGCTGATGGTCGCCGGTCCGGACGCGGTGGTGCGGATCCTGCCGTGGTCGACGACGGTGGTTCAGGTCCTGTACTGGCCCGTGGTCATCGTGCTGTCGATCGTCTTCCTGACCACGCTGTACCACGTCTCGGTCCCGGTCCGCTCCCCGTGGGTCGAGGACGTCCCGGGCGCCCTGGTCGCCCTCGGCATGTGGGTGCTCGGCAGCTTCCTGCTCCGCATCTACCTGCAGAACACCATCGAGGGTGCGACGATCTACGGCTCCCTGGCCGCCGCCGTCGCCGTTCTGCTGTGGATCGGTGTGTCCGCCTTCGCCGTGCTGGTCGGCGCCGCCGTCAACGCGGCGATCGACCGCGTCTGGCCGGCCGCCGCGACGGCCGCCGCCCGCGCCGCCAACGAACGGCTGCGCGAGGCGCAGGTCGCCGAGTACGTCGCCCGCGCCGCCGCGTCCCGCGACCCGGACGACCCCGACATGCCGTCCGAGTTCCCCGAGCGCTGGTCCCGCTTCCTGCCGCCGGAGGACGTGACGGCACGACTGCGTACGCAGGTGAAGAGCGCGCAGAACTCGCACAAGCCAGGCGGGGAGGAGACCGGGGAGAAGTAAGGGGCCCTCGCTCAGGGCGTCCACGTCCCCGCCGCCGCGGCCTCCGTCACGAACTGCGTGAAGTCGCGCGGCTCGCGGCCCAGCACCTGCTGGACACCGTCCGAGAGGTGGGCGTTGCGGCCGTCAAGGAGGGTCTCGAAGACGTCCACCAGCAGGTCGACCGCCTCGGGCGGCTCCCCGAACGCGGCCAGGTGCGCGCCGTACTCCGCCGCCGGCACCGGCCGGTACCTCAGCTCCCGCCCCGTCGCCTTCGCGATCTCCGCCACCGCCTCCCCGAACGTCAGCAGCCGCGGCCCCGACACGTCGATGCCCTGCCCGACGTACCGGTCGCCCGCCGCCAGCGCGGCCACCACCACGTCCGCGACGTCCCGCAGGTCGACGAACGGCTCCCGCACCTCACCGCCCGGGAACACCAGCTCCCCGCTCAGCCGCAGCCCCTCCACCAGGGGCCCCTCGCTGAAGTTCTGCATGAACCACGCGGACCGTACGACCGTCCAGTCCGCGCCCGACTCCCGCAGCGCCTCCTCGGTCGGCCGCGCCTGCACCTCGCCGCGCGCCGACAGCAGCACCAGCCGCCGTACGCCGAGGGAGACCGCCTCGTGCGCGAGCAGCCCGACCGCCCGGGTGGCCTGCGGGGAGCCGACGTCCCCGGGGTGGACGAGGTACGCCGCGTCGGCGCCCCGCAGCGTCCGCGCCCACGTCGAGCGGTCCGCCCAGTCGAAGCCCTGGGCGCGCGAGGCCGCCCGCACCGTCAGCCCGGCCGCCTGCACGGCCCGCGCCACCCTGCTGCCCGTACGACCGGTCGCCCCGGTCACCACCACTGTCGTGTCCGTTTTCTTCGCCATGCCTCCAGTGAACTGCCGTACCGCTTTCCGGGCCCATCGCTGAACGGCTCATTCCCATGCGGGCGCGTCTACGCTGACGCCATGGACGCCCTGACAGGCCTCTTGGAGGGCCCACGTGCGCGTGGTGCCTTCATGATCCGGGCATGCTTCGACCCGCCCTGGGCCGTGCGGGTCGAGGACCGGGCACCGCTGACCGTGATGCTGATGGTGCGCGGAGACGCCTGGGTCGTCCCGGACACCGGCGAGCGCGTACGACTGCGGGCCGGTGACCTCGCCATCGCGCGCGGCCCCGACCCCTACACCTGCGGCGACGACCCGGCGACGGCGCCGCAGGCGCTGATCCTGCCGGGCGGCGAGTGCCGCTACCCCGACGGCGGCTCCCTGCGCGGCCGGATGGACCTGGGCGTGCGCACCTGGGGCGACCGGCTCGACGGTTCGGCGGTGATGCTGATCGGCACCTACCTCTGGCAGGGCGAGATCAGCGGCCGGCTCCTCGACGCCCTGCCGCCGCTGCTGTCGCTCCCCTCGGATGTCTGGCGCTGCCCGCTCACCCCGCTCCTCATGGAGGAGATCGTGCGCGACGAACCGGGCCAGGAGGTCGTCCTGGACCGTCTTCTGGACCTGCTGGTCATCGCCGCGCTACGGGCCTGGTTCTCCCGCCCCGAGGCCGAGGCCCCGGCCTGGTACCGGGCACAGGCCGACCCGGTCGTCGGCCGCGTCCTGCGCCTCGTACAGGACGATCCCGCGCATCCGTGGACGGTGGCGTCGCTCGCCGCCAAGGCCGGGGTCTCCCGGGCCGCGCTCGCCCGCCGGTTCACCGAACTCGTGGGCGAACCCCCGATGACGTACCTCACCGGCTGGCGCCTCGCCCTCGCCGCCGACCGCCTGCGCGACACCGACGACACCTTGGAAGCGATCGCCCGCCAGGTCGGGTACGGGAGCGCGTTCGCCCTGTCCAGTGCGTTCAAACGGGTGTACGGGGTGAGTCCTCAGGAGCATCGGGCGCGGCGGGCGCAGGGGGTGGGGGTGTAGCTCCGCGCGGGTGCCCCGTGCGCGGAGGACGGCCCGGCGTAGCCTGGCGAGCGTGTACGTGGAGCGGGCGTCGCGGTTGACCGGCGCGGTGGTGTGGACGAACACCCCGTCCGCTGCCGCCGGCGCGGGGCGGGTGCTGCCCGACGGCTGCATGGACCTGCTCTGGCACGACGGGCGGCTCCTCGTCGCGGGCCCGGACACGCGCGCGCACCGCACGGACGGCAGGGGCGGCGCCTGGGCGGGCGTCCGCTTCCTCCCGGGCACCGCGCCCACCTTCCTGGGGCTGCCCGCGCACGAGGTCCGCGACCGGCGGGTCGAACTGGCCGACCTGTGGCAGGCCGCGCGGGTACGCCGGCTCACCGCGCGCGTGAACGCGGCCGCCGACCCCGCGAGCGGCCTGGAGGAGGTGGCGCTGGCCCTGGCGGCCGACGCCGACCCACCGGACCCGCTGTTGATGCGGATCGTCACGGCGCTGGACGCGGGCCGCCCGGTCGCCGCGACCGCCGACGAACTCGGCCTCGGCGCCCGGCAGTTGCACCGCCGCGCGCTGACCGCCTTCGGATACGGCCCGAAAACGCTTGCGCGCGTGTTGCGGCTGCAACGGGCCCTGACCCTCGCGCGGGACGGCACGCCGCTCGCGGAAACAGCCGTGGCGGCCGGTTACGCGGACCAGCCGCACCTGGCGCGGGAGGTCAGGGACCTGGCGGGGGCCACCCTGGGTGAGCTACTGGGCGGTGGCTGACGGGAGCGGGGCGAACAGGTCGACGCCGTTGCCGTCCGGGTCGTTCAGGACGGCGTACCGCTGGCCCCAGAAGGCGTCCCACGGCTTGAGCTCGCCCTGGTGGCCGGCGCCGACCATCTCCTCGTACACCGCGTCCACCTCACCCGGCCCGTCGCACAACAGCGCTAGCGAGGCCCGGCCGCCCCCGGCGGGCGGCTGCCACCCGGCGTGGAACGAGCGCACGGTCTCCTCCGTGTCCAGCAACAACCGCAACCCACCCGGCAACGCGGCCTCCGCATGCGGCTGCCCCTCCGCCCCCTGCGGGAAGGCGAAACCCAGCCGACGGTAGAAGGCGACAGAGGCGGCCATGTCGGAGACGACGAGGCCGATGGCGTCGAATCGTGGAGTCATGGGGTCACGGTAGGCAGGGGTGGGGGGAGGGGTCTTGAAGAAAACGGACGGCGTCGTGCGCTCAGTCGAACCGCACCGGCCCTCTTGGCGTGTCCACCGTGAACGACAGTCCCACCGGGCCCTCGCTGAGGGGTAGTTCGGTGTCCAGAGCCGCCAGAAGAGGGCGGATCTCGGCGGGATCGGGTGCCGTGGCCGACAGGGACAGCAGCGGAGTGACGGGCAGGCCGCTCGCGGCGGGGTGACGTGTGGAGCCCCAGTCGATGAGGAAGGGGACGAGGCCAGAGGGGTGGGCGGCCGCGCCGTCGGTCAGACGCCAGCGCAGGAGCGTGCCGTCGGGACTGCGACGGCTCATCGCCTGCGGCGGACCGGGGTCGTAGCCCCGCGCCCGCGCCGAGGCCACCGCGGCGTCCAGGTCGGGAGGGCTGATCGCCCAGGTGAGCGTGCGCGGCGCGGGCAGCTCGTCGATGCCGAAGGCCCAGGGGCCGTCGGGCGTGGACTGCTCGGGATCCGGGCCGATGATCTCCAGGTAACCGCTTCCGCCCAGACCGACCAGATAGTTGCGGGTGCCGAGACCGACATGAGCACCGCCGGCAACCGGTTCCACACCGGTGCGCCGCGTGAACTCGGCGACCGTTGCCACCAGATCCGGGGTCGCGAGGACGAGATGGTCGAGGTGTGCGGGAATCGTGTTCATCTCCGCCGAGGCTACGCAACCCGCTCCGTTGTGTGGAACACCTGTGCGGCAGGATGGGCGCATGAGACGACCCGTGCGCGCGCTGCCCTGGACAGCCCTGTTGATCCCCGTGCTGCTCACCGGCTGCGGCACCGAGACGGAGCCCGCGGACGCGGCCGAACTCGCCTCCAGGGCGCGCACGTTGGGCATCGCGCCGGAACACGTCTACGCCACCGAAGCGGACGGCTTCACCCTCGCCCAGCAGTCCGTCGGGGTGTACGGCGGCGACGGCTTCCACGCCGTGTACGTCGCCCCGGAGGGCGGCGCCCAGATACAACTCACCGTCGACCGGGGCACCGTGACCGCCGCCGACTGCCCCGACTGCGTGCGCGACGGCGACGCCTGGTACCGCGGCATCGGGGAGCAGCGCGAGTACGCCGTACCCAAGGACGGCCATGTCGTCCGCGTCACCGGCACCATGGGCGTCTCCCGCGACGTCCTCCGCGAGGCGGCCCTCACCGCCCACCGCCCGTCCGCCGACGAACTCGACACCCTCCTGCCGTCCGCCGCCCCCGGACCCACCGCGCCCGTGGAACGCGGCGACCTGCCTCCGGAGGGCGACGGAGCACCCAACAATGAGGTGGGCACGGGCGGCTGACCGAACCGACTCAGCGACCGGGGTCGTCGGCAAGCTTCAGGAAGGCGGTCCGGCGGGACTCGCGTCTCGTGAACAAAGAACTACGCTCGACGACATGGCCGCACGACTCCTCGTCTACACCCGTACCACCGCCTACCGCCACGACTCCATCCCGGACGCCGTCGCCGCCGTACGTGCACTCGGCGGGTTCGAGGTCGAGCACACCGAGGCCCCGGCGGCTCTCGAAGCCTTCCTCGACGGGTACGCCGCCGTCGTCTTCCTCTCCACCAGCGGTGAGGTCCTGACGGCGACCGGACGCGAGCGGCTCGCCGCGTACGTGGAGGCGGGCGGCGGCTTCGTCGGCGTACACGCGGCGGCGTGCACCGAGTACGAGTGGCCGTACTACGGCGAACTGCTCGGCGCCCGATTCGACCGGCACCCCGCGTACCAGCCCGGCAAGGCCGTCGTCGAGGACCGCGACCACCCGGCCACCCGGCACCTGCCCGCCGTGTGGGACTTCAGCGACGAGTGGTACGACTTCCGCTCCAACCCGCGGGGTTCGGTGCGCGTGCTCCTGTCCGCCGACGAGTCCTCGTACGAGGGCGGTGGCATGGGGGACGACCATCCGCTGGCGTGGTGCCGGGAGAAGGGTGCAGGGCGGGTCTTCTACACCGCGCTCGGCCACGCCTCCGAGGCCTATGCGGACCCCGACTTCCGGGCCCATCTGCGGGGCGGCATCCGTTGGGCGGCGCGGCTCGACTGACGGGCCGTCGGCCCGCCCTCTACGTGCACTACCCGGCCGGCCGAGCCGTGCTGGCCCGTTCCACGAGGCGGGTCGACAGTTCCGTGCGGGTGCTCTCCGGGCGGTCGTCGGCCATCATGCGGACGAGCAGGCGCAGGGCGGTGGCCGCCATTTCCGAGATGGGCTGACGGACGGTGGTCAGGGGAGGGGTGGCCCACCGGGCCTCGGGCAGGTCGTCGAAACCGACCACGCTGATGTCGTGCGGGATCCTCAAGCCACGCTCGGCCACGGCGCCGTACACACCCAGGGCCATACGGTCGGAGCAGACGACGACGGCCGTCGGCGGCTCGGGCAGGTCGAGGAGTTCACGCATGCGTCTGCGGGCCATGGCCTCGTCGAACCCGGCGTGCCGCACGTACTCCGGGTGGTGGCGCACCCCGGCCGAGGCGAGCGCCGAGCGGTGGCCCGCGATCCTGGCGCTGCCGCTCATGGTCCGGCGGTGGTCGGCGATGACGGCGATGCGTTCGTGGCCGAGGGACAGCAGGTGCTCGGTCGCCGTCACCCCGCCCTGCCAGTTCGCCGCGCCCACCGACACCACGCCGGGCGGCGGTTCGAGCACCGGGTCGATCATTACGAAGGGGATGCGGTGCTGTTCGAGCCACGCGTATTGGGACTCGGTCAGCTCGGCGAGGTTGAACAGCACCCCGGCCGAGCCGCGCGCGGTGAGCTTGTCCAGCCAGCCGCGCTCCGGGCGGCCGGTCCGGCCGCGGGCGAGGTCCGCCGAGACGACCACGTCCAGGCCCGCGTCGTGCGCCGCCTGCTCCACGCCGTGCAGCACCGCTCCGGACCAGGAACTGTCCAGCGAGTGCACGACGAGGTCGACGAGGCGGGGCGCCTTCGCCGCGTCGAGGCGCGGTCTGCGCACGTAACCGAGCCGGACCAGGGCCTCCGTGACCCGGCGGCGCGTCTCGGGCGCCACGTCCTCGCGCCCGTTGACCACCTTCGAGGCGGTCGGCACCGATACCCCCGCCTCCCGGGCCACCACCGCCAGCGTCGGCCCCGCCGGCGCACTCGCACTCCCCGTACGGACCATCGGGAACCACCTCTCCGGCCCGCCCGAGGGCCATCGAAAGCCGCGACCAGCACTGCTTCCCGCCCACCGGTAGCCCCGGCCATGATAGAAAGCGCTTCCTACCCTAAGTGGGCCGCATGCGGACGGGAAGACACCGGGAATCACTGGAGCTGTGGTGACCTGAACGTTCGGAACCTCGAACGGCGAAGCGGTCCGGCTCACGCTCCGCCGTACAGGCGTCCCAGATCGACCAGGACCACTTCGCCACGCTTTGCAGCTGCTTGCAGGTCCGGGGTGAAACCGACGCCGCTGTAGCAGGCCGGGCGGGCGTGGGTGGTGTCGATGCCGCGGGCCGCGAGGAGTCCGAGGATGTGGCGGAGGCGGTCCAGGTGTCGTACGTCCATGAGCTTGTTCCACTTCGCCTCGCCGATCGACAGGAGGATGCCGTGGTCCTGGCCGACCGCGCCGCGTACGACGACGTCGACCTCGTGGGAGGTGCGCGCGGCGGGATCGGCGACTGTCCCCGAGGTGACCTCGATGGGGAGACCGCCGAAGGTGTCGGGCTCGGCGTGCCAGGAGACCCACTCGCGGCACAGCCGTTCGAAGTGCGGGCCGACGACCTTGCTCAGGAACGTGTCCCGCTCTTGCGCCCAGGCCGACGCCGGGTTGCTTCGGCGGGTCAGGCGGACCTGGTTGGGGCGTACCACCGCGTGGTGGAACGTGATCAGGGGCTCGGCGATGCGGTAGGCGCTGCGGTTGCCGCGGAAGGCGTCCGCCTCCACAGTCAGCAGTCCGCACCGCTTGAGTACGGTCAACGGCTGGGAGATGTCGGTGGCCTTGCGGCCCACCGCGCTCGCGATGCCACCGCTGGTGTGGTTGCCGGACGCGACCGCCGCGAGGACGGAGTGGTAGAGCGCTCGATCCCGTACGTCCGGTTCGGCGGCCAGCAGGAAATCCGCCTCGTCGTGGATCGGGCGCATGGGGTTGAGGACTGTACGGCACACCCAGTCGTCGAAGTCGTCCAGTCCCGCCGGTACGTCGTCGGCCACGAACTCCCGTCGGTAGGCGGGGGTTCCGCCGACCACGGCGTGGGTGAGGACTGCGAGCCTGGGGTCGGTGATGTTCCAGAACTCGGCAGCCTCCCGGTAGCCCAGGGAGTGCACGACCAGGTTCAGTCCCGCGCGCCCGTACAGCGGTGACGTGCCGGAGAGCAGACCGCCCATGAACGACATGGCGCTGCCGCAGAGGAGGATGCGGGGGTGGCGGAGCAGATAGCGGCCCGCGCGGTGGCCGATGGCCCTCTGGAGGCGGGAGGGAAGGGAAGCGTCGCCCCGGACAAGAAAGGGGAACTCGTCGATGACGATCGTGACGGGGCGCTGTGCGGCCAGGTCGAAGAGCAGCTCCACGGCTTCGGTCCAGTCCTGGGGGCGCAGTGGTACGGAAGCGCCGGTGAAGCGTGCGATCTCCTGGCCGAGCAGACTCAGCGCCTCCGCCTGCGTACCCTCGACGGCGGCGAAGTAGAAGCCGCCGGTCGCTTCGGTGAGGGCCTCGAGCAGGAAGCTCTTCCCCTGTCTGCGACGCCCGGACACGACCGCGAGGCGTGGCCCCGGCTCCTCGTCGGAGACGAATGCGGTCAACTCGCTCCACTCCCAGTCACGGTCGAAGATATGGGGTGGCTTCGGGATGTTTCGGGGAGCGGGTCGTGGCATGGCAACCTCGTCTTTAGGGGCGTAGTTCTAAGAAGTACATCCCTAAGAACGAGGAACGCACCTGTGCGGACACGGCCCGTGCGCCGCGTGCCCAATTTCACGGACGACTCGCCAGCCTGAAGCCCTGAAAATCCGCCGTGAACGACGCGTCGACGAGATCCCGGGCGTGGATCCCGGCCATGGCGCCGGTGAAACGCAGGCGGGAGCCGTAGTCGTCGGACAGTCGGCTGAAGTCGAGCGATGGTCCGACTCGAAGGAACTGGTCGCCACGTAGTACCAGTCGTCCACCCGGACGATGGACGGGTCTGGTGCGAAGCCGCGGATGACGGGATTGTGCAGCAGCGTCACTTCAGCGCCCCCAGCGTGACGCCGGTCCGCCAGTAGCGGCGCATCGCGATCATCATGATCGCCATCGGGACGATGGAGAGCAGCGCGCCGGTCAGGACCAGGCTGGTGAGGTCGACGCCGGATTCCAGGCGTTTGCCGGACCAGTTGTACAGGCCCAGGTTGAGGGTCCAGTTCTCCTCGCCGCGCAGGACGGTGAGGGGGAGGAAGAAGGCGTTCCAGGTGTTGACGAACGCGAGCAGGAACACCGTGGCGCCGCCGGTCGTCATCATGCGCAGCACGATGCTGAAGAAGATCCGCAGCTCGCCCGCGCCGTCGATGCGGGCCGCCTCCAGCAGTTCGAAGGGGATCGTCGATTCCGTGTAGACCTTGGCCAAGTAGACGCTGAAGGGGTTGATCAGGCAGGGGATCAGCATCGCCCAGGGGGTGTCGACCAGACCTATCTCCGAGAACATCAGGTAGAGCGGGAGCGTCAGCAGGGCGATCGGGATCAGGAACGAGCCCACCACGCAGGCGAAGACCAGCCGGCGGCCGGGGAAGTCGAAGCGGGCCAGGCCGTAGCCGGTGGCGAGGGCGATGAGGGTGCCGCCCAGGGAGCCGACGCCCGCGTACAACAGCGAGTTGGCCGTCCAGCGCAGGAAGATGCCGTCGTCGTATGTGAAGAGCTGACGCAGGTTGTCCCACAGGTGCATGCCGGAGAACCACAGGCCGTTGCTCTGGTACAGCCCCGTGCGGTCCTTGGTCGCTGCGACGATCAGCCACCAAACCGGGAACAGGCTGTAGACGCTCGCCAGGACCAGGCCGATGAGGAGGAAGCGCTGCCCGCCCCGTGAACGGGCAGCGCGGTCAGGGCGGCCCAGGCGGCCCAGGCGGCGCACCGGGCGCGTGGGGGGCTTTTCCGTACGGTCCTCGGTGAGCACCATCAGTCGGCCTCCCTCGAAGTCAGCCGGTAGAAGAGGAAGGACGCGACGCCGAGGATGAGCGCGAGGAGCACCGACAGGGCCGCGGCGTAGTGGTAGTCGCCCGCGTTGAACGCCTGGTTGTAGATGATCATGATCGGGGTGAAGCTGTCGTTCACCGTCTGCGGTGTGATGTTGCGGAAGAGGGCCGGCTCGTTGAAGATCTGCAGCATCTGGATGATCGAGAGCATGCCCGTCAGCACGAGCGCGCCGCGCACGTGCGGGATCTTGATGCTGAGGGCGATCCGGCGTTCGGAGGCGCCGTCGAGGCGCGCGGCCTCGAAGAGTTCGCGGGGCACCGCCTGCAGGGCGGCGTAGATGATCACCATGTTGTAGCCGATGCCGTGCCAGGTGAGCAGGTTGCCGATGGACGGCCAGACCATGGACGGCGCGAAGAAGTTCCAGTCGAGACCGAACGCCTCGCCCAGCGGGGTCAGCGGGCCGACCTCGGGGCTGTAGAGGTTGATCCAGACGATCGCGGCGACCACACCCGGGATCATGTACGGGACCAGCAGCAGGATCCGGAAGCCGCCGGCCGCGCGCGCGGTGAGCGCGTCCAGGAGCAGCGCCAGGACCAGGCTGATCAGCAGCATCACCGGGATCTGCACACAGGCGAACAGCACCACGCGCAGCACCGAACCCATGAACGCGGAGTCGGTCAGGCCCTGCTGGTAGTTGTCGAGGCCGGAGAACGTCTCCGTGGAGCCGCCGAGGCCCAGGCCCGAGCTCTGCTCGGTGAACAGGGACTGGTGGACGGCGTACCCGATCGGGAGCAGGTAGAGGAAGACGAAGCCGAGCTGGAAGGGCACCGTGAAGGCGGCGCCCTTCCAGCGCAGTGAGCGAATCATTGGTGAGTGCCTAGCTCTTGACGCTGATACCGCGGGACTTCAGGTCGTTGACGGTCCACTCCTGCATGTGCGCCAGGAGGTCCGTGACCTTCTGTTCCTTGTTGATGACCCTGGCCCAGCCGGCCTGCAACTCCGTGAACATGGCCGTCCAGTTGGGGCCGAAGGTCCAGTCCGTGGTGACGGTGCCGAGGCTGTCGGTCACAACCTTCTGCGCGGGCTCGTAGTGCTCGCCGAGCAGCTTCTCGGAGATCGACTCGGCGACGTACGCGTGGCTGTCGGCGAGGGCCGGCATCACGCCGTTGCCGGTCTCCGGGCTCGCCATCGTCTTCACCGCGTCCGCATCGGTCGACATCCACAGCGCCGCCTCGGCGGCCTGCTCCTGGTGCTCGCACTGCTCGGTCACCAGGGTCACGCTGCCGGTGAGGTTGGTGCCGGCCGGCGTCTTGGGTGCCTCGCCGGTGAAGGTCGGCCAGGGGGCGAGCGCCCAGTCGCCGAAGGACTCGGTGAAGTTCTGCACCATGCCGGCCATCTGCCAGGTGGAGATCTGCCGCGTCGCGGTGCCGCCCTTGTCGTAGTTGCGCTGCACGGCGGCGTAGTCGGCGAAGGACAGCTTGGAGTTGAGGTCGTTGTCGATGATCTCCTGGATCACCTCGGCGGCCTTGAGGGTGCCCTCGTCCTGGAAGTTCACCTTCCAGGAGTCGCCGTCGACGGCGTACCAGTGGGCGCCGGCCTGCATGGCGAGCACCTCCAGTGTGCTGGGGTCCTCACCGGCGTAGTTGGTGATCTTGATGTTGTGCTTCTTCAGCTCCTTGCCCGCGGCGATGAAGTCGTCCCAGGTGGCCGGGGGTTCGATGCCGTACTTCTGGAAGATGTCGGCACGGTAGATCGTGAAGTTGGGCGAGGAGCTGGTCGGGACGCCGTAGAGCTTGCCCTGCACCTGGGCGCCGGCCCACGAACCGGCGTTGAACCTGTCCTTCTCGCCCTCGACGTACTGGGTGATGTCGGCGAGCGCGCCCTGAGCGACCCAGCTCGTCACGTACTCGGCGGTGTTCTGCACCAGGCAGGGGGCGTTGCCCGCCTTGACCGCGTTGGTCAGCTGCTTCTGCATGGTCAACTGGTCGGTGACCTTCGTGTACTTGAGCTGGACGTCCTCGTGCGAGGCGTTGAACGCCTTGACGACCGCCTCCTGGCCGTTCGCCCAGCCCCAGAAGGGCAGGGTCACCGGGCCGGAACCCGAGGAGTCTCCGGAGTCGGAGCCGGAGTCGGAGCCGCCGCAGGCGGCGAGCAGACCGGTGAGCGCGACACCCGCGACTGCGGCGCGGGCGAACCTTCTCCGGGGGCTGGTGAAGTTCATCGGACCGTGTTCCTTCGGAAAGTAGGCGTCTCGCAGCGGGGGACGCGGCGGCTCGGTACTGGCCGGCAGCGGCGGTCTGAAAAACCGTCGGCTCGATGGGCGGGGCGGCCAGGCGGAAGTGATAGAAACCGGTTGCTGGGAAGGTAGGCCGCGACTCGCGTCTCTAGCAAGAGGTGTGCGGCAGTTTGTTGGAAGAGTTGTAGAAAACGTTTACGGAACAGGCTCCGCCATCGTCGGCCGACTACCCGCGCCGCCGAGGCGGCCGCACCGACTGCCGTACGACGACATGGGTGCCCAACACCAGATGCTCCCCGTCGGCCCCCTTGCGCCGCCCCGCGCCGCCCTCGCGCCGGTCGGCCACGGCGCGCAGAGCGACCCGGCCCATCTCCTCGTACGGCACGTGCACGGTGGTCAGTTGAGGGGTGAGCTGGGACGCCAGCGGGATGTCGTCGTAGCCGACGATCGACACGTCCTCCGGCACGCGCAGCCCGGCCGCGCGCAGGGCCTGCATGGCGCCCGCGGCGATCACGTCGGTGCCGGCGAGCACGGCGGTGAAGTCCAGCTTCTCGCGCAGGGCCGTCTCCACGGCTTCGTAGCCGTGCTCGTAGTCGTACGGACCGTGCCGCACCATGCCCGGCTCGAAGGGCACGCCGTACGCCTCGAAGGCACGCCGGGCACCCCGCAACCGGCCCTGTGCCGTGGTCAGTTCGGCGTGACCCGGCAGCACCAGGATGTCCCGGTGACCGGCCGACAGCAGGTGGCCGGCCATCGCGTAGGCGCCGGACTCGTTGTCGTAGTCGACGGTCGTCGCCGGGACGTCGCCCTCCAGCGGCGGCCGGCCGACCAGGACGAGGTGGGAGCCGGCCGCGTCCAGCGAGCGGGCGAAGCGGGCCATGCGCAACTGGTACTCGTCGTAGTCGTAGGCGCCGCCGAGCAGGACGACGGCGGCCACGCCCTGTTGGCGCATGAGGTTCACCAGGGCCAGCTCCCGCTCCGGGTCGTCGCCCGTCGTGCCGACCAGCGAGAGCCAGCCGCGCAGCGTGGCCGCGCCCTCGACGCCCTTGGCCACGTGGGCGAAGGCGGCGCCGGTGATGTTGTTGATGAGGATCGCGACCGTCGGGGTGCCGCCACCGGCCAGGGAGCGGGCGTGGGCGTTGGTGACGTAGTCCAGGTCCCGGACGACCTTCATCACCCGGCGGCGCAGGTCGTCGGAGACCGGGTAGTTGCCGGACAGTACGCGTGACACGCTCGCCACGGAGACGCCCGCGCGTTCCGCCACGTCCCGGATCGTCGCCCGGCCGGCGTCGCCCGGTGCCTTGCGCTGACTCACCGTTGCGGCTCCTTCACCGTTGTGGCCCGGTCACCGGGGCGGGCGCGCTCGCTGCCGGTGCGGAAACCGTATCCCATCGTTCCTCCAGGTAGGACGCCTGTGGACAGCGCTGTATCGGTGGCCGTCAGGCGACCCGGGGCAGGTCCGCGTGGCGCACCTCGTGGGCGAGGGGACGACCCGCGGCCAGGCGTTCCAGCTCCTCCACGACGATGCCGCCGAGGCGCTGCAGTTCGTTGCCGAGCGAGCCCGCGATGTGCGGGGTGAGGAAGACGTTGGGGAGTCTGTACAGCGGGGACCCGGCGGGCAGCGGCTCGGGTTCGGTGACGTCGAGAATCGCGCTGAGGCGGCCGGAGAGCAACTCGTCGGTGAGGGCGTCGTGGTCGACGAGTGCGCCCCGCGAGGTGTTGATGAGGACGCCGCCGTCGCGGATCAGGGCGAGGCGTTCGCGGTCCAGCATGCGGTGGGTCTCGGGATGTCGGGGGCGTGCAGGCTGACGATGTCGCTGCCGCTCAGCAACTCCTCCAGCGACACGGACCGGGCGCCGAGCGCGGCGGCCTCCACGGCGTTCACGTAGGGGTCGTGGAGCAGGACCTCGAAGTCGTAGGGGCGCAGCAGTTCGAGGAGTCTGCGGCCCACCCGCGAGGCGCCGATGACGCCGACGCGGCGGCCGCAGTTGCCGATGGCGGCGGTCTCGGCGGGGGCCGGGTGGGCGTGCGTGGCCCGGAATCGCTCGCGCTGCCCGAAGGCGTCCTTGCCGGCCAGCAGGATCATCGCGAGCGTGTACTCCGCGACCGGCAGCGCGTTGCCGGTGACCGCGCTGGAGACGGCGACGCCGCCCTTCCACAGGGCCTCGCCGACCAGCGAGCGGACGGAGCCGGCGGCGTGCAGGACCGCGCGCAGGCCGGGTGCCGCGGCGAGGGTGCCCTCGTCGAGGTGGGGACAGCCCCAGCCGGTGATCAGCACGTCGGCGCGGGCCAGCCGCGCCGCGGCGCCGGGGGCGGCGAAGTCCCGTACGACGAAGGTGGGGTCGATCTCGGCCGTCTGTCGCAGCCGGGCCACCAGGGGCTCGGGGAAGAGCAGCGGGAGATGCACCGGGTCCATGGCGAACACGGCCCGGGGCAGCGGGGCGCTGGGCATGACTCTCCTGAAGGCGAGAGGGTCGGAAACATTTTCTGAAACCGCCTTCTACCGTAGATCCGCCGGTGACGGAGGGTCAATCGGCGAAACGGGGTGGAAGGTCCGCAAGATTTCGCCCGCTGTGCGGGAGGTGGCCGACCTGTCGCGGGGTGGCCGCCCGGTTCCGCGTCGCCGCTGCGGCCCCTGAACAACGCTGGTCAGTGGCGGTTTGAGGCCCACTGCCGAGTCTCATGGGACCTGTCGTCGGCATCTCGCGGAGCTTTCGAAAGTGTGCGAGGAGTCTTGACGCGCCTTCCGGACGGGCCGAAGCTCTGGCCACTCGGTCATAGCAACCGGTTGCTACATGTTTTCCCGTGCCGCTCCTGTCCAGCGAGGAACCTCTCCATGACTGACACGCAAGGCACCGGCCTGTCCCGGCGCACCCTCATCCAGGCCGCGGGCGCCACCGCCGCCGCGTACTCACTGATCGGCGCGACCGCCGGCACGGTGAGAGCCGAGGACGGAGTGGAGGCCGCCGACCGGTTGGTGATCCACCCCGTCCCCGGCGCACTGCCGGTCAACACCACCTACCTCGTCAAGGCCCGTACCCCCGGCGGCCAGTGGAAGCCGGTGCCGGTCCTGCGCGCCGGGACGAAGACCATCAACGAGAAGACCGGCTCCGGCATCATCCGGTACACCTCGGTCGCGAGCCTCGACTTCACCGGCACCGTCGAGGTGCAGGTCACCTGGTCCAAGGGCACCATCCCCGCCGCGCGGATCCGCCCGCTGTCGTACGACATCGCGCACGAGGTGAGCGGCGACACCATCACCTTCAGCCTCACCGAGCCGCGCAACCTCTCCATCGAGATCGACGGCGACCTCTACGGCAACCTGCACCTGCACGCCAACCCGATCGAGAGGCGGCGGCCGGAGGAGGGCGACCCCGACGTCATCCACTTCGGCCCGGGTCTGCACACCCCCTCGGGCGGCGTGGTGAAGGTGCCCAGCGGAATGACCGTGTACCTGGCCGGAGGCGCGGTGCTCAAGGCCCGGGTGGAGTTCGTGGGCGTCGAGAACGCCCGCCTGCTCGGTCGGGGCATCATCTGGGACTCGGACGCCGCCACCCTGGTCGCGTTCTCCAGGAACATCGAGATCGACGGCATCCTCGTCCTCAACCCGAAGACCGGCTACTCCTGCACCATCGGCCAGTCCCAGCAGGTCACCGTCCGCAGCCTGCACTCCTACAGCAACGGCCAATGGGGCGACGGCATCGACGTGTTCAGCAGCGAGGACGTGCTGATCGAGGGCGTCTTCATGCGCAACAGCGACGACTGCATCGCCATCTACGCGCACCGCTGGGACTACTACGGCGACTGCCGCAACGTCGTCGTCCGCGACTCCACCCTGTGGGCCGACGTCGCGCACCCGGTGAACATGGGCACGCACGGCAACCCAGAGCAGCCCGAGACCATCGAGAACATCGTCTTCAGCAACATCGACGTCCTCCAGCACCGTGAGCCGCAGGTCCTCTACCAGGGCTGCTTCGCCCTGAACCCCGGAGACAGCAACCTCATCCGGAACGTGCGCATCCAGGACGTCCGGGTGGAGGACTTCACCTGGGGCCAGCTGTTCAACATGCGGGTCATGGCCAACCGGTACAACGCCACGCCCGGCCGGGGCATCCAGGACGTCTACGTCCGGAACCTGACCTACGACGGCCGCAACGCCATCATGCCGATCGTCGTCGGCTACGACGCCGACCGCCCCATCAAGAACCTCACCTTCCAGAACCTGCAGATCAACGGCACGGTCATCCACGACAAGATGCGCAAGCCCGGCTGGTACCTGACCCCGGACATGGTCCCGATGTTCGTCAACGAGCACGTGAAGGACCTCCGCTTCCTGGACGCCACCGCGCCGGCCGCCACGGTGGCCCCCGAGATCACCAGCGTGGACGAGGTGACGGCCACCAAGAAGCGGCTCTTCCACCACCTCGTCACCGCGACCGCGCTGCCGACGTCGTTCGGCGCCGAAGGGCTGCCGGAGGGACTGGCGATCGACGAGAAGACCGGCCTGATCTCCGGAACCCCGAAGAAACGCGGCACCCACACGGTCACCGTCTCGGCCACCAACAGCGTGGGCACGGCGACCAAGACCCTCAAGCTCACCGTGCAAAACCCGTAAGCCAGGAGTGACCCGTGGATTCCCTCAGCCGACGGACGCTCCTCGGCACGGCGGGACTCGCGGCCGTGGCCGGGGGTGGACTGCTGTCCACCTCCGCCGCGCCCGCGTGGGCCCACGCCGCCGAAGCCGCGTTCGCCTTCACGCATCCCGGCCTGCTGCACTCCCGGGCGGACCTGGCCCGGATGAAGTCGGCGGTGGCGCAAGGACGCGACCCGATCGCCTCCGGATTCGCCGCGCTGGCCGCCGACTTCCGTTCCCAGCACACCTACGCCGTCCGCAACACCGGACAGATCACCACCTGGGGCCGCGGCCCCACCGACTCCACCAGCCAGGCCGTCACCGACGCGGCCGCCGCCTACCACAACGCCCTCATGTGGGCGGTCACCGGCGACGTACGGCACGCCGACAAGGCCCGCGACATCCTCGACGCCTGGGCTGCCTCCCTCACCGGCATCACCGGCGCCGACGGGCAGCTCGGCGCCGGAATCCAGGGCTTCAAGCTCGTCAACGCCGCCGAGATCCTCCGGCACAGCGGCTACGACGGCTGGCCGGAGCAGTCGGTGCGGCGCTGCGAACGCTCCTTCACCGACGTCTGGTACCCGGCCCTGTCGGGCTACTGTCTGTACGCCAACGGCAACTGGGACGTCGCCGCGCTGCGCACGATCCTCGCCATCGCCGTGTTCTGCGACAACCGGGTGATGTTCGAGGACGCCCTGCGGTTCGCCGCCGCCGGGTCCGGCAACGGCTCGGTGCTGCACCGCGTCGTCACCGCCGAGGGCCAGGGCCAGGAGTCCGGCCGCGACCAGGCCCACGAACAGCTCGCCGTCGGTCTGCTGGCGGACGCGGCCGAAGTCGCCTGGCAGCAGGGCGTGGACCTGTACGGCTTCGCGGACAGCCGGATCCTCGCCAACTTCGAGTACTTCGCCCGCTACAACCTGGGCGACGACTCCGTACCGTTCACGCCCGATCTCGACCGCACCGGCAAGTACCTCAAGACGACCGTCTCCGACCGGCAGCGCGGAGTGTTCCGTCCGCTGTGGGAGATGGCGTACGCGCACTACGCGGGACGCCTCGGCAAACCCGCCCCCTACACCGAGAAGGTCATCTTCCGGGGCTCGGACGGAGCACGCGTGGTGGAGGGCTACCAGGAGGACCATCCGGGCTGGGGCACGCTCACCTACGCCGGGACGGAGACCGCCTCGCCCGCCGCGCCGACGGCACCCGCCGGGATCACCGCGACCGGCGACCACCACGCCGTCACCGTGTCCTGGCTGCCGTCCGCGTGGGCGGCCGCCTACACGGTCCGGCGGGCGACCGGTCCGGACGGCCCGTACCGGCGGCTCGCGTCCGGGATCGAGGCGGTACGGTTCAGCGACCACGACGTCCGCCCCGGCCGGACGTACTACTACACCGTCACCGCGGACAACTCCCTCGGCGCCGGCGCGGCTTCCGCCTGGGTCGCCGCCACCGCCGGTCTCCCCGAGCCCTGGTCGACCCGGGACGTGGGACACGTGAGGATCCCGGGGTCCGCCTCCTTCGACGGCGAGCGCTTCGTGCTGACGGCGAGCGGCACCGCCGACACCTACCGGCTGGCGCACCTGCCGCTGCACGGCGACGGCGTCGTCACCGCGCGGATCGTGTTCCCGCTCAGCTCGCAGTACTCCAAGATCGGCGTCACCGTCCGCGACTCCCTCGACCCGGACGCCGCGCACGCCTCGATGGTGATCCAGGGGTTGCCGCTGCACACCTGGAGCGGCGTCTGGACCGTCCGTCCCTCGGCCGGGGCGGACGTCTCGGCCACCGGCAGCACGCCCGTGCCGCCCTCCCAGCAGCAGGCGATCACCAGTGCGGCCGCGTTCCCGATCTCCGACCTCGGCTCGCTCCCCGAGTCGGCGACCCCCCTCCAGGCGCCGTACGTCGAGGGCGCGGGCGACGGCTACCGGCTGCGGGCGCCGTACTGGGTGCGCGTGGAGCGCAAGGGCCGACGCTGCACCGGCTCCCTCTCCCCGGACGGCGTCCGGTGGACCGAAGTCGGCTACACCGACGTCGAGTTGGGGCGTACGGCGCACGCGGGCCTGCTGCTCACCTCCTGCCTGGGCGTCGACGCCGAGTACGCCGGGACCGGCACCGGTGCCTTCGACAACGTCAGCGTGGTCACGTCCCGGGGCGCCGACTGGGTCAGCGCGCGTCCCCCGCACACCGCCACCGACCTGCGGGCGGCCACCGGCGCCGACGCCGTCGAACTGAGCTGGACCGACCCCGACCTCTCGGCCACCTACGCCGTACTGCGGGCCACGGACGCGGCGGGCCCGTACCGGACGATCGCGAACGGTGTCGCCCCGGTCGGCTTCGGCACCCGCATCCGATACACGGACCCCACCGGCAGACCCGGCACGACCTATCACTACACCGTCACCAGGACCAACACCGCCGGACGCGGCCCCCGTTCGGCTCCCGCGCACGCCAGGATGCCGACCCCTGCGAAGCCGGAGTTCGTCTCCCCGGACACCGCGTTCGCCAACCGAGGCGTCACGTTCCGCCACCTGCTGCGGGCCTCACCGACGGCGTTCCGGTTCGCCGCACGCGGCCTGCCCCACGGCCTGCGCCTCGACCCGCGTACCGGCCTCGTCTCCGGAACGCCCACCGAGGAAGGAGAGTTCACGGTCACGACCACCGCCACCAACGCGGCGGGCACCGCGACCGCCACCCTCACACTCACCGTCGGCACCCCGCCACCCGCCCCGTGGTCGTACGGCGACCTCGGCGACGTGGTGCCGGACGAGCGCGAACTCGGCACCTACGGCGTGGTCCACGTCCGCACACCCGGCAGCACCGCCTACGAGGACGGGACCTTCGTCGTGCGGGGCGCCGGGACCGATCTGACCGTCAACAACCAGGCCATGACCGGCCAGTTCGTACGGCGGCCCGTCACCGGCGACTGCGAGGTCACCGCCCGGCTGCTCTCCCGTACCGGCGCGAGCGCCGACCGGGTGGGTGTGCTCATGGCCAAGTCCCTGTCGCCGTTCGACCAGGCGGCCGGGGCCGTCGTCACCGCCGGGAGCGGCGCGCAGCTCATGCTGCGCCCCACCGTGGCCGGCCGGTCGGTCTTCACGGGCAACGCGCCCGTCTCCCTGCCCTGCCTCCTGCGACTGAGGCGCACCGGGACCGCCTTCGCCGCGTACACCTCCACCGATGACGGCGTCAGCTGGACCCCCCTCGCCGAGGGAGAGATCCCCGGCTTCGGCGACGCCCCCTACTACGTGGGCCTCGTGGTCTGCTCCCGCAGCCCGCTGGTCCGCAGCACCACCGAGTTCGACGAGGTGAGCATCACCGCCATGTAGAGCGACCCTTGGATTGGAGCCGCACGCAATGAGCCGCACTTCCCCCCACCAGCACCTCCGTGACAGAGCGCTGAGCCGCCGCGGTCTGCTGAAGACCGCCGGTGGCCTCACCGCCGCCCTCGCGCTCGGCGCCACCGCCACCACCGCGGACGCCGCCCCCGCCACCTGGACCCACCCCGGCATGCTGCACAACTGGGGTGACATCAACCGCGCCCGGGTCCGCGTGGCCGCCGGCAACGACCCCTGGCTGTCCGGCTGGAACCGGCTGGTCGCCAACTCCCACTCCCAGTCGACCTGGACACCCAACCCGCAGGCGACCGTCATCCGCGGCGGGACCGGCCAGAACTACGGCATCCTCTACAACGACATCGCCGCCGCCTACCAGAACGCGCTGCGCTGGCACGTCGGCGGCACCGAGGCCAACGCGGCCTGCGCCGCGCGCATCCTCAACGCGTGGGCCACGACCCTGACGACCGTGACCGGCAACGCCGACCGGTTCCTCGCGGCCGGCCTCTACGGCTGGCAGTTCGCGAACGCGGCCGAGCTCATGCGGGACTACGACGCCTTCGACCTGGCCGCCTTCCAGGAGATGATGGCGAGGGTCTTCTACCCGCTCAACAACCAGTTCCTGGTGGGCCACAACGACGCCTGCATCACCAACTACTGGGCCAACTGGGACCTGTGCAACATGGCCTCCGTCCTGGCCATCGGGATCCTCAACGAGGACGCCGCCAAGTACGACCAGGCGGTGACCTACTTCAAGTCCGGCGCCGGCAACGGCTCCCTCGCGCACGCCGTCCCGTTCCTGCACACCGACGCCGACGGCTACGCCCTGGGCCAGTGGCAGGAGTCCGGACGCGACCAGGGGCACACCGTCATGGGCATGGGCCAGATGGGCGCGATCTGCGAGATGGCCTGGAACCAGGGCGAGGACCTCTACTCCTACGACGGACGGCGCTTCATGAAGGCCGCCCAGTACGTCGCCAAGTACAACCTCGGCCATGACGTGCCGTTCACCACCTACAGCTGGGGCACCGGCCAGAACTGTGCGTACCGGGAGCACACGGCCGTCTCCGCCGCCTCACGCGGCCAGGTCCGCCCGGTGTGGGCCATGCTCCACTACCACTACAACCGGCGCCTGTACCTCGACGACCGGTACATCTCCCAGATGTGCTTCTCGGTCGCCCCCGAGGGCGGCGGCGGGGACTACGGATCGACCAGCGGAGGCTATGACCAGCTCGGCTTCGGCACGCTGATGTACGCCAAATAGGCGCTGAACCGGCTCGTGCACCGGAATACCTCCGAGCGATGTGATGCTCTGAGGTGAACGGTGCACGAGCACGGCGAAGGGCTGGTGGGCGGATGACCGAAGCAGACCTGACGGGCCCCGTGGCCAGGACGCCGTACGGGCGCGTGCGAGGCCGTTACGAGAACGGCGTGGCGGTCTTTCGCGGCATCCCGTACGCGGCGCCCCCGTTCGGTCCGAACCGGTTTCGGCCGCCTGTGCCGCCCGAGCCCTGGGACGGCGTCAGGGACGCGGTCGCCTTCGGGCCGACGCCGCCCAAACCGCCGTACTCGGAGGCGTTCGCCCAGTACCTTTCCGACCCGGTCGTGCCCGGGGACGACTGCCTCAACCTGAACGTGTGGACCCCGCAGCCCGGCCCCGGTGCCCGGCTGCCGGTCCTGGTGTGGCTGCACGGCGGGGCCCTGACCAGGGGCTCGTCGTGTGTGCCCGTGTACGACGGACACTCCTTCGCCCGTGACGGGATCGTCCTCGTCTCCCTCAACTACCGGCTCGGAGTGGAGGGCTACGGACTGTTTCCGGACGCTCCCGCCAACCCCGGCCTGCGCGACCAGCTCGCCGCCCTGCGCTGGGTGCACGAGTCGATCGAGGCCTTCGGCGGCGACCCCGACCGGGTGACCCTCGCGGGACAGTCGGCCGGGGCGATCAGCATCGGCGCCCTGATCGCCGCCCCGCAGGCCCAGGGACTGTTCCGGCGTGCGGTCCTGCAGAGCGGGCCGCCCGAGGCGGCCGAGCGCACCAACGTACGGCGGATGGTGCGCCGGATGGCGAACCGGCTGAAGGTGCCCGCGACCGCCGAGGCCTTCGCCGCCGTCGACCGCGACCTGCTGCTGCGTACCCAGGCCGAGATGGGCCGGCGCAGCAGCCCGGCGCTGGGCGGGCCCGCCTTCGGGATCGTCGTCGACGGTGACGTCGTCCCCCGCGATCCCATGGAGGCGCTGGCCGAGGGGGAGGTCGCGTCCGGCGTCGACCTGCTCATGGGCTGGACCCGCGACGAATACCGGCTGTGGCTCGTGCCCGGCGGCCTGCTGGAGCGCGTCGACCGGCTCGGCCCCATGGCCCTGGCCGGCGCCATGGCCCGCTGCCACTGCGGCCACGAGGTGCCACGCGGCTACCGCGCCCTGCACCCCGAGGCCGGCACCGCCGAGATCGTCGGCCAGATGGTCACCGACCACCTGCTGCGCATCCCACTGCACCGGCTGGCCGACGCCCGCCCCGGATCGTCGTACGTCTACGAGTTCGCCTGGCCGTCGCTGCGGCCCGGGCTCGGCGCCTGCCACGCCCTGGAGCTCGGCTTCGTCTTCGACACCGGCGAGGTACCCGAGTCGGCCAGACTGGCGGGCTGGGGTGCGCCGGTGGAGCTGGCCGACGCGATGCACGCGGCGTGGGTGAGGTTCGCGGTCGACGGCGACCCGGGCTGGCAGGCCTGGGACACCTCGCACCCCGTGCGGATCTTCGGCGAGAGCGAGCCGGCGGAGCCGGGGGAGCGGGGGGCGACGAGGGAGCCGTACACCGCGTACGGGCCGCGCGACCGAGAGCTCGCACTGTGGACGGCCGATCTCGTCGACCGGGACGCGGCGTCCGCCTCGGCCGACGGCGGTTCGCGCACCCGCGGCGCGGACACGCGGTCGGTCATACGCCTCCTGCGCCGCCCCGGAGGCAGCGTCCGTCGCCCCTGACGTCGGTAGCCGTACCGGCCCGCCTCTCCCCGGCCTCTGACAACCGCCGGATCATCCCGCCAGCGTCCGCGCGATGGACGTGATCGCCTCCGGCCCGACCCGGCAGCAGCCGCCGATCAGCCGGGCGCCGGAGTCACGCCAGCCCTCGACCTGCTCCGGCGTGAAGGTGGAGTGGCCCGTCCAGGCGCGGGCCTCGGCGTCCCAGGTCTCGCCGCTGTTGGGGTAGATCACCACCGGCTTGCCCGTCACCCGGGCCGCGACCGCGACGGCCCTGTCGACATCCTTGGGCGCACAGCAGTTCACGCCCACCGCGATCACCTCGTCCACGTCGGCGGCCAGGGCGAAGGCCTCCTCCAGTGGCTGCCCGGCCCGGGTGCGATCGCCGGCCACGGTGTACGACAGCCAGGCCGGCACGCCGAGTCCGCGCACCGCCCGCAGCAGGGCCGCCGCCTCGTCGGCGTCCGGAACCGTCTCCAGCGCCAGCACATCGGGCCGGGCCGCGGCGAGGGCCTCCATCCGGGGGCGGTGGAAGCGTTCCAGCTCGTTCACCGTCAGCCCGTATCGGCCCCGGTACTCCGAGCCGTCCGCGAGCATCGCCCCGTAGGGGCCGACCGAGGCCGCCACCCACAACGGACGGGCGATCCCCTTCGCCGCCGCCCGCGCCGCCGCCTCACGCGCCAACTCCACGCTGAGGCACAGGAGTTCGGCCGCCCGTTCCCGGCTGATCCCGCGCTTCGCGAAGCCCTCGAACGTGGCCTGGTAGCTGGAGGTGATCGCCACGCTCGCACCCGCCGTGAAGTACGCGAGGTGCGCCTCGGCGATCGCCTCGGGCCGCTCGGCGAGCAGTCGCGCCGACCAGAGCTCGTCACTGAGGTCGTGCCCGGCCGACTCGAGCTGGTTGGACATGCCGCCGTCGAGCACGACCGTCCCGGCGGCGAGGGCTTCGGCGAGGCCGGTCGGGGTTTCGGGGGTGTTGCTGGTCATGTCACGACGGTAGTCGACGAAGGGTGCCCTAGCGGTGCGCCGCATGCCGCCCCCCGCCCCTCCGCCGGCCGCCCCCGGTGCGTCGGGCCGCGGGTACCACCAGGCCGCCCAGCAGGCCGAGGCTCAGGACATACGGCCACCAGCCCCACCCGGAGTCCCCGGCGGTGCTCGCGCTGCGCGTGCCGACCGCCGCCGCGCCGGTCGCCCCTGCCCGGGACGGGGAAGCCGTCGGGCTCTGTGCGGTGGCGGTGAGGGCGACGTCGTTGCCGTCGCCGGCGCGGTAGCTGATGCGGTACACGGTGTCGGCCAGTTTCAGCGTCGTACCCTCACGCAGACCGGAGAAGGCGCCCTTCGTCCCGCCGCGCCCCGCGTTGTCGACGATCGTGATCCGGCGAGCCGAGGACGTGCCTGCCGCTGAGAGATCCACCTCTCCGGCCAGGCGAACCGGGCCGCCGGTCACCCTCAACGGCTTCCCCTCAACCACCAGTCGGCCCCGCGCACGCTGCTCATAGCCCCCGGTCACCGTCAGACCGCCCGTCACCACACCGTCGTTCGTCACCGCGCCCCGCACCGTGCCCTTGCCGGTGAGAGTGGTCGCCACGCGCAGGCCGGCCGTACCCGCGTCCAGTCGGGCGCCCGCCGAGGTGAGCCGAATCGCCTTGCTGCGCACCAGGGTGGCCCCGGACCTCAGCGCCAGCGTGCCCTTCTCGACCGTCGTGGTGCCGGTGTACGTCACTCCGCTCCCGGTCAGGGTCGTCGTCGCCGCGCCCGACTGCACGAAAGCCCCGGAGCCGCTGAGCCGGGACAGCGAGATGGGCGTCGACGCGTTCCGCACCACGAGCGTGCCGTCGTTCACGACCCGGCACAGGTCGCCGTCCATCCACAGCGAGCCGTCGCCCTGCGCCGAGCCCAGCCGCAGCACCGCGCCCTTCTCGACGGTGGTCGAGCCGTCGTAGTACTGCCGTGCCGCGAAGGTCACGTCGTTCCCGCGCGTCCCCGCGATCACGATGTCCCCGGCGCCGGGCGCGGACAGCGTGTCGTGGAAGCGGCCGCCGCCGATGGGGGCGCCCAGCGTCACGGGGCCGTTGTAGTCGAAGGTGAGCTGGGAGCGGGAGCGGGCGGCGAGCAGGTTGATGTAGACGGTCTGGGCGGTCCCCGGCATGAAGATCCGGCTCGTCGTCCCGTCGCCCCACTGGACGTTCGCGCCCTTGATGTTGGTGCCGCGCTTGTTGACGTTCTTGCGCGCGGGTGTCCAGTTCAGCGCGGGGTCGCTGAGTGAGGGGTCGGTGTCGCCACCCTGGTCCGACCAGCTGTACTGCCCGGTGAGGACGACCTTGCTTCCCGGCCGGGACTGGACGTTGATGTCGCTGCCGTACTCGCGCTGGTAGAAGTCCATGCCCATGGTGACCGTCCGGCCCAGCGGGGTGTCCACCGTCCAGGTGCCCTGGTTGAGCACCTTGCGGACGTTCGGGAGGGACGTCGCGTACTCGGGCCGGCCGGCGTTCAGTTGCGTGCCGTTGTCGATGACGCCGGAGAAAGGGTGGGTGCCCGACAGGTCCCAGGTGCCCCACAGGAACCTCGGCTGCGTGATCAGACCGGAGCCGCTGATCGTGCCCAGGTTGTAGGCGCTCCTCAGGGACAGCCGGAGGGTGCCGTCGACCCGGATGTTGTCCTGGTTCAGCCGGAACGCGGGCGTGCCGTACGGGAAGTGGCCGATCAGGCCCGTCGTACCGCCGTTGCCGTACTGGAGTGTCGCGCCGCGCTCGACGGTGATCGCCGGCGGGTCGGGGTCGGCCACCGTGACGTACGGGTGGTTGCCGCCCGGGATGCTCACCTTCTGCCGCTGCCGGGACTGCGGAAGCGTGAAGTCGCTGTCCTTGGTGAGGATCAGCGTCCCGCTGCCGCGCACGGTGAGCGTGCCCTCGCCACGGAAGACGCCGTCGTACGTGGTGGTCCCGGACGGCACGGTGACGACCGTGTCGCCGGTGAGGGTCACGTCGTGGCCCGCGAGCACGTCGGCGGTGACGTCCCGGGGGCCGGCGGCCGTGGCCGGGGGAGCGGTGACCAGGGCGGCGACGGCCGCGAGGGCGCCGACGGCCGCTGCTGTTCTGTGGGTTTGGCTGCGCACGTGTGGGGAGACGGCCCGGACGCCGGGCCGATAACAGAAAATCGCCGCCTGAGTTTGTCCCGTCGGAACCGTTGACCTCCTCGTAACTCACCTCTACCTTTTCGGCGTTCGGAATGACAGATGCCGTACGAAATATCGAACCGACTCCGTCGAGCATACGAGAGGCAGTCCGCATGAGCCGCGCCGACGACCTGCCCACCCCCAACCGCCGACTCGTACTGAAGGGCGCCGCCCTCGCGGCGGGCGCCCTGGCCGCCGCCCCCACCGCGGCCGCGGCTGCTGCGAAGGCGGCCGGGCCGTACACGAACCCGCTGGTCCTCAACCGCGCCGACCCGCACATCACCCGTCACACGGACGGCTACTACTACTTCACCGCCACCGCCCCCGAGTACGACCGCATCATCCTGCGCCGCTCCCGCACCCTGAACGGACTCGCCACCGCCGCCGAGTCCGTCATCTGGCGCGCGCACCCGACCGGTGACATGGGCGCCCACATCTGGGCTCCGGAAATGCACCGGATCAACGGCAGGTGGTACATCTACTTCGCCGCCGCCCCCGCCGAGGACGTGTGGAAGATCCGCATCTGGGTCCTGGAGAACTCCCACTCCAACCCCTTGCGCGGAACGTGGGTGGAGAAGGGCCAGATCAGGACGGCCTGGGAGACCTTCTCCCTCGACGCCACGACGTTCACCCACCGTGGCACCCGCTACCTGGCCTGGGCCCAGCATGAGCCCGGCATGGACAACAACACCGCCGTGTGGCTGTCGAAGATGGCGAACCCGTGGACCCTGACGGGCCCTCAGGTCAGGCTCTCCACCCCCGAGTACGACTGGGAGCGCATCGGCTTCAAGGTGAACGAGGGGCCGTACGTCCTCCAGCGCAACGGCCGCGTCTTCATGACGTACTCGGCCAGCGCCACCGACCACAACTACTGCGTCGGCCTGCTCACCGCGCCCGCGTCCGCCGACCTCATGAACCCCGCCAACTGGTCCAAGTCCCCGACGCCGGTCTTCACCAGCAACGACACCACCCAGCAGTACGGCCCCGGCCACAACTGCTTCACGGTCGCCGAGGACGGCCGTACCGACGTCCTCGTCTACCACGCCCGCCAGTACAAGGAGATCGACGGCGACCCGCTCAACGATCCCAACCGCCACACCCGTGTCCAGAAGCTCGGCTGGAAGCCCGACGGCACCCCCGACTTCGGCGTCCCCGTCGCCGACACCGCATCGCCGGGGGCGTGAGATGAGACGCGGGTACGCGATCCTCCTCGCGCTGTGCTGCGCCCTCGCCGGCACTCTGGTCACCGCCGCCCCGGCGAGCGCCGCCCCGCAGACGATCACCAACGGTACGCAGTTCACCGACACGTCGGGCAACCCCGTGCACGCCCACGGCGGCGGCGTCATCAAGGTCGGCGCTCACTACTACTGGTTCGGCGAGCACCGCAACGCCGACAACACCTTCCGGTACGTGGACGCCTACCGCTCCACCGACCTGAAGAACTGGGAGTTCAGAAACCACGTCCTGACCCAGTCCACCGACCCGGAGCTGGCCGTCGCCAACATCGAGCGGCCGAAGGTCATGTACAACGCGGCCACCGGCAAGTTCGTGATGTGGATGCACAAGGAGAACGGCTCCGACTACAGCGAGGCCCGCGCGGCCGTCGCCGTCTCGGACACCGTCGACGGCGACTACACCTGGCAGGGCAGCTTCCGCCCACTCGGTCAGCACATGTCCCGGGACATCACGGTCTTCGTAGACACCGACGGAACCGGGTACATGGTCTCCGCCGCCCGCGAGAATCACGACCTGCACATCTACCGCCTGACCAGCGACTACACGGGCATCGCCGCCCTGGTCGCCGACCCCTGGCACGGCGGCCACCGCGAGGCCCCCGCGCTGTTCAAGCGGGGCAACGTCTACTTCATGCTCACCTCGGGCGCCACCGGCTGGAGCCCCAACCAGCAGCGGTACGCCACCGCCACCAGCATCACCGGCCCCTGGACCGCGATGACCAACGCCGGCGACTCCACGGCCTACGGATCGCAGACGACGTACGTCCTTCCCGTGCAGGGCACTTCGACCACCTCGTACCTCTACCTGGGCGACCGCTGGGGAAACTCCTTCGGCGGCACCGTCAACGACTCCCGCTACGTCTGGCTGCCGCTGACCTTCCCCACCTCGACCTCGATGTCGATGTCCTGGTCTCCGGAGGTCACCGTCGACGCGGCGACCGGCACGGCGAGCGGCACCGCCGCCACGTACCAGACGCTGATCGCCCGGCACAGCGCCAAGTGCGCCGACGTGCCGAACCAGTCACTGTGGCAGGGCGCCGCGCTCAGCCAGTACACCTGCAACGGCGGCAACAACCAGAAGTTCTGGTTCAGGTCCGTCGGCAGCGGCTACCACCAGCTGATGGTCCGCAACAGCAGCCTGTGCCTGACCGAGAACGCCACCGGCGTCACCCAGCAGAACTGCGCCGGCGCGGCCACCAACCAGCAGTGGAGCGTGACCGCTTCAGGCAGCTACTGGCTGATCAGGTCCAGGGCCACCGGCGAGTGCCTGGACGTGAACGGCGCGTCCACCGCCAACTCCGCCGCGCTGATCACGTACACCTGCAACGGAGGTCCGAACCAGCAGTGGACACGCGGAACCTGACGGGACGGCCCGGGGCGCGCTCTCCCGACGGCTACTGGGTAGCGTCCCTCCGGTGAATGTCCGCCTCATCAACGACGTATCCGATGGCCTGACCCGACGAGCTCGATCGTTTGTGGGCGTGCACGGCGTCAAGGTCGACGTTCGGCCCGTCGAGGATCACAGGCAGTGGTGGCTTGAGCGAGACGTCCCCGCAGCGGTGATCGACCGGCGTCGGCGATGACGTCGATGGCATCGAGTTGGACGACTACGAGCCGGTGCGCGAGGTGATGGGCCTGGCGGACACCTGGTGGAGGGGGCCCGACTCGCTGGTGGCGCTCTATACGGGGGAGGCCACATCACTGGGCTTCCCCAAGGGTCGCATCGCGTTGATCTACTCCGGCCTTGATGAGTTCTCTGAACTGACGCCCCCATCTAGAAAGCGCTTGCCGAAACGGGTACGGTCCAGGCGCACACCGGGTCCGTCCGACTGAGGAGTCGCGTATGAGACGTTTCAGCGCCGCCGTACTGGTGGCCGCCACCGTGGGTACCTTGCTGGCGGCGGTACCGGCCCAGGCCCACGCCGACTGCACCGCCACCGCCTGCCACTTCGACGTCCCGCCCGGCACCTACGACGTCAAGGTCGTCCTGGGCGGCGAGGCCGCGTCGAGCACGAGCATCAGCGGCGAGACCCGGCGCGCCCTGCTCCCCGAGACGGTCGTCGCCGCCGGCGAGCGCGTCACCCGCAGCTTCACGGTGAACGTCCGCACCCCGGAGGGCGAGCCGACGGGCGCCGACGGCACCCCCGGCCTGGACCTGCGACTCCAAGGCTCCGCCCCAGCCCTGGCCGACATCGACGTCACCCCGGCCCGGCACACCCGCCAGATCTTCCTCATCGGCGACTCCACCGTCTGCGACCAGCCCGGCGCCCCGTACTCCGGCTGGGGTCAGCAACTCCCGCAGTTCCTGCGCAAGGGCGTCTCCGTCGCCAACCACGCCGACTCCGGCGAGAGCACGGTCACCTACCTGCAGAACCCGCGGCTGTGGGCCACCGTCCAGCCGCGGATCCGCCGCGGCGACCTCGTCCTCGTCCAGCTCGCCCACAACGACAAGACCACCGACGAGCCCACCTACCGGGCGAACCTCGAAACACTCGTGGACGGCGTCCGCGCCGAGGGCGGTCGCCCGGTGCTGGTCACGCCCATCGTGCGACGCTGGTTCAACGCCGACGGCACCCTGAACAACGGCACCGCCCTGCTGGTCAACGGCCTCGGCGTCGACCACCCGGCCGTCACCCGCTCGGTCGCGGCCGCCAAGGACGTCCCCCTCATCGACCTCACGGCGAAGACGAAAACGCTGGTGGAGACGCTGGGCGTCGAGGCGTCCAAGGCGCTGTACCTCTACAACGAGAAACGGGACAACACGCACACCTCCGTGTACGGCGCCACGGTCTACGCGGGCCTGGTCCGGGACGAACTCACCGCTCAGCATCTGGTGCCGCAGGGCCGGGCGCGGGTGGGATGAACTCCTGGGGTGCCCCGACCGGAACCGGGGCACCCCAGGCCCAGCTGGAAGGACGACCTGCCGATGGATCTGCCCCCGGACGACCGCGCCCCGAGCCCGTACACCGGCTACACGCGCGCCCACTGGGAGGCCGCCGCCGACGCCCTGCTCGCCGCCGTCGAGCCCTACGCCACCGAGGACCACGCCCTCTACGACCTGCCCGGCGACCACACCAGCTGGTCCGGCAGGCTCTCGGACGGCCTGGAGGGCTACGCCCGTACGCTGCTGCTCGCGGCCTTCCGCCGGGACGGGACCGCGCTCGAACGGTACGCCGAGGGACTCGCCGCCGGCGTGTCCGGCGTCTGGCCCCGCATCGCCGACCGCGGCCAGCCCCTGGTCGAGGCGGCGTCCATCGCCCTCGCGCTGCGCCTGACACGCGACCTGCTGTGGGACCGGCTGGACGACGGCGTACGTCAGCGGGCGGCCGCCTGGCTCGCCGACGCGCTCACCGCGGAGCCATGGCCGTGCAACTGGGAACTGTTTCCGGTGACGGTCGGTGGCTTCCTCCAGGAGATCGGCCACGAGACGGCGGCGTCCCGCAAGGCGATCGACCGCGGGCTGGAACGCATCGAGGAGTGGTACGTCGGGGAGGGGTGGTACACCGACGGGGACGGGCGCAAGTTCGACTACTACAACGGCTGGGCGATGCACCTCTACCCGGTCCTGCACGCCTGGCTCGCCGACGACAAACGGTTGCTGGACCTGTACGGCGGCCGGCTCTCCCGGCACCTCGCCGACTACGCCCGCCTGTTCGGGGCCGACGGCGCCCCGATGCACCAGGGCCGCTCCCTCACCTACCGCTTCGCCACCACGGCCCCGCTGTGGCTCGGCGCGCTCACCGGCCACACCCCGCTGTCGCCGGGTCAGACACGGCGGCTGGCGTCGGGCGCGCTGCGTTACTTCCTGGACCGGGGCGCGGTGGACGACCGTGGCCTGCTGACCCTGGGCTGGCACGGCCCCAATGCGGCGTTGCTGCAAGGCTATTCGGGACCGGCGTCCCCGTACTGGGTCGGCAAGGGCTTCCTCGGGCTGCTGCTGCCCGCCGACCACGAGGTGTGGACGGCGACGGAGGAACCGGGTCCGGCGGAGCGGGCCGACGCGGTCACGCCGGTCGGCCCGCCCAACTGGCTGTTGCAGTCCACGCGTTCGGACGGCGTGGTCCGGCTCCACAACCACGGCAGCGAGGACGTGCGCTACGACCCGTACTACACGCGCCTCGCCTACTCGACCGTGACGGAGCCTTCGGCGTCGTACGACAACAGCGTGATCGTCGGGGGCGACGCGAGCCGGACGGGGATCGTGCCGCTGGGGGTGGGGGAGGGCTGGGCGGCCTCCCTGCACACCGTGAGTGACGGGATCCGGGTCACGAGCCTGGTGGTCGCCGAGGGTGCGGTGGAGGTACGCGCGCATCTGGTGGCCGGCGCGGCGGCCGGGACCTCGGTACGGGTCACGGGGTGGGCGGCGAAGGACGGCGTACGCGCCGAACTCGTCCCCGTCATCGGCCTCGACGACACCCTGACCGGCACCGTCACCGACACTCCTGCCCTGTTCGTCGCCCTGGCGCGCCTCACGGCGGACACGGACCCGGAACCGCTCCCGCGGCTGGTCTCGGTGGACGTCCGCGATGCCTACGAACTGCACGTGCGGTGGTCCTCCGGACCTGCCGCCCGCTTCCGCTTCGTCAAGTCGGCCGAGCGATCCGCGGACTTGTGGACGGTGACGCCCGTGTGAGCCGTATCCCCGCGAGACGTCGGCCGACACCGAAACGATCGGTGCCTGCCGTGACGGCATGACCCCCTTCACGGGCACTCCACCGTGGCCGTCGGCGGGGACGGCCCGCCGGACCCGGACGGTTCCGGCGGGCACGCCAAGTGCTTCGGAGGGAACGCCGGATCAGCCGATCGGTGCGTACAGCACACCCAGCTTGTCGATCTCGTCGCCCGAGCGGCCCGTGAAGCCGACGATCTGCCGGCCGGACGGGGCCGTGAACGTTTTGGCCGCGGTCGTCGCGGTGCCGGCCGTGAGCGTACGGCCCCTGTCCGTGGTGAACGCGGCCGAGAAGATCCGGGTGCGGCCGTCCTTCTGGCCCTGCGTCAGCTTCACCGAGGTGAGGTGCTCGCCGGCGGCGAGGGTGAGGGAGGTGGCGGTGCCGCCCGCACCGCCGTGCGTGAGGACCGTACCGCCGTCGTGCGTGAGCGAGACCGCGTCGAGGCGGGCGCCGCCGCGCAGGGTCAGGGCGCGGGGCGACGGGGTCGCCGGGAGGTCGTCCGCGTCGTTGAACGCCGTGCCGTGCGGGCCGCCGAAGAAGTCGCTTGCCTTCAGGGACGGGTTGACGGTGTAGGCGAAGTCGACCGTGTGCGGGAAGTGGTCGGACAGGTGCTCGCCGTCGGAGCGCAGGAAGGAGCGCCACTCGTTGTTGTAACGGGTTGCGTCCAGGCTGACCAGGTCGCTGCCGCGGTAGAGGACCTTGTCGACGACCTCGCAGTCGTTGGTCGGGGCGGCCGCGTCGCAGACCAGCGCGTCGCTGCCCTGCGCGGGCGGCGTACCGCCCTTGACCAGCTCCACCCAGGCGTCGGTGAGGCCGTTGTCGGAGACGAGCGTGCGGATGTTGTCGCCGGCCCGCGTGTAACGGGTGTTGGTGTCACCCATGACGATCACCGCGTTGCCAGCGGAGTTCGCCTGGATGAAGTCCGACAGCTGCGCGAAGTTGGCGCGCCGGGCCGCCAGCGCCGCGTCCGTCACGTCGGCGTTGGTGTGGACGTTGTAGAGGTCCACGAAGACGCCTTCGGCAAGGCGTACCCGGGCGAGCGTGAAGCCCTTGGGGGTCAGGCAGTCCGTACCGGTGCAGTCCGTCCAGTCGACCCGCTGGAAGTCCTCGAAGGCGTGGTCGGAAAGGGTGTTGAGACCGTCCCCGAACCCGGCGCCGCCGCTGGTCGCGGTGCGGTACGGGTGGTTGTCGTTGGCGTACAGCGACGCGTGGTAGTTGAAGTCCTCCTGGACGTTCACGAGGTCGTACGCGCCCAGCCGCTGCCCGATCAGCGGGGTGTTGGTCTCCGGGTCGCTGTCGCCGAGGCCGAGCGGCAGGCCCGCGATGTTGTACGTGAGGACGTCGAAGGTGCCGGTGGGGGCGGCCGAGGCGGGCGCGGCGCCGGTGGAGACGAGTCCGGCCAGGGCCAGGGCGCCGGCCGCGAGGGTGCCGATGAGTCTTCTCATGATGGGGGGTCGCTCCGGGGGGTGGGAGTCGAGCGGGAGATGAACGCTGTTCAGGTTCGAGGGTGAATTCTGCATCGGGCAAGGGCAGTTGGGGAAACGGAACGGGTGTGTGGACGAGCGGCCGTGTCCATGACGTCCGGGGATCACTCATGGGTCGTTCAAATTCATCTGCTGCCTCGATTCTCCTCACGCGGCGCATCAGCGTCGTAAGAAGGCAACCGCCGCGGAAGGCAGCAGCGGTCTCCAGGAGGCGCATCATGGGGCACAGCCACGGACACGGGCACCACCATCACGGACACGAGCACGACCACGGTCACGAGCACGCGGCTCTGCCCGCCGCCTTCGACACCTCCGTGCCCGACGAGGCCCTGACGCCCGAGCAGCAGTCGCGCCGCTCGCTGCTGCGCCGCGCCGGTCTGCTGGGCGCGGGCCTGGCCGCCGGCAGCGTACTGTCGGGCACCGCCGGGACCGCCCCGGCCGCCGCCGCCACCAACGGCCGTCGCGGCAAGGGTTTCCTGTGGCTGGCCGGTGACCACCACATCCACACGCAGTACAGCAGCGACGGCAAGTACCGCGTCGTCGACCAGGTCCGCCAGGGCGCCAAGCACGGCATGGACTGGCTGGTCATCACCGACCACGGCAGCACCACGCACGCCAAGATAGGCGTGGAGAAGGTCAACCCGGACATCCAGCAGGCCCGCGCCGCCTACGAGGACACCCTCGTCTTCCAGGGCCTGGAGTGGAACATCCCGGCCGCCGAGCACGGCACGGTGTTCGTGCACCCCGGCAGGAACGAGGTCTCCGTCCTCAAGCAGTTCGAGACCGACTACGACGGCAGCGTCAAGGGCGCCTCCGACTCGACGCCCGCCAACGAGGCGCTGGCCGTCGCCGGTCTCGCCTTCCTCGGCGAGCAGGTCCGCCGCCGCAAGGTCAAGGACGCGCTGATGCTCGCCAACCACCCGGCGCGGCGCGGCGTCGACTCCCCGCACGAGATCCGCGCCTGGCGTGACGCCACGCCCGCGAGCCACCAGATCGCCATCGGCTTCGAGGGCGCGCCCGGCCACCAGGCCGCCGGTATCCCCGCGCCGCTCGGCATGGGCCGGGCGCGCGGCATCTACGACAACAACCCCAGCGCCAACTCCTTCGCCGGCTACCCGCCGGAGAGCTACCGCACCTGGGGCGGCTTCGACTGGATGACCTCCACCGTCGGCGGCCTGTGGGACAGCCTCCTCGCCGAGGGCAAGCCGTGGTGGATCACCGCCAACTCCGACTCCCACCAGGTGTACGCCGACACCGCCGCGCGCGGCGGCGGCGACTTCAACGCCAACGGCCGTTACGACGACCCGGTCTACGGCGGCAAGATCGACGTCTCCCAGGGCGACTACTGGCCCGGCTACTACAGCCGTACCCACGTCGGCGCCGACGGCTTCTCGTACGCCGCCGTCATGGACGGTATCCGCGCGGGCCGCATCTGGGTCGACCACGGCCAGCTGATCGGCGGCCTCGACGTCCGGGTGTCCGGCGGCAGCCGCTGGGCCACGCTGGGCGGCGCCCTGCACGTGCGCAAGGGCACGAACGTCACGCTGACCGTGGACGTGGCGCTGGCCGGAGGCCCCAACTGGGCGGGCTTCCTGCCGAAGCTGGCCCGCGTGGACGTCATCCAGGGCGATGTGACGGGCGAGGTCAAGGACAAGGACACGTTCACCGCGCCGACGGCCAAGGTCGTGAAGTCGTACGAGGTGAACAAGTCGACCGGCACGGTCCGCCTCACCTACGACCTCGGCAAGGTCGACCGCCCGGTCTACGTCCGTCTGCGCGGCACCGACGGCAACCGCTCGGCCGTCGGCGCGATGGGCGCGGCCGTCGACCCGGCCGGCCCGGCGCTCGACGTCGTCGGCGACGCCGACCCGTGGCTGGACCTGTGGTTCTACTCCAACCCGGTGTGGGTCCTGCCCTCGTGACCCCGTACGTCCTCACCGTCGACGCGGGCCTGAAGGACCTGCGCGCGGCCGACCACCTGCTCCTGACGCTGGCGGCCGAACTCGCCCTCCCCGAGGGCACGTTCGGCTGCACGCACCTCGTCCGGGACGAGCGGCCGCGGGTCGCGCTGTCCTTCGCGATGGCGTCGGAGCCGGTCCTGCGGTCGGCCCGCGAGTGGCTGACGGCGAAGGGATACGAGGTGCTGGACGGCGCCCCCGACGAGGTCGGCCGCGCCGTGCTCTACCCGGGCGCGGCCGACCTCACCGGCACGCTGTCGATCGCGGAGCTGCTGTCCCGCTCCGCGATCGACCGTGTGACCGTCCTCGGCGCGACGCAGCCCCCGGCTCCGGACACCACCGTCGTCACCCGGGACCACGTACGACCGCAGTGGCAGAACGGCGAGCTGATACTCGCCGCCATGCCGGCCGTCGGCGGCACCCTGACCCCCTTCGAGGTCCCGGACCCGACACCCTGCTGCGCCGACCACTGAGAGCCGCACGGTGGTGTGGAAGGTCCGGGTCAGGGGCCCGGACCTCGATACTGCCGCTCAGCCCGTCTGCGTGAAGGTGAAGGAGAACGTGGTGGGTCGTGCGTGCAGGTGGTACTGGGGGAGTGTGCCGGGGCCGCAGGACTGGGAGCCGATGCCCATCTGGCCGTGGTCCAGGTTGACCCACACCGTGTCGCCGGGCGTGAGGTCGGTCGGGTGTGCGGCGGCGTCCAGTTGCTCGGTGGTCCAGCGGCGGGCGGTGAACCAGAACTCCGGGTCGCCCTCGACGCGCAGGCCACCGAGTTCCGCCCAGCGGACGTCGGCGCGGGCGCCGTTCTCCTGCGGGCGGACGTAGGGGGTCTGCATCTCGTCGACCGTGGAGTGCCAACGGCCCAGCATCGAGGCGGACTTGGTGTCCGGGTACGCCTCCCCGGGGCCGCCGCCGAACCATGTCACCTCGTCCGCCGACGCCAGCCCGAAGCGGATGCCGAGCCTGGGCAGGGGCAGCCGCCAGTCGCCCTCGGGCGTCACGGAAACGGAGAGGCGCAACCGGTCTGCGTCGGCTGTCCAGCGGTACACCGTCCGCAGGGCGACCTCGGCGGCCGCGGGCGCCACCCGGGTCCGTACCGTCAGCGCGTTGTCGTCCCACTCGACGCCGTCCAGCCGGTGTCGCATCCGGTGCAGGCCGAGCTTGCGCCACAGCAGGCCGTAGCGGGCGTCGGGCTGCCAGTGGGCGCCGTTGTCGTTGTCGGTGGGGGCGCGCCAGACGTCGAGGCGGAGTGGCGACACGATCTCGACGCCGCCGATGGTGCGCAAGGTACCCGTGCGGGCGTCGAAGGTGGCTGGGCCGAGGCGGACGAGGGGTCCGTCGACGGTGGGGGGCTGGGTGGCGGCCGGTGCGGGGGACTCTCGCCTGCCGAGCGGAAGCTGGGCCCAGGCCACCTGGTGACCCCGCTCGGCCCACGGTGTGTCCTGCGCCAGCAGCGCCCGTACCGTCCACTGCGTCTCGGCACCGGCCGGAGCGTCGGGCGGTGCGGGCAGCTTCACGTCGGCCGACTCGCCCGGTGTGAGCGGCGGGACCGACAGCGGGCCCGACTCGACCGTCTCGCCGTCCACCTGGCAGGACCATTCGAAGGCGAGGGCGGACAGGTCGGCGAAGTCGTACGCGTTGGTGACACGGACCGTGCCGGACGGGCCGTCGCCGTCGATCCGGACCGGCTCGATCACCTTCTTGTACTCGGTCAGACCCGGCGACGGCGTCCGGTCCGGGAAGATCAGCCCGTCGCAGACGAAGTTCGAATCGTGCAGTTCCTCGCCGAAGTCGCCGCCGTAGGCGAAGCCCAGCTCGGGATGGTTGATGCCGTGGTCGATCCACTCCCAGATGAAGCCGCCCTGGAGCCGGTCGTACGACTCGAAGATCCGCTGGTAGTCGGCGAGGCCGCCGGGGCCGTTGCCCATGGCGTGGCCGTACTCGCAGAGGATGAAGGGGAGCTCGCGGCGCTTGTGCGTACCGCCGTCCAGACGGCGGCCGATCTTCTCGACCTCGGCGTGGGGGGCGTACATCCGCGAGTACATGTCGGTGTCACGGCAGTCGATGTCGCCCTCGTAGTGCACGAGGCGTGAGTCGTCGCGGCCGTGGATCCACTCGGCCATGGCGGTCAGCCCGCGTCCGGTGCCGGCCTCGTTGCCGAGGGACCAGATGACGACCGACGGGTGGTTCTTGTCCCGCTCGACCATACGGGCGGCACGGTCGAGCAGGGCCGGGGTCCAGCGGTCGTCGTCGACGGGGTTGTCCCGCCAGGACTGCTCGACGAAGCCGTGGGTCTCCAGGTCGCACTCGTCGATGACCCACAGACCGTACTCGTCGCACAGGTCGAGGAAGGCGGGGTGCGGCGGGTAGTGGGAGGTGCGGACGGCGTTGAGGTTGTGCTGTTTCATCAGCAGCACGTCCGCGCGCATGGTGTCGAGGTCGAGGGCGCGGCCGCGCTCGGGGTGCCACTCGTGCCGGTTGACGCCCTTGAAGAGGATCGGCTTGCCGTTGACCTTGAGCAGGCCGTCTTCGAGGCAAACGGTCCGGAAACCGACGCGCAGGGGAACACGTTCGCCGTCGGTGGCCAGTACGCCGTCGTAGAGGCGCGGGGTCTCCGCGGTCCAGGGTTCGACGGCGACCGTGACCGACTCGCCGGTGGCGAGGTCGACGGACAGCTCCGGGACGGTGACCCGGCCGGGCACGTCGGAGTCGACGCGCAGGGTGCCCTCGCCCGTGAGGTGGTCGTAGGAAGCGTGCACGAAGAAGTCGCGCGCGCCGTTCGCCGGGCGGTGCAGCAGGGTGACGTCACGGAAGATGCCTGGCAGCCACCACTGGTCCTGGTCCTCCAGGTACGAGCCCGCCGACCACTGGTGCACCCGCACCGCCAGGACGTTGCCCGTCGGTCGCAGCAGGTGCCCGACCTCGAACTCGTGCGGCAGGCGCGAGCCCTTGAACTCGCCGAGTTCCGTGCCGTTCAGCCAGACGCGGGCGCAGGATTCGACGCCGTCGAAGCGGACGGTGGCGCCGCCGTCCGACGGCCAGTCGTCGGGGAGGTCGAAGACGCGGAGGTGGTCGCCGGTGGGGTTCTCGGTGGGCACGTGCGGGGGGTCCACCGGGAACGGGTACAGGTGGTTCGTGTAAATGGGCGAACCATGGCCCTGTAGGACCCAGTGCCCGGGGACGGTGACCTCCGCCCAGTCCCCGGCGTCGTATCCGGGCCCGGCGAAGGAGTCGTCCTCGGCGTCGGCGGTCGGTGACAGGCGGAAGCGCCAGCTGCCGCCCAGGGACAGGGACGCGGCGTCGGAGGACGCGTACCAGGCGCGGGGCGGCAGGGCGCCGGTGCCGGGTGCGACGTCCTCGACGTAGCCGATGGCGGGTGTCGTGGTGCGGAGGGACATCGGTCTCCTTGCTCAGCCCTTGATGCCGGTCTGCGCGATCCCCTGCACCAGCCAGCGCTGGAGGAAGAGGAACACGAACACCAGGGGCAGGATGGAAATGGCGGTGGCCATGAAGATCAGGTGGAAGTTGACGGTCTGGTTGGTCATGTACGAGGAGAGCGCCACCTGGACGGTCCACGCGCTCGGGTCCTGGCCGATGACCAGGGGCCACAGGAAGGCGTTCCACCCGCTGATGAACGTGATCGTCGCGATCGCGGCGAAGAAGTTCAGCGAGTTGGGTACGACGACCCGCCAGTACGCGCCCCAGTAGCCGAGCCCGTCCACGCGCGCCGCCTCCTCCAGCTCCTTCGGGAACCCCAGGAAGTACTGCCGGAAGAGGAAGCAGGTGAAACCACTGAAGAGGCCGGGGATGATCAGTCCGCGGTATGTGTCCACCCAGCCGAGTGACGAGACCAGCACGAAGCTCGGCACGAAGGTGACGGCGGTCGGCACCATCAGCGTCACCAGAACGGCGTAGAAGATCTTGTTGGCGTGTCGGTACGGGATGCGGGCGAGGCCGTAGCCGGCCAGTGAGCAGACCAGCAGGGTGCCGAGGGTGTGCGCCACGCCGACGATCGCCGAGTTCCACAGGGAGCGGGCGAAGTCGACCGAGGGGTCGTCGAACGGTTCGGTGATGTTGCCCCACTGGATGTCCGTGGGGAACCACTTCCACTCCTCGCCCGTGATCTCCGGGTCCGTCATCAGGGCGTTGCGGAGGATCAAGTAGAAGGGGACGAGGAAGAGGAAGGCGGCGACGGCGGTGGCGAGGTAGAGCCCGGCGGAGCCGGCGACGCCTCGCCGGCCGCGACCCGGCTTGTTCGGCGGGCGTGTGGTCGTGGTGGCGGTCACTTGGACTCCTCCCCGCGTCCGAAGCCCATGATCCGGCCCTGGAGCAGGGTCACGATGCAGATCAGCACCGTGAGGATCAGCGCGCCCGCGCTGCCGGCGCCGTAGTCCTGGTTCTCGCCCAGCGCCATGTAGTACAGCTCGACCAGCGGCGGGCGGCCCCAGGTGGTCTTCGCCATCAGGTTGAAGAACTCGTCGAAGGCCTGGTAGGCGGCTACGAGCAGCAGCAGGATCACGGCGGTGGAGGTCGCGCGCAGCTGGGGCAGGGTGATGTGACGGAAGGTCTGCCAGCCCGGCCTGGCCCCGTCGATGGCGGCGGCCTCGTACAGCTCCTGCGGGATGTTCTGCAGGGCCGCCAGGAACAGGATCATGTAGAAGCCCGCCTGGAGCCACAGGCGTACGGTCACGATGACCAGCCAGTACCAGGGCGGATCGGGGTTGGCCAGCCAGGCGATGTTCTCGACGCCGAACCAGCCGAGGACGGTGTTCGCCAGGCCGAAGCGGACGCCGTTGAAGATGGACATCTTCCAGATGAGCGCGGCGGCGACATAGCTCACCGCCGTCGGCAGAAAGAACACCGACCGGAAGAAAGCCCGCATGAACCGCAGCCGGTTCACCATCAGCGCCAGCGTCAGCGAGAGCGCCCAGGTGGTCGGCACGATGATCACGGCGAAGACCGTGAAGGTGACGAGCGAGCCCATGAAATCGTCGTCCGTCAGCATCGTCACGTAGTTGTCGAAGCCGACGAACTCGCTCGGTGTGACCGTGAAGCGGGCCTCGAAGAAGGAGAGCCACAGACTCCACAGGATCGGGACGTAGACGAAGATCACCAGGCCGATGAGGAAGGGGCCGGTGAAGAGCCAGAAGTTGAAGGTGCGGCTGCCGAGCAGCCTCCGCCGCGGCCGGGCCCCGTCGGCCCGGGCCGGGGCGGGGGGCTTCGCGACACCCTGAGTCGTGGTGGTCGACATCGCGCTGCTGTCCGTCCGCCGGCCTATCCGAACAGCTTCTTCAGCTCGCGGTCGACCTTGGCGTCCGCCTTGTCGAGCTCGGAGTCCGGGTCGCCGCCCTTGCGGACGCAGTTGGCCATGACGTCCTCCAGCGCGGTACGCATGGCCTGGGTCCAGCCGATGTTGTCGAAGTGCCCGAACTCGTTGAAGAGCTTGACGCCTTCCGCGGGCAGACCCGACTTGAGCTTGTCGGCGGACTCGGCGATCGAGGTGCGCGGCGGGATGTGGAAGCCGTAGGACAGCGCCCAGTCCTCCTGGTACTCCTTCTGGTCGATCCACAGCCACTTCACGTACTCCTTGGCCGCCTCGACGTTCGGGCCCTTGGCGTTGACGAACATCGACCAGCCGCCGTTGTAGACCGACTGCTTGCCCGCGCCGGTGACCTTCGGGAAGGGGAAGATCCCGAGGTCGTCCCCGAGCGCCTCCTGCATCTGCGGCATCGCCCACATGCCGCACCACTGGATGGCCGTCAGGCCCTGGTTCAGCGCGGACGGGTCCCAGAAGTCGGTCGGGGCGTCCAGGAGCAGGTCGCCACCCGTGAACAGCTTGCGCAGCTTGGTGAAGCCCTCGACGACCCCGTCGGTGTGGTAGGCGATCCGGTTGTCGTCGTCGAGGTGCTGGGCGCCGGCCGACCAGATCAGCGGGTCGACGATCGCGTGCAGTTTGTTGCCGAGGTAGATGCCCTTGACCTTGTCGGTGGTGAGCTCGGCCGCGGCGTCGAGCAGCTCGTCGAGCGTGGTGGGTACGCCGACGCCCGCCTTGTCGAACATCGACTTGCGGTAGAAGAAGAACTGCGGGTCGTCGATCATCCGGACGCCGTATATCTTCCCGTCCACCGTGTGCGACTGGATGTCGGCCGGGTTGAAGTCGTCCTTGACCGGGTTGACGAGGTCGCTCAGGTCGGCCACCTGACCGCTCTTGATGAGCTGGATCTGCGGGTGGAACTCGAAGAGGTCCGGTGCCTTGTCGGTGAGCAGCGAGGCGAACAGCTTGCTCTCGAAGTTGTCGCCCGTGATCCACTGCGTGGTGACGCCGGCCTCCTTGTAGGCCTTCGCGTACCGCCTGATCGCCTGCTCGGTCCCTGCCTCGCCGTACGCGTGGAAGTACTGGACCAGGTTCTCGCCCGAAGCGGACGCGCCGCCCCGCCCGTTGTTGCTCCCGCACGCCGCCAGCCCGCCGGCGGCGGCCAGGCCCATGGCGGCCCGCAGTACGGATCGGCGGTCCCAGTTGCTGTTGCTCAGTGCCGACATGGTGACGTCCTTGTCTCTTGTGCGGCTGCGGCTCGAATGGCTCAATCGGCCTTGCGGTGCCGGACGTTAACCTTCGGCTAAGGCTTCGGCAAGGGGTCGAACGAAGTCTGTTCGAAACGTTGCGTGACGTTCGGGATGCCGGACGTGACGGAGTGGCGGGCCACCGCACCGGCGGCCCGCCGAACCGCCCGAAGGGTGAACTACTGCCGGAACCAGGCCTGGTTGGACCCGCCGGTGCAGCTGTAGAGGATGACCTTGCCGCCGTCGGCGGTCGCCTGACCGCTGACGTCCAGGCACTTCCCGGACGCCTCGCTCACGATCTGCCCGTTGCCGTTGAGCAGCCAGCGCTGGGCGGCGTCACCGCTGAACGAGGCGGTGGTCGACAGGCCCGAACTCCCTGCCGTGAGATACCCGTTGGCGGACTTCAGCGCGCCCCTGGCGTCGTACGACCACGACTGCTCGGGCCCGCCCGTGCAGGTGCCGATGGCGGCGCCGGACGCGTTCGCCGTCAGGCACTTGCGGGAGTGTTCGCCCTGCCAGGCACCGGTCACGGGCGAACCGCCGTGGCCCTTCTGGTCGAGGACGTACGTCGTGATGGAACGGGCCGGAAGCGTTGCCGAAACGGTCGCGCCCCGCACCGCCGGCTTCGCCACGTTCGCCCAGTTCTCGGTCGCCGAGGTGCGCACGGCCTTGCTCGCCCGCAGCGGCGTCCCGCTGTGGAAACGCAGGTCGAGCGAGGTGTCGGTGGCGTTGTGGTTGTTGACCACGACCACCCACTGGCCCTTGCGGTCGTAGGCGGTGACCTCGACCCCGCTCGGCGCGCCCGTCACGTTGTGCGCCACCGCGCCCGGCTTCACGAACTTGCTGTACTGACCGAGCGCGTAGTAGCGCTTGGTGAAGTACAGCGTCTGGTTGCCGTTCGTCGCGTAGTCCGGGTCGTAGTAGATCAGGCCGTCGTTCCAGCCGGCGTCGTTCTTCGTGTACGGATCGGTGCCGATCATCTCCGACAGCGCGACCCACCACTGGAAGGCCGAGTCGTGGGCGACGGCGAAGTCCTTGTGGATGATCCGGGAGAGGTTCAGGCCGCCGTCGATGCTCGGGTCGTACTCCTGGGCCCAGCCGGTGCCGCCCTTGCCGAAGCAGCAGATCTCCGTCGACCAGGACCGCTTGCCGACGGCCTGCGAGGTCTCGTAGATCTTCGCCCGCTGGTCGTCGCCGGGGTTGTTGTACGTGTGGTGGGCGAGCTTGGAGACGTACTGGGCGGTGTCCGGCTGCGCGATCCACTCGGGGAGCTCGGTGTTGAACTGGACCGTGCTGCTGGACTCGTCCGCGATGATGCCGGTCCGCTGGTGCCGGGACCGCTGCTCGGCGCCCAGCGCCCGCACGATGTCGTCGCGCTGGTCGACGGGGACGAGCATGCCCTCCTGGCCGCAGCTGTCGAAGCTGTTGGTGGGCTCGTTGAAGGGGCTGATGTAGTCGAACTTCGCGCCCCGCGCGGCGAAGTGGTCGGTGACGTCGGCTATGTAGTCGGCGAGGTCCTGGGTGTTCTCCGTCTTCAGATAGCCGCCGCAGCTCTTGCCGTTGGTCTTCCACTCGGCGGGGGCGCTGTTGACGAAGGCGATCAGGTCCTCGACGCCGTACTTCGCGGCGTACGACAGGAACGTGCGGCCGCCCTTGTCCTTGCTCCAGTCGTAGGTGCCGTCCGCGGTGCGGAAGTCCTCGGGGGCGCGGGAAGGAGTGGTGACCCCGGTGCCGCCACCGCCGATGTTGTAGCGGTAGCTGCTCAGGTCCAGGCCCTGGGAGGAGAACAGCAGCTTGGCCACCCGGGCCTGGATCGCGGGGTCGAAGTTCTTGAGGTCGTTGACCCACCAGGCGCCGGACGCGCCGATGTTGTCGATGCGCTGGGCGGCGTGTGGGGAGACCTCGGCGGGGGCGGGGTCGGCGGCGGTTGCGGGCGGTGCGGATATCAGGGTTGCGGCGACAGCCAGTGCGGCCGCGGCTGTCGGGAGAATCGATCTGCTGGTGCGCAACGTGCATCCCTTCCGTCGTCATGAAGGTGGTGCGGTACGGCTCCTTGCGGGGGTGGTGGTGCGTCGTGCGGACTGGACGGTTTTCCTCGGGGCGCCCACGGACTGCAGCGCGCCTTCGAGCGCGAACGTCGCCGCGCCCAGGGAGACCGGGTCCGTGGGAATCGGGGAGAGGACGATCTCGGTGGCGGCCAGCGGCCGCCGCAGCGCGTGCCGGGAAACGGCTTCGCGCACCTCGGTGAGGAGGGGTTCGCCGAGGGTGGCCGCGACCCAGCTGCTGAGGACGACCACTTCGGGGTTGAGGAGATTGACCAGGTCGGCGATCCCGGCGGCGAGGTAACGGGCGGTGTCCCGGACGACCTTGAGGGCCACCGGGTCGTGCGCGGCGACCGCGCGGGCCAGGGCGTCGACGGTGGCCGTCTGGTCCTCGGGGTGCAGCAGCGGACTGCCCGGGCTCAACTCCCGCAGGTGCTGCATGATGCCGGGAGCGCCCACGTACGTTTCCACACAGCCGTGGTTGCCGCAGTGGCACAGCCGGCCGTCCAGCACGAGCGTGGTGTGTCCCCACTCGCCGGCGCTGTTGCTGACCCCGCGATGCAGCCCACCGCCCAGGACCAACCCGGCCCCGACCCCGGTCCCGAGGTTGACCACCACCGCGTCGCCGCGCCCCCGCGCCGCCCCGAACCACAGCTCGGCCACGGCGCAGGCGCGCAACGGATTGTCGAGGTGGAGGGGGTAGGCGATGTGCTCGGCGAGCAGGTCCAGCAGGGGTACGTCGTGCCAGTCCCAGTTGGGCGCGAACTCGGAGATGCCCGTGTCGCGGTCCACCTGCCCCGGCACGCTCACCCCGACGCCGAGCACGCGCGCGCCCTCGACCCCGGCCTGCGCGACCACCGAGCCCACGGCGGCGGCGACATGGCCGACCACCTGCTCGGGGCGGCTCTCGCCGGGGCGCATGTCCTCGTCGGCGCGGGCCAGCACGTTCAGCGCGAGGTCGAACAGCTCGACATGGACGTACGTCTCCGCGATGTCGACGCCGATCAGCGCGCCGCCGGACGCGTTGACGGCCACCAGCCCGCGCGGGCGGCCGCCCGCCGAGTCCTCGAAACCGACTTCGGTGATCATGCCGAGGTCGAGCAGCTCGCCGACCAGGGTGGCGACGGTGGCGAGGCTCAGGCCGGTCGCGGCGGCCAGCTCCTGCCGGGAGGTGGGAGACTCGGCGATGATCTGGCGCAGCACCTCGTAGCGGTTCGCGGTGCGGATGTCACGTGAGGTGCCGCGCTTCATCGAGTTGCCCCCGTCCCTTCAGCCGGCCGGGACGACATCGGCACCGGCGCGGCGCAAGGCTATGGGGTGCGCAGGCTTTCGACAAGGGGTTAGGAAAGGGGGTGTAGGAAGTCGGTGAGGGTTGGGAAGGTCAGTGGTCCAGGACGGCTTGCACGAAGGCGTTGCCGAACTTGCCCGCCGGGTCGAGTTCCCCGACCAGCGCCTTGAAGTCACCGAGCCGCGGATACCGCCCGCGCAGCACCGGCCCCGGCATCGCGAACACCTTCCCCCAGTGCGGCCGCGCGTCGAAGGCGTCCAGAGCCTCCTCCAGCCGCCGCACCACCGGGAGGACGGGTGCCGTGTCCTTGACCCAGGTGAAGTGCACCGCCAAGCTGTCCCGCCCGTACGCGGGACTCAGCCACTGCGCGTCGGCGGCCACGGTGCGCACCTCGCAGGTCTGCACGACCGGCGCCATGACGGTCCGCAGGGCGTCGAGGGCGTGCAGTACGTCGACGGCGTAAGACCGCGGCATCAGGTACTCGGACTGCAACTCCGCACCGCTGCTCGGCGTGAACTCGGCCCGGAAGTGCGGCAGTCGCTCGTGCCAGGGCCCCGGCACGCCGAACTGCTCCGTGCAGTTCACAGCGGGCATCCCCGGCACCGGGTGCAGCTTCTCGGTCGCGGGCGCGGCCCAGCGGAAGTCGGGCATCGGCTGGTCGGTGCGGCGCTTGACCCACACCTGCCGGAAACCGGGCTCGCGCCAGTCGGTGAACAGGCTGACGCTGTACGCCGCCGCCATCACCGTCTCGAAGTCGAGCCCGGGCAGCGGCAGTTCCGTGAAGAGGTGCTGCTCCACCTCGAACGCCGGCTCCAGGTCGAGGGTGAGCGCGGTGACGACTCCGAGCGCGCCCAGTGACGTGACCGCACCACCGAACCGCTCCTCGCCCCGGGCGATCGTGACGGTCCTACCGTCGCCGGTGACCAGCTCGACCTCACGTACCGCGGCGGCGAGGGGCGCGTTGCCGACCCCCGAGCCGTGGGTGCCGGTCGCCACCGATCCGGCGACCGAGATGTGCGGCAGGGACGCCATGTTGGCCAGGGCGAGGCCGTGTGCGTGGACCGTGCGGGCCAGTTCGGCGTAGCGGACGCCGCCCGAGACTCGTACCGTACGGGCCGTCGTGTCGACGTCGATCGCGGGCGGCAGGGCGTCCAGGGAGAGCAGCGAGCCCTCGGGGCCCGGTTCGGCGATCTCGTTGAACGAGTGCCCGCTGCCCAGCACCCGTACCCGCGCGCTGCCCGCGACGAGCGAGCGCAGCGCGCCGAGGGTGGGCGGGCGGTGCACCTCCTTGGCGGTGTACGTGATGTTGCCCGCCCAGTTGGTCACGGTCCCGGTCATGCGGTCGCCCCTCCCCGATGAATCGAGTCAACGTCACGGACCAGCAAATCACCTGTGACCGGCCCACCGCCCGCGACCTGTGGTTTCGCCCCCGCTCCGTGCCCGATTCGCCCTTTTCTGGCGCTCCCGTCGGACCCGCCTGCACGGCTCCGGAGGCGGTGGGCATACCGTGAGGAGTCGAACATCGCAGCACGCCGTCGCAGGGAGGAGACACGAAGATGGGCAGCCGCACCGCGCTCGTCGAGGATCTGATGGAGCGCTTCCCGCACGTGCCGCGGGAGGCGGTCTTCAAAGAGGACCTGCTCCGGGGCGGTGTCGCCTTCGACCCGTCCGCGCTCAGCGACAACGAGAGCGGCGAGGTCAAGCCGAAGTCGTACTTCATCTTCTCCTTCGACCACGGCACCCTGCCCGAGCTGGGCGAGGCGGCGCTGCGCCGGCCGCCGGAGGAGATCATCCTCACCGGAGGCCCGTACGACCTGCGCCGGACCGTCGTGTCGGTGCGGGTGAACCCGGCCTCGCCGTACCGGGTCGCCGCGGACGAGGAGGGTCTGCTCGGGCTGTACCTCGACGGCCGGCGGATCGCCGACGTGGGTGTGCCGCCGATGCCTGAGTACTACCGGCACAAGCTGTCCAACGGGAAGTCCGTGATGGAGGTGGCCCCGACCATTCAGTGGGGCTACCTCATCTACCTGACCGTCTTCCGGGTGTGCCAGTACTTCGGCGCCAAGGAGGAGTGCCAGTACTGCGACATCAACCACAACTGGCGCCAGCACAAGGCGGCCGGGCGGCCGTACACCGGGGTCAAGGACGTCGAGGAGGTCCTGGAGGCCCTGGAGATCATCAACCGGTACGACACCGCCAAGGCGTCCACCGCCTACACACTCACCGGCGGTGCCATCACCAAGACCGTCGCCGGGCGCGACGAGGCCGACTTCTACGGCCACTACGCCAAGGCCATCGAGGAGCGCTTCCCGGGCCGGTGGATCGGCAAGGTGGTGGCCCAGGCGCTGCCGCGCGACGACGTCCAGCGGTTCAAGGACTACGGCGTGCAGATCTACCACCCGAACTACGAGGTGTGGGACGAGTACCTCTTCAAGATGTACTGCCCCGGCAAGGAGCGCTACGTCGGCCGCGACGAGTGGCACAAGCGGATCCTCGACTCGGCCGAGGTCTTCGGCGCGCGCAACGTCATCCCCAACTTCGTGGCGGGCGTGGAGATGGCGGAGCCCTTCGGCTTCACCACCGTCGACGAGGCCATCGCGTCCACGACGGAGGGCCTGCGCTTCTTCATGTCGCACGGGATCACGCCCCGGTTTACTACGTGGTGCCCGGAGCCCACGACCCCGCTCGGCAAGGCCAACCCGCAGGGCGCGCCGCTGGAGTACCACATCCGCCTGCTGGAGGCCTACCGCGCCACCATGGACGACTTCGGTCTCACCTCCCCGCCCGGCTACGGCCCGCCCGGCCCCGGCCAGGCGGTCTTCTCCGTCAGCTCCTTCATGGACAGCCTTTCCGCACAGGAGCCCGTCGAAGTCCCGTGATCCAGGGTGCGGCGGCGTCCCCGCGTCGGAGCGGGGACGCCGCATCGCCCCGATGGCGCCGCAGTTTGAATACCTGGCTTGTCAGTTGTGTCGAAAGCGTGAAAGGCTCTTGCCCTGCCCCGAGGTTCCCCACAACTCCCCTTTCCCTACGGTGAGTTGACCTCGCATGATGCAGGAGACTCATGCCCGACCTGCCGACCCCCCAGGACGCCACCGAGGCGGCGCTGTTCTCCGAGTGCTGGGACACCGTGCTGTCGTACGCCGATCTGTGCACGGCCGGATCCGCGGCCGCGACCCGGCTCGCCCGGGATGCGTTCGCACACGGTATACGCGAGGCCCGCACCGCCGAGTCCGAACCGCACCGGAACGCCGGCCGCCGCCCGCCCCGACTGCCCCGCATACCCCTCCTCCTGACCGCCGTACGCACCACGGCGGCCGACTGGGAGATGCAGGGCCACGGCCACCGGCTCGACCCCGAACTGCGCCTGTGGCTCAACTCCGACAACGCCGCCCGCTACACCGGCCCCCCACTGCGCCGCCCGCTCGCCCTGCGCGCCCTGCGCGACATGCAGGGCCCCGACGCCGAACTGCTCTGGCTCGCCGAGGTGGAGGCCCTGCCGCTGTCGGTGGTCGCCCGCCGCCTCGGCCTCGACCCGACCGGCGTCCCCGACGAACTCACCGAAGTGCGCGCCCTGTTCCGGGACCGCTGCCTGCGCAACCATCTCGACACGCCGATGGACCCGCAGTGCCGCAGCTACGCCCGGCTGCTCGACGCCGTCACCCGCTCACCGGTCGCCGACACCCCCGACGACCTCTCCCGGCACCTCGCCCGCTGTGTGCAGTGCGCGGAGGCCGCGGCCTGCCTGCGGCTGCACGGCGGCGGCCTGCCCGGAGCCCTCGCCGGCGGTGTCATCGGCTGGGGCGGCCTCGCCTACCTGGAGCGCCGCCGCCGGGCCGCGGAGGTACGCCTCGGCGCCGGCCGCCCCGGCGCGCCCGACTCGGACGACGACGCGGCCGGTGCCGGTGCCGACAAGGCGCGGGTGCTGCGCAACGGCCTTCTCGTCGCCGCCGTCCTGGTCTCCCTGCTGGCCCTCGCCGTCACCCTGATGCCGCAGGGCACCACCGGCGACAACTCCGCGGCACCCGCCGACACCACCGACCGCCAGCCGGTGGCCGATCCCCGCCCGTCCCCGCCGGTCGCCACCACCCGCACCCCCTCCGAGCCGGCGTCCCCAGCCCCGAACTCCCCGAAGCCGTCGGGCAAGGAGACCTCCGCCCCGCCGCCCGAGCACCAGGGCACCGACCCGGAACCCCAGGGCTCGTCCACCACGTCGGCGGAGACCAGCCCGACGCCCGAGGAGAGCGAGCAGCCGGACTGTCACGTCACGTACGACCTCGTCGGCCAGTGGCCCGACGGCTTCCAGGCCGCCGTCACCGTCACCACCGAGCACGCCCTGGACAACTGGAACGTCGCCTGGACCTTCCGGGACGGCCAGCGGGTCGGCCAGATGTGGGACGCGAGCGTCACCCAGGACGGCTCCCGCGTCACCGCCACCGCCGCCGACTACAACAGGACCGTCCCCGCGGACGGCAGCCTCGCCTTCGGCTTCCTCGCCTCCTGGCGCGGCAAGAACTCACCGGCGTACGACTTCACGCTGAACGGGCGGGACTGCGCGGGCGCCTGAGCGCGACGGCGGGTGAGCGGCCGGCCTCCTCTACCCGGTGAGGCCGGCCTCGGAGCAGGCGCGCCGGAGCTCGGGGGTGCAGATCTGGTCGACGGTGTAGACGCCGTCCTTGATCAGGGTCTGCTCGATGTTGTCGCGCGTCACCGCCTGCGGAGCGAGCAGCGTCGAGGGGATGTCCTTGGTGGTGGGGCTGTCGGTCGTCGTCGTGGCGATGCCGCGGAGATCGTCGCCGCGCCCGAGGGCGACGGCCATGGCGGCGGCTGCGTCGGCCTCCGCCTTGAAGGGCTTGTACACCGTCATGTACTGCTCGCGCTCGACGATGCGCCGCACGGCATCGAGGTCGGCGTCCTGGCCGGTGACGGGAGGCAGATCCCGGACACCGGCACTCCTGAGAGCGGCGATGACGCCCGCGGCGATGGTGTCGTTGGCCGCCAGGACGCCACCGATCCGGTCCGGGCCCAGGGCCGCGACGGCGGCGGACATACTGGCGTGGGCGTTGTCCGTGCTCCAGCCCCGGATGTCGTACGACCTGCCGATCTTCACCTTGCCGTCGAGGACGGACAGCGCGCCGCTGCGGAACCACTCCGCGTTGGGGCTGGTCGGGTCGCCGTTCAGCATGACGATGCTCTCGCGGCTCGCGTCCTCGCCCATGGCCTTCAGGAGCGCCTCGCCCTGGAGCCTGCCGACCTGGAAGCCGTCGAAACTGACATAGCCCGAGACCGGGCCTTCGGCGAGCCGGTCATAGGCGACGACGGGGACACCCGCATTGTGTGCCTCCTGGATGGAGGAGCGGAGAGCCCGGGTGTCCGCGGCGTCGAGGATCAGGACGCTGACGCCCTTGGTGACCATGGAGGTCACTTGTTGCTGCTGCCTCGTCGCGTCGCTCTCGGCATTGGCGTACTGCATGGTGCAGTCGGCGCACAGCTCTTTCAGCCGCTTTTCGATCAGTGGCTTGTCGGAATGCTCCCAGCGGGGGACCGCCCGGCTCGGGAGCAGCAGGCCCACGGTGAAGCCTTCCCCGCCCGCGTCGCTGTCTCCTCCGCATGCGGTCGGGGACAGCATCAGCAGTCCGGCGGCGAACGCGGCGACGGCGTGCCGTGTACGAGGCCTCATGGCAGACCCACTCGTTCCGTTCGGGGTGCAGAGTCGGCGGGATCCGGCTCGGCGCGCTGCACCTGGATCTCGCTCCACACCTGTTTGCCGCCGGCCACCGGCACCGAGCCGAAGGACTCCGACACCGCCTCGACCAGCAGCAGCCCCCGGCCACCGGTCGACTCCCAGTCCACGATCACCGGCTTGGCGGGCGCACGAGGTGAGGCGTCGCTCACGGCGACCCGCACCCGGTTCTCGCCGAGCGTCAGGTTGAGGCCGATCGGACCCTGGGTGTGCACCAAGGCGTTGGTGACCAGTTCGGACACCACCAGCAGCACCGCATCGGCTGCCTCCTCGACCTTCCAGCGACGTAGCGTGCGCGCGGTGAACCGGCGGGCGTGCATGACGGCGTCGGGCAGCCGCCACACCACCCAGCCCGCCCGAATCGGCCGAATCCTCATGCCGTCGTAGCGCAGCAGCAACAGCGCCACGTCGTCCTCACGGCGACCGGTGTCGCCGAGCAGAGCGTCGGCCATCCGCCCCGGGTCCGCCGGATCAGCCGCGGCGAGTGCGGCACGCGTGCGGCGCATGCCCTCGTCCAGGGGCAGGTCGGCGGCCTCGACCAGCCCGTCCGTGATCAGGGCGAGCACCGTGCCGGGGGCCAGCGCGAGGGCGGTCAGGGGAAACTCCGCGTCCGCGAGAATGCCCAGCGGCGGCCCGCCCTCGGCCTCCACCTCCTCGGTGCTTCCGTCGGGACGGCGCACCAGCGGTGCGAGGTGCCCGGCCCGGACGAACAGCGTGTTGCCCTCCTCCAGGTCGAGTTCGGCGTAGCAGCAGGTGGCGAACAGGTCGGTCTCCATGCCGACGAGGAGGCGGTTCGCGTGGGAGACCACCACGTCGGGCGGATGGCCCTCCACCGCGTACGCCCTGACCGCGGTACGCATCTGACCCATGATCGTCGCGGCTCCGGCGCTGTGTCCTTGCACGTCACCGATGACCAGCGCCACCCGCCGCTCGGAGAGGGCGATGACGTCGTACCAGTCGCCGCCCACCTGCAGTCCCCGTCTGGCGGGCAGATAGCGGGCGACTGCCGCCCCGCCGGGCAGCTCGGGAAGGCGCCGGGGCAACAGACTGCGTTGCAACATCGTCGCGAGCTCCTGCTCGGCGTCATGAGCGTGCGCGCGCCTGAGGGCCTGCCCGACCAGCGCCGCGGTCGCCGTGAGCAGGGACCGCTCCTCGGGGACGAACTCGTGCGGCTGATCCCAGCCGACCACGCACACGCCGGCGACCCCGCCCTTGGCGGGGAGCGGCAGCACGGCCAGACCCCCGGCGCCGATACCCGTGAGTCCGGGTTCGAGGGCGGTGCCTGCGGGCCACAGATCCGCACGCCCGTCCCGCAGCGCCATGCGCAGCGTGGGCAGGGCGCTGACCGGTGCGTCAGGCCATTCCGAACGCCACTGGGAACGCCAGATCTCCGGCCAGGCGTCGGGCTGCGGCGGGTCGAGCAGGGTGACCGTGAACCGGTCGTCCTGCAGTTCGGCGAGCGCCACCCGGTCGGCACCGAGCGGTTCCCGCAGCGCTGTGACCACCACCCGGCCGACCTCCTGGACCGTCGCGGCTTCGTCGAGGGCGGCGGTCAGCCACTGGATCCGGGAAACGTCGTCGGGGCTCCGGCGCAGGATTGAGGGCGCGGCCACCACGCCGAGCACCTGCTCGGGCTCGTCGTCGTGCGTCAGGACCCGGCAGCCCAGGCTCAGCCAGCGCATTTCACCGGTGGGGCAGCGGACGCGGAATTCCAGCTCCCGCCGGCCGAACGCCTGGGCGGACGGCTCCAGGACCGACATCAGCGCGTGCATGTCCTCCGGCAGGGCGTGCGAGAGCAGGGTGTCCGCCTTGCCGTCGAAGTCGTCCGGTGTGATGCCCACCAGGTCGAGCAGCGTCTCGTCCGCCTCGATCAGGCCGGTGTCCGGCATCAGGACGAACGAGCCGACACGCAGGCTGCGCAGGGCGGAACCCAGCAACGACGACGGTGCGGGTGGGCCGGTCCCGCCCAGCAGGTCGGCGACCGCGTCGGCATACCGCTCCAGGAAGCGTCGCTGCTCGGCCTCGAAGCCGTCCGGGGAAGCGCCGACGACGACGAGGCAGCCCAGCCGTCTGCCCTGCGTGACGAGGGGCAGCGCGCCGAGCGGCGCCTGCGTGCGCGGGGGCATTGGCCCGCCGTCGTGGCTGGAGGCGAGCGCGCCAGGACTCAGCCACAGGGGCCCCTCGGCGCGGCAGGCGTGGGCTGCGGGAGAGCCACCGAACAGTGGCAGGCGCTCCGGCGTTTCGTACTGGTCGGTTCCGGCTCGGGTCGACTCCAGCAGGCGCAGCTCCTGCTGCCCGACCTCGGACACATAGACGGCCGCCAGCGCCACTCCGGCGAACGCCAGTGCCCGGTCCCTCGTGGTGGCCTCGCGCAGTGGAGGCGGTGAACGGTCATCGGTCATGTCCGCAACCCACCTCCTGCCCCTGCCGCAGGTACCGACCGGTTGAGATCGGCGCACTCAGATACCAGATTGTCATATTCGAACCAAACGGATAGAGCGATTGATATGGGATGCAGTGCTCACTGACGTCGCAGATCAGCGCATCTCGTGTCAGACTGACGACATAGTCGTCTTGCCAGGGTGTCGTCATGCTGAAGGTGGCCGTCACGATGACCGCGGTGTCGATGGCTGTCACCCTGGCCGCCTGCGGGCCGGACGCAGGGAATGACTCCGACGGGGAGAACACGCCGAAGATCGGTGTGCTGCTGCCGGACAACACCACGGCTCGCTGGGAGACACAGGACAGGCCCCTGCTCGACAGGAAGATCAAGGAACTGTGCGCCGACTGCACCGTCGAGCACGCCAACGCCAAGAATGATGTGGCCCTCCAGCAGCAGCAGATGGACCAACTGATCAGTCAGGGGGTCGACGCCATCCTGCTGGTGGCCGTGGACGCCAGATCGCTCCGGCCCGAGGTCGGAAGGGCGGCTGAAGCGGGTGTCCCCGTCATCGCCTACGACCGCCTCGCCGAGGGCCCCATCTCGGGTTACGTCTCCTTCGACGGCGAGGAGGTCGGCAGGCTCCAGGGCAGGGCACTGCTGAAGGCCATGGGTGCCGGCCTGTCCCACCGTCAGATCGTCATGATGAACGGCGATCTCAGCGACCCCAACGCAGTGATGTTCAAGAAGGGCGCCCTGTCCGTACTCGAGGGGCGGGTGAAGATCGGCAAAGCGTACGACATTCATCAATGGCGGACGGAGGTCGCGTACATGAACATGTCCGGCGCCATCGCCGCCCTCGGCGCCGGCAATATCGACGGGGTCTACGCCGCCAACGACGGCCTCGCCGCCGGCAGCATTGCCGCCCTCAAGGCCAACAAGGTCACCTCGCTTCCCCCTGTCACCGGGCAGGACGCCGAACTGGCCGCCGTGCGGCGCATCGTGGCAGGCGACCAGTACATGACCGTCTACAAACCCTTCGAACCCGAGGCTTCCGCCGGTGCAGCCATGGCCGTGGCCGCGGCCCGCGGCGAAAAGCTGAACCGGATTGCCACGGCAGAGGTGAAATCCTCCGGTGGGGACGCGGTACCCGCCGTCCTGCTCACCCCCAGGTCCGTGACCGTCGACAACATCAAGGACACCTTGGTGAAGGACGGTGTGTACACGATCCAGCAGATCTGCCCCCCTCGACTCGACGCCGCCTGCGACAGAGCCGGACTCGCCTGAGAGCCGGGCCGGCGCAGCACCGGTCACGGGAAGGAGGTGGTCTTCGTGCCGACTCCCCCCTTGCTGATGCTGCACGGCATATGCAAGCGCTTCGGCGTCGTCGACGTGCTCACCGATGTCGATCTCGAGATCCGCGCCGGCGAGGTCGTCGCGCTGCTCGGCGACAACGGGGCCGGTAAGTCCACGCTGGTCAAAGTGATCTCCGGTGTCGCTCCGGCGGACCGGGGCGTCATCCGGTGGGAGGGCCGGACGGTCCACATCAGGCGTCCTCAGGATGCCCGGGACCTCGGCATCGCCACCGTCTACCAGGATCTCGCGCTGTGCGGGAACCTCGATGTCGTCGGCAACCTGTTCCTCGGCCGGGAAATCCGCAGATTCGGCTTCCTCGACGAGGTGGAGATGGAACGCCGGACCGGCCACCTGCTGGAACGCCTGACCAGCCGCGTTCCCGATCTGCGGGCGCCCCTGGTCTCACTGTCCAGCGGTCAGCGGCAGACGGTCGCCATCGCTCGTTCGCTTCTGGGCGACCCGCGAGTGCTCCTCCTGGACGAGCCGACCGCGGCTTTGGGACTCGAACAGACCAACGAGGTCCTCGACCTGGTCGACCGGCTGCGTGATCACGGCCTCGGCGTACTGCTCATCAGCCACAACATGGGCGACGTGAAGGCTCTCGCGGACCGGGCCGCCGTACTGCGGCTCGGCCGCAACAACGGCTTCTTCGACGTGAACACCGCATCGCATGAACAGATCATCTCGTCCATCACCGGCGCCGCGGAGAACGTGCCCCGCCGGACGGCCCACCGGGAGGCAGGGTGGTGAAAGGGAAGCGCAACACGGCCGCCCCCGGCACACCCACCGTCGAGGCCCGTCGGGCACACCGCGGACAGGCTGTCGCCCGCGCCGTGGAAAGCCGGGTCGTCATGCTCCGACGCAAGCTGGGCGCCGGCGAACTGGGCTTGCTCCCGGTCGTTCTCGTCCTCGCCGCGGTCTGGATCACCTTCCAGTCCCTCAACGAGAACTTCCTGTCCCCCCGGAACCTGTCCAATCTCGGCGTGGACATCGTGGGCACGGGTCTGATCGCCGTCGGCATCGTCTTCGTGCTGCTGCTCGGTGAGCTCGACCTGTCGGTCGGCTCGATCAGTGGCCTCGCGGCGGCTGTCTTCGCCGTTCTGAACGTGAGCCACGGCGTACCGGAATGGCTCGCCCTCGTCATCGCGGTGCTCGCGGGCACGGTGGCGGGCAGCGTCCAGGGCCTCTCGTTCGCCCGGACCCGCGTGCCGGCTTTCGTGGTCACCCTGGCGGGGCTGCTCACCTGGAACGGCCTCATGCTCTACATCCTCGGCACCAGCGGCACCATCAACCTCGACGAGAACGGGCTCGTCGCCAAGCTGACCAGCCATTACTTCACCCATGACGCCGCCGCCTACACAGTGGCGGCAGTCGGCACGGGCGCGGTGTTCCTCGTGTCCTACCTGGACAGGCGACGCCGCAGGGCGGTCGGCATGCGGCACCGCTCACTGAGCGGGATCGCCGTGCGTGCGGGAGCCCTCGCGGTGATCGCGTTCACCGCCGCGTATGTGCTCAACCGCTTCCAGGGTCTGCCGCTCGCCCTGCTGATCTTCCTCGTGATCGTGGCCGGCCTCGACATCGCTCTGCGCCGCACTTACCACGGGCGGCAGGTCTACGCACTGGGCGGCGGTGTCGAGGCGGCCCGTCGCGCCAGCGTCAGTGTGACGCGGGTGCAGACCGCGGTGCTCGCGGTCTCGGGCACCATGGCCGCGATCGGCGGTCTCTTCCTGGCCTCGCGCATCACCTCGGTGAGCCAGAGTTCGGGCTCGGGCGCACTGCTGCTCAATGCCATCGCGGCAGCGGTCATCGGTGGCACCAGCCTGTTCGGAGGGCGTGGTACGACCTGGTCCGCCGTGCTCGGCATCCTGGTCATCCAGTCGATCGCCTCGGGCATGGCGATTACGGACACCCCCGCAGCCGTGCAATTCATGATCACGGGAGGTGTGCTCTTCGCTGCGGCAGTCATCGACGCACTGTCGCGACGCTCGCAGGAGGCCCATGGCCGGGCTTGAGCCGCAAAATTCGGTGGCGCTCGCGGGTGCGACTCCCCAGTGTGAGGGCTGCTTCGCGCGGCAGCCGTCGGCTGCCGCTGCTCGGCCGAGTGGTAAGGGAGGTGTCGACCGATGGCTGTCGCTGCGCTGGGCGCTGCCCGCATCCCGGAGTTCATCAAGTCCACCTCCGTGGCCACCGGCTGACACACTCGACGCTTCCGCGCGCGTCGTCGTACGCGCGCCTGCCGGGGCCACCCTTGTGAAGGGTCTCCCTTGACTTCCACTTCTGCTTCCGCCGCGCTCGCCCCCTACGGCTGGGACGAGGCATGGGCGGACGAGTTCACCCCGTACGACTGCGAGGGGCTGCTGGCCGGGCGGGTCGTCCGGGTCGACCGCGGTCAGTGCGACGTGGCCACCGCCGACGGAGTGTTGCGCGCCGACACCGCCTTCGTCACACCGCACGATCCGATGCGGGTCGTGTGCACCGGCGACTGGGTCGCCGTCGAACCCGCGGGCAGCCCCCGCTACGTACGGACGTATCTGCCACGCCGTACCGCCTTCGTACGCTCCACCTCCTCCAAGCGGTCCGAGGGGCAGATCCTCGCCGCCAACGTCGACCACGCGATCATCGCCGTGTCGCCGGCCGTCGAACTCGACCTCGGCCGCGTCGGGATGCGGGCCCTTGCGTCGGCCCGGGGCGCGGATGCCGAGCGGTGCGGGGTCGGCGAGGCAGGTGGTCTCGATGGCGACCGCTTCAAGAGGCGGACAGCCGGGCCTGGCGCAGGTGGGCGGCGGGTCACGATGTGCGGTGTCGTCGTCCGGGGCGCGTGCCGAGCGGACGGTCTCCTTCGGGCGGTGCGGCTCGGGGTGGCCGGTCCCGATGCGCTGTGTGGCCTGAGTCCCAGGGCCGTGGTGGATTGCCTCTTTCGTCCGTCGCGGGCTGGCAGGCGGTGCAGACGCCGGTGAGCTCGACGGTGTGCTCCACGGCCGCGAAGCCGGTCTGGGCTGTGATGCGCTCGGCCCACTCCTCGATGACCTCGGAGTCCACCGGACGGCTGCGTCCGCAACTGCGGCAGATCAGGTAGTGGCGGTGCTCGTCGCCGGCCCGCGAGCGGTACAACCGTTCGCCGACTTCGTCGCGTACGACGTCGACGCCGCCGGTCGCCTCCAGGTCGCGCAGCGCGCGGTAGACGGTGGTCAGCCCGATCTGGGTGCCGTCGGCCGTCAGCAGGGCGTGCAAGTCCTGGGCGGACACGAACTCTTGACAGTGTGTCAGCGCATTGAGGACCGCTGCGCGCTGGCGGGTGATCCGGCCGCTCACAGCTGATGACCCCCCGGTTGTGTCGGGATCGAGGCGGATGCACGGTCAAGGGTAGATGAAAATGGCAGTCATATCCATGTGGTCCCCGGTTCACGCCTCGGCGGCGGTGGCGTGGTATATAAATGGGAACCATTTTCAATAAGCTGGGAAGGGGGCAGGGCATGGCTCGAGCAGGGGCCGGCCGCCGAAGTCGTCCTTTCACCCTCGTTGTCTGCACCGCCTGCCGTGACACCGCCGACGGTCAGGTGGTCGACGTGCTGCGGCGGGCCGTGCGTGACTGTCCGCACGGGGTCATGGTTGCCACCGGGTGCCTGGAATCCCTGTTGCACTGCCGCCCCGGTCGAGGTCTGTATGCGGCCGTGCAGCCGTGCGCGGTGGACCGTCGGCCCTCCGGGGCCTCGGTGCGTCTCGGGCCGCTCGTCGGGGAAGCGGACGCGGAGGCGGTCGGCGCGTGGTTGCGGGCCGGGATGCCGGTCGACGGCACGCTGCCCGACCGGCTGCGCGCGGCACCCGCTCCACGGCACGTCGCTCACCTCAACTGAGGGCGTACGGCGTGCGGAAAGGGCTGTTGAGCGTGGTGGCCGGCAATACACCGGAGGTGCGCGGTGCCGTGGTGGACGCCTTGCTGCGTACGGCTCCGCGCGCGGTGGTGATGGCCGTCTCCATCCAGGAGCGGGGTGAGGGATATCCGGCGGTTCAGCGCTTCATGTCCGGCGCTGACGCGCGCTTGCGGGACGCCGCTGCCCAGGGTGCGACGGGCGATCCTGTGGTGATTCTCCGCCAGGACCTGATGGCTCTGCGGCGCGCCGAGGACGGCGTACATGTGGTTCTGGCGCTGCCGGAGAGCCTCGATGTCCTGCCGTTCCTGGTCGAGTTGTGGCGGGCGCGGATCGGCAGCGGTCGCCTGGGGGACCACTATGATCCCGGGCCGGTCATGGTCGGTGTCGATGCCGCCCCGTTCATGGCGGACCTCGGATGTGTGCACCGGTCCATGCGCCTGTGGAACGGGGACGGGCGCGGTGAGCCTCTGACTCCTGCCGAGGTCGCGGTGCGTCAGGTGGAGGCGGCGGATGTGCTGCTCGTGCCGCACGGGCCGCACGAGGGCCGCCGCGAGGCCGGGGTCGGGGCGCTGGCCGCTCACCTCAACGCCCAGGCCCTGCTCCTGAATCTCCCGGCCGGGGAACTCCCGACCCTCCCGGTCCAGCCCGTTCCCCGCGCGGCCGACGATGTGTGGCGGGCCCGGTTGGAGCCGGTGACCGTGCCTCGCATCCGCCGGCCGGGCGGCGTCAGTCACGGGGTGGAGTCCGTGTTGTGGCGGGCCCGCCGCCCGATGCATCCGCAGCGCCTGGCCGACGTTCTCGCGGACGTGCTGTGCGGTGTCGTACGCAGCCGTGGTCATCTGTGGCTGGCCGGCCGTCCCGACTCCGTCGTGGCCTGGCGCTCGGCAGGACCGCATCTGGAACTGGCCGAGGCCGACCGCTGGTTGGAGCAGGGGGACGCCCCGGCCTGGGAGGCCGCCTCCCCGCAGCGGCGCACGCTCGCCTCCTGGTTCTGGCACGACTACTACGGCGAGCGACGCAACGAGCTCACCTTCACCGGCGTCGGCCTGGACCCGCACCGCATCCGCTCGGCGCTGGACGCGGCCCTCCTCACCGACGCCGAACTGTCGCTGGGGCGAGAGGGCTGGGCCGCCATCCCCGACCCCCTGCTCGGCGGCCCCGATGCGCCGTGATCGGCGGAGCTGGTGGGGCAGCCCCGTGCGCGCGTGTTGGCGGGCGCCTCGACGGAACCGGTGGCCCGTACCTGCTGTTCGAGAGCACGGCATGTCAAGGGCCGCCCAGCGGGGGTGCTTTCTAGGGGGAAGCCGGGCGGCCCTCAGGGTGTTGCCGCGTCTGGCGGTGGCTACTCCTGTGCGTGCCGAATGGCGTCCAGCACGATGTGTGCCACATGGTCGTCGGTCAGGCGGTAGCGCGTCTCGCGGGCCTCGCGCCGGGCGGTGACGATCCGGGAGGTGCGCAGCACCCTCAGGTGCTGCGAGACCAGGGGCTGGCTGACGCCGAGGGCGGTCACCAGCTCGTGGACGTACTTCCCGCCGTCGGCCAACTCGCGCACGATGCCCAGCCGGACGGGCGACGCCAGTGCGCGCAGCAGGTCACTGGCGGCCTGCAAGGTCTGTAGCGGCTCGTCCGCCGAGGGAGGGGAAGTCGTTGTCATATGCAGACATTAGCATATGGCAATGATTTCCAGTGTGGCGGTTGGCCGCTTCGGTGTGCGAGGTGTCAGTGGTCGTCCCAGTGTCCCTCGTGGGCCGCGTGACGGTGACCGTCGTGCACGTAGTCGGTGTGGTCGTCATGCGGCACGGCGACATGGCCGCAGCCCTCGCCGTGGTGGTGGTCGTGGCCGTCGTGCACGGCGTGGCCGGTTCCCGCGCACTCGTCGACGTGGTCGCCGTGGACCCGGTGGACGTGGCCGTCGTGCGCGTAGTCGGTGTGGTCCCCGTGCGGGAAGGCGACGTGGCCGCAGCCTTCGCCGTGGGCGTGTGCGTGGTCGTCGTGGGTGCGGTGCTCGGTTGCGGTGGCCATGAGGGGGGCTCCTTGTGCGTGGTTGTGCGTCCGCGGCTCTCGCCGTGACAGTGCATGGCGACATTAACATATAGTGATTGCTGCATGTGTTTGTGGTTCGACGGTGACTGCTGGTGAACTCCGGGCACCGTGGGTCGAGTTCGATGCGGGCGAGGGGCTGCGGCCACGCCCCGCGCTGGAAGCCCTTGTCCGTGCGGCGAGCGGGTCGGCAGGCAGGGAGAGGGTGCGGCCCGCAACGCGTCTCGGGCGGCGAGCCGGCTGAAGTCGGGTGTGTCGAGGGCTTCCTGGCGGTCGGCGAGGAAGTGGTTGGGTAGCAGAATCGTCATCGCTCGCCCGTCGCAGCGGTTGCAGAGCATCGAAAATGACAACCATTTAACTTCATGTCTTCGAAGTCTTGACGGCGCCACGGGCGCTGGACTACTTATTGCCAAGAGGTTGCAATAAGCCTCCGTTCGGGGCCGAGCGTCCCACGATGCCAGCCCGCCCGGGCGGAGAGGATCCTTCGTGCGATCGGCTGTTGGCCTCTTCCTGTCCTTCTCGCGGCGCGCCCGGATCGAGGTCGCCGGGCTGGTCGTTTTGCTCCTGCTGGTCACCGCCACCTACATCGGTCAAGGGCTGCTGATCGCGAGACTGCTGGCAAACGTGCTCGGCGGCGCCTCGGTGGGCGAACTCGCGGGCCCGGTGGTCGGGATCGTGGCGCTGCAGCTCGCCCGGATCGCCGTGATCGTGCTCCGCGACAGCTGGGCGCCCCGCGTTTCCGGCCGGGTGAAGGAGGCGGTGCGGCAGCGGCTCACGGCGAAGCTGATCGAGATCGGCCCGGGTCAGGCTCAGCAACTGCGCACCGGAGACCTGCAGTCCACCGTCGTCGACTCGGTGGAACTGCTCGATCCCCTGATCGGCCGTTTCGTGCCGTCGGTGTACGCCTCCATGCTCGGAGCCGGCGCGGCATCGGCATGCATCATGGTGATCGATCCGCTGGTCGGTGTCATCGTGCTGGTGTGCGCCCTGCTGGCGCCGCTGTCCCAGCTGCTCGGCGCGCGGTGGATCAAGGATCGCGGTGATCGATGGATGCGGTCCTACCGTGGCTTGTACGCCGAGAACCTCGACGCCGTGCAGGGCATGGCGACGCTCAAGGCGTTCAACGCCAGCGGGCGCCGCGGGCGGGAGCTGGCAGCCCGGGCCGAGGCTTTCTGCGTGGACTCGATCCGGCTCATGTGGTCCTGGGCCGCCTCCTCCAGCGTCGCGCAACTGCTCGTGCCGATCGGTACCACCGCCGCGGTCGCGCTCGGCGCCTGGCACGCGGCCCGGGGTTCGATCAGCGTTGCCGGGCTCTTCGTCATCCTCATGCTCACGCGGGAGACGTTCCGGCCGATGCACGACCTGGAGGCCGCCTACCACGCCGCGTACTCCGCGATCCCGGCGAGCGTCGGCGTCGCGGAGCTGCTGCGGCTCGAGCCGGACGTGACCGAGCCGGCCACGACGGCCCCCGCGCTCACCGAGGACCCGCCTGGCCTGACCTTCTCGGACGTCTCCTTCACTTACCCGACGCGAAGCGCCCCGGCCCTGCGGAACTTCAGCCTCACGGTGGCACCGGGTGAGCGTCTGGCGGTCGTCGGCCGTTCCGGCGCGGGCAAGAGCACGCTGATCGCGCTGCTGATGCGCTACTTCGACCCCGACGACGGTGTGATCCGGCTCGGCGGGCGGGACATCCGCGAACTGCCGCTGGCACAGCTGCGCGCGCTTGTCGGCGTCGTGTCCCAGGACACGTACCTCTTCCACGGCACCGTCCGGGACAACCTGCTGCTGGCCAAGCCGGACGCGCGGCCGGAGGAGCTGGACCGGGTGACGGCGGCGGCCCGTGCCGACAAGTTCATCCACGCGCTGCCGCAGGGCTACGACACCGTGATCGGGGAACGCGGGCTGAAGCTGTCCGGCGGCGAACGGCAACGGCTGGCGATCGCACGTGCGTTGCTCAAGGACGCGCCGGTCCTGGTTCTCGACGAGCCGACGTCCAGTGTGGACGCCGCGAACGAGGCCGAGATCACCCAGGCACTGACCGAGCTGATGCGTGGCCGGACGAGCGTCGTCATCGCGCACCGGCTGTCCACGGTCCGCGACGCCGACCGGATCGTGGTGATGGACGGCGGCCTCGTGGTCGAGGCGGGCAGCCACGCCGACCTGCTCGGCTCAGCCGGGGCCTACGCCGAGCTCGTCGCCACTCAGACGGGAGCGACGCGATGACCGCTGTCACCCACGACCACGACCACCTGCACGACACCGGCGGTGAGGATCGCGCGCGGCCGCGGTCGTTGAGTGCCCGGCTGCGGGTGCTCATGCCGCTGCTCGGGGAGCACCGGAGGCTGATCGCCGTCGCCTATCTCGCGGGCGCGGTGCACCAGTTGCTCGCGCTCGCTTCGGCCGGGATCGGCGCCTACGTGGTCGCGCTCGCGGCGACCGGCAGCTCGGCCGGGGAACTCACCGGCTGGATCGTGCTGTTGGCGGCGCTCATCGCGCCGCTCGCCTTCTTCAACGTGGCCGACAGCGTGTTCGCCCACGTCGCCGCCTTCCGTGCCCTGGCCGACACCCGCGGCAAGGTGTACGCGGCTTTCGAGCGGCTTTCCCCCGGGTACATGCTCGAACGCCGGTCAGGTGACCTGGGATCGGCGGCGATCGCCGATGTCGAGCAGATCGAACTCTTCTTCGCGCACACGCTGAGCCCGCTCGCGGTGGCCACCACGATCCCGGTGGCGACCACGGTGGCCCTGGGCAGCTTCCACTGGTCACTGGCGGTGGCGTTGCTGCCGGTGCTGCTGGTGCTCGCCTCGGTGCCGGCCTGGCTGCGCCGCCGGGCCGAGGCCCACGGCCGGGACCTGCGCGAGTCACTCGGCCGGATCGGCGCCGACAGCGCCGACACCTTCCAGGGCCTGCGCGAGCTGGTCAACTTCGGTGGCCGGGAGCAGCGGCTGGGGCTGCTGCGCCAGGAGGGCTCGCGGCTCGCGGCGGCGAAGGCGCGGCACGGACGACGGTCCGGAATCGAATACTCCGCGACGGACACCATCGCCCTGGTCGGCATCCTCGTGGTGCTGGTGCTCGGCGCCCGACTGGTGGACCAGGGCGAACTGGCCGCCACCGCCTTCCCCGTCGCCGTCGTGCTGGCCGCGATGTCGATGATGCCCGTGCTCAAGGTGACCGAGGTCGCCCGGGAGCTGTCGGTGGTGGCCGCCGCCGCGGAACGCATCGTCACGTTGATCGAGCAGCCTCCCCCGGTGACCGACCTGGTCGACTCCGCGCCCGCCGGCCCGATCACGCCGGTGGTGCGCTTCGACGGAGTCGGCTTCGCCTACCGCGACGACCTGCGGCCCGCCGTCGAGGACGTCTCCTTCGAGATCCGCCCCGGGGAGACCGTGGCGCTGGTCGGGCACTCCGGGGCCGGCAAGTCCACCTGCGCCAACCTGCTGCTGCGGTTCTGGGACGCGGCCGCCGGCTCCATCACGGTCGGCGGGCACGACGTGCGCGACTTCCCGGCGGAGGACCTGCGTCGGCTGATGACCCTGGTGCCGCAGGACACGTTCCTGTTCAACACGTCCCTGCGGGAGAACATCCGGCTCGGCCGTGCGGACGCCACCGACGAGGAGGTCGAGGCGGCCGCCCGGGCCGCCCAGGCGCACCAGTTCATCGCCGAGCTGCCCCACGGCTACGACACGGTGGCCGGGGAGCTCGGCGCCAGGATGTCCGGCGGGCAGCGGCAGCGCATCGCCATTGCTCGCGCGCTGCTCAAGGACGCGCCGATCCTCGTCATGGACGAGGCGGTGTCCAACCTCGACGCCGCCAGCGAACAGGCCGTCACCGCGGCGATGAACAGCGCCAGGCAAGGGCGCACCACGCTGGTCATCGCGCACCGGCTGTCCACCATCCGCACCGCCGACCGGATCGTCGTCCTGGACCGGGGCCGGGTCGCCGAGACCGGCACCCACGCCGAGCTGGTCGCCGCCGACGGCCGCTACGTCAACCTGCTCGCCGCTCAGCTCGACGAGGAGTCAGCGTGACCGCCGGCACCAGCCGTCCCGCGCGAAGTCCGTCGTGCAGGCACGGGCTGCCGGCCGTCGGTGGCCTGGAGCAGCTCGCCGAGGAAGAGGAACTGGAGCAGCCGGAATGACCGATTCCGACGTGCAGGAACCAATCACGTCGTACTGGAGCGGCCACGGCCCCGACTACGACGCGCACCCGACGAGCCGGCTGCACATGGGTGAGGCCGCACAGCACTGGCAGCAGGTCTGGGCCTCGGCGCTGCCCCAGGCACCGGCCGACGTGCTCGACGTCGGCACCGGCACCGGCCAGGTCGCGGTCCACCTGTGGCAGCTGGGACACCGGGTTACCGGGGTCGACCTCGCCGAGGGGATGTTGGACCTCGCCCGAGCCAAGGCCGCGGAGTTGGACGACCCGCCAATCTTCCGGGTCGGGGACGCCGTGCGCCCGCCGTTGCCCGCCGCCTCGTTCGACGCCGTCACCGCGCGGTACCTGCTGTGGACGCTGCGCGAACCGGTGCAGGCGCTGCGGAACTGGCACGAGCTGCTGCGGCCCGGTGGGCATCTCGCCGTCGTCGACGGGCTGTGGTTCGCGAACGGGATCGATACGTCCCGGGACAGGCCGGACGAAGCCGTGTTCCACTCCGCCTACCAGCCCCATGTGGTGCATGCGCTGACGCTCGCGGAGTCAGCGGATCCGCAGGACTTCGCCGCGGCGGTCCGAGACGCGGGCTTCGTCGACGTGCGGATCCGTGACCTGCCGGAGATCCAGGCCGCGGAGCTGGAGCTGTCCCGCGATCCAGCGGTGGGCCACCAGGTGGACCCCCGGATGCAGTTCCTCATCACCGCGCGGCGGGCGCCGTGAGGAATGCGCGACGCCTTGCCGGAAGTACGCCCGCCGACGCCCGCACGACTGGAGAACCCACGTGAGCCCTTCCCGCCACCCCCGGGCCGGCCGGTTCCGGTCGCTGACGGCCGTTCTCGCCGCCGCCGTGCTCACCCTCACCGCCTGCCAGTCCGCCGAGCCGAAGGCGGGTACGCCCAAGGCGGGAGGGACTCTGCGCATCGGCCTGGCCTCCGAGTCCGGGGCACTGGACCCGCACACGTTCAGCGCCAACTTCCTCGTCCTCGACGGCGTTTTCGACGCGCTCGTCGGCTATGGACCCAACGGGAAGCTGCGACCCGAACTGGCCGAGTCCTGGACCGTGGCTCCGGACGGCAAGTCCGTCGAGTTCGACCTGCGCGACGGCGTGACCTTCCACGACGGGACCTCGTTCGACGCCAAGGCGGTCAAGTGGAACTTCGACCGCTGGGTCGGCAAGAAGGACTTCGCCTTCTTCCGTGCCTCCAAGGTGATCACCGGTGTCGAGGTGATCGACCCGGACATCGTCAAGCTGAAGCTGTCCGAGCCGTACGACCCCCTGTTGCAGGAACTGTCGATCGCCCGGCCGGTGCGTTTCCTCAGCCCTGCCTCGGTCGGCGCCGACGGGAAGTTCTCCGCGCCGGTGGGCACCGGGCCGTGGAAGTTCGTCTCCAACTCCGCGACCGGTGCGGTCCTGCAGCGAAACGACGCGTACTGGGGGCGGAAACCGCTGTTGGACCGTCTGGAGTTCAAGGTCGTCCCGGACTCCCAGTCGCGCCTGGCCGCGTTGCGCAACGGTGAGCTGGATGTCATCGGCGGCGCCTATCTGGCCCCGATCACCCCGGTCGAGGCGAAGTCGCTCAGCAAGGGCGGCGGCGGAGCACGGCTTCTCACCGGCGAGCCCGACGTCACGGTCATGCTCGGCTTCAACCCGAAGGGCCCGGCCGGGGACAAGGCCGTCCGTGAGGCGGTGGCCAAGGCGCTCGACCGCAAGGCCCTCATCGAGGCGCTCTACCTCGGCTACGGCGAGCCGGCGTCGCGCTTCTTCCCGCCCGCCGTCCCCGACTCCGGCGCCGACCAGACCTTCACCTTCGACAAGGCCGCCGCCGAGAAGGCGCTCGACGCCGCCGGCTACACCCGCTCCGGCGACACCCGCAGCAAGGACGGCAAGCCGCTGCGCCTGCGGTTCCTGGTGTCCGCCAACGCCAACGGCATGCAGGACGCCCGCGGCAGCGCCGAAGCGGTGGCCGGGGCATTGAAGGAGGTCGGGGTCGGTACCGACATCGTCTTCGTCGACGACACGGCGTACTACGAGGACAAGGCGGCCGGCAAGTGGGACATCGCGTTCTTCGAGACGTACGGCGCCCCGTACGACCCGTCAAGCACGGCGGTCGCCTTCCTCGCCGAGGGCGCCGAGTCACCGGTGTTCGCGACCGGCGCCTACGACCGGCTGGTCGACGCCGCGCTGTTCGCCCGCGACCCGAAGGACCGCAAGGCCAAGTACCAGGCCCTCTACGACGCGCTGTACGCCGACGCCGGCTACGTGCCGATCGCCTACCGCACGCGACTGTGGGCCGTGCGTGACACCGTGACCGGGTTCGCCATCCCGACCACCGAGTACGACCTCGAGCTCAACGGCGTCGGCCTGAGGTGAGTGTGTCCGCATCGACCGGTCCGGGGCGTGCGGTACGCGCGCCCCGGACCGGCGCCACGGTGGCGGGGTTCCTGCTGCGCCGCGCGGCAGGTCTCGTCGTGGTCCTGCTCGCCCTGTCGGGGATGACGTTCGCCCTTGCCCAGCTCGCCCCCGGCGACCCGGCCCGGGCCGTGGCCGTGGACCGGATCGGGGATGCCGCCACCGCCGCGGACATCGAGGCGGTACGCGCCGAACTCGGCCTGGACGGCCCCGTGGCCGAGCAGTACCTCCGGTTCCTCGGCAACGCGCTCACCGGAGATCTCGGCGAGTCGTACCGGACCGGGCAGCCGGTGACCGCCGAGCTGGCCGGCCGCGTGCCGGTCACCCTCGGGCTGGCCTCGCTCGGCGGTGGCCTCGGTGTGGCCCTCGGGCTGGCCCTCGGCCTCGCATCGGTACGCGCCCGCGGGCGGTTCGTACGGGGGGTGCTGCGTACGGTCGGTCTCACCGCCTCCGCGGTCCCGCCCTTCTGGCTCGGCTACCTGCTGGTGCTCTACCTCGCGTTGACGCTCGGCCTGGTACCCACCGGCGGCATGGCCGGACCGAGCACGTGGCTCCTGCCCATGGTCGTCCTCGCTCTTCCACTGGCGGGGGTGCTCAGCCGGGTCGTCGCGGTCACCGTGGCCGACGCGCTGGCCGCACCCCACATCCAGGCCGCCGTGGCGCGGGGTGCCTCGCCGCGCCGGATCCTGCTGCGTGAGGCGCTGCCGAACGCGGCCGGGCCGGTCCTGACCGTGGCCGGGTTCACCGTCGCGGGGCTGCTCGTCGGCACCGTCATCGTCGAGCAGATCTTCGGCTGGCCCGGGGTCGGAGACTACTTCGCCCAGGCCGTCGCCGCGCGGGACCTGCCCGCCCTGCAAGGAGGCGTCGCCTACTTCGGGTTCGCCATCGTGGCCGCCAACGCGGCCGCCGACGCGCTGCACGGCCTTGTCGACCCGCGAGTCCGGAGCGTGCGGTGACCAGACGTCAGCGTGGGGCCCGCACGGCCCAGTCCCGTCGCCGCCGGCGCACGATGGCCGCGGCCGTACCTCTGGTCGGCTTCGTCCTGCTCGGCCTGAGCGCGCCCTGGCTGACGCCGTGCGACCCCACCGCCAACGACCTGGCCGCCACGCTGCAGGCCCCCGGGGGAGAACACCTGCTCGGCACCGACCAGCTCGGTCGCGACCAGTTGTCGCGGCTTCTCCAGGCGGCCCGGATCTCCCTGACGGTCACGGCTGCCGTGCTGCTGCTCTCGATCGCCCTCGGCGTGGTCCTCGGTGTCACCGCCGGTTACGTGGGCCGCGCCTTCGACCGGATGCTGGTCGGGCTGGTCGACGTCACGATGGCCGCCCCCGCTCTGCTGGTCGCGCTGGCCGTCATCGGTGTCCGGGGCCCGGGCACGGAGAACATCGTGCTCGCCCTCGCCCTCACCGGATGGGCACCCTACGCGCGGATCGCTCGCGCCCAGGTCCGCAGCGCTCGCAGCGGGGTGCACCTGGACGCGCTGCGTGTGCTCGGTGCGCCCCGCCGCCGGATCGTCGGGCGGCACCTGCTCCCGGCCACCATCGGCCCCTGCCTTGTCTACGGCAGCACCGACCTCGGGGTCATCGTGCTGGCCGTGGCGTCGCTGAGCTTCCTCGGGCTCGGCGTCCCACCACCCGACGCGGAATGGGGGGCGATGCTCGTCGAGGCACGGCCCTTCCTGGACTCCGCATGGTGGCTGGCCTATCCGCCCGGGATCGCCATCACCGCGGTCGTGCTGGCGGCGAACCTGCTGGGAGAGAACCTCACGACCGGCGACCGGGCACGCCCCTCGGCGTTCTTCGTCGGCCGTCGGGTTCCGCGCCGCCGCCCGAAGTCGGCCGGCTCATCCGCGAACGCTCCCGTTCCGGCCGGCCCCTCCGTGAACGCCCCCGTCCCGGCCGGGCCCGTCTCGGACCACGCGGAGTCCGCAGAGGAGAGCGCGAAATCCGCACAGGAGAACGCGGTCTTCGAAGTCCAGGCCCTGAACGTCTCCTACGGCGACCGGCGGGTCGTGGCCGACGTCAGCCTTCGCCTGGCGGCCGGGGAGATCCTGGCGCTGGTGGGGGAGAGCGGCAGCGGCAAGTCGAGCTCGGCGCTGGGGCCGCTGGGCCTGCTCGGTCCATCGGCGCAGGTGAGCGGCTCGGCCCTGCTGCGGACCCCAGCCGACACCCTCGACCTGATCGGGGCGCCGGAGACGGCCCTGCGACAGCTCTACGGGCGGGAGATCGGTGTCGTCTTCCAGGACAGCCTGGCCGCCTTGAACCCGCTGCGGACCGTCGGCGCATCGCTCGATCAGGCCATCCGGTTGTCCGGTTTCGCGACGGACCGGGCCGAGGTCCGGCTCCGGCGCGCCTCTCTGTTGGACGCCGTCGGGCTGCCCGATGCCGCGCC